>JAIPDL010000139.1 GCA_021737695.1 Desulfotignum sp. | reverse complement strand
CGGCAGACTTCATGACAACAGGCAGATTTGTGGTGTTTGAGGGACTGGACGGGTCCGGCAAGACCACCCAGATGGCGCGGCTGCAAAAACGGCTCACCCGCATGGGAATCGATGCCGTGGCCACGTGTGAACCCACGGAGGGTCCGGTGGGGGCCTTGATTCGTCAAATGCTGGCCGGCCGGATCATCACAGACCCGCGGACCCTGGCGGCCCTGTTTGCCGCAGACCGGACCGATCACCTGGTCACCCCGGACACGGGGGTGACGGCGTTGATGGAAAAAGGGCGGATGGTGCTGTGCGACCGGTATTATTTTTCTTCTTATGCCTATCATGCCACAGACATGGATCTGGAATGGGTGATTACGTTAAACGCCGTGAATGCACAGATTCTGAAACCGGATCTGACGCTGTTCATCGATGTGGCGCCCAATACCTGCCTGGAGCGGATCCGGGCCGGCCGGACCCATCTGGATCTGTTTGAAAAAATTGACATCCTGACCCGGGTGCGGGATAATTATTTTGCCGCATTTGAACGGCTCAAAGATCAGGAAACCGTGAAGGTGGTGGACGGGAACGCATCTGAAGACGAGGTGGAACAAGCGATCTGGCACCAGATCAGCCATATGTTACCCAGCGGGTAACTGGGTGGATGCATTGACAACTGAAAATAAAGACAAACAATTCATGGAAACCAGAAAAAAACAGACCATCTGTGTGGTGGACGGTCAGGGCGGGGGCATCGGTGCCGTGGTGATCAAAAAACTCAAAGACCGGTTCGGCGAGGATGTGGAGATCATTGCTCTGGGCACCAATGCCATTGCCACGGCCCAGATGCTCAAATCCCGGGCCAACAAAGGGGCGTCCGGTACCAATGCCATCATCCAGACCGTGAAAAAGGCGGATGTGATCATCGGGCCCGTGGGCATCATCATGCCCCATGCCATGATGGGGGAGGTGACCGGCCCCATGGCCGAAGCCATCAGCCTGTCAGACGCCCGAAAGGTGCTGCTGCCCTTGAGCCAGGAAAATATCGACATTGTGGGGGTGGCCGGACTGCCGCTGCCCATGCTGGTGGATGAGCTCATGGCATCCCATCTGTCTTTTATGGAAACCCAATAAGGAGAACCAGACATGTGTGAAGCAAGTGCATATCTGAAACAAGCAGATAAGGAAACATTGATCATGGACGCCGTGGACAAGGTGGAGCCCGATGAGAACGGGATCCGGCTGGTGTCCATTTTCGGGGACCAGAAATTCATCAAAGGACGGATTCATTCACTGTCCCTGGTGGATCACAAGGTGTTTATTCAACCGGAGTGACATTGCCGGCACATCTTGTGTGCGGCATAAAATGCGCAAAAAACACGGCGGCAACAAATGAAAAATCCGGTGGAAACCGGTTGTGATATCGGTTTCCACCGGGTTTTTTTAAGAATGTCGGACACCCATCGGGTGTGGATCATTACCAGCCGATGGTCAGGTAGTCATGCATGGAGTTGGCTGCCGATCTGCCGGCTCCCATGGCCAGGATGACCGTGGCAGCGCCTGTGACGATGTCGCCGCCGGCCCAGACCCCTTTTTTGGTGGTCTTGCCCGTGACCGGATCCGCCACAATATTGCCCCAGCGGTTTAACGCCATGTCCGGGGTGGCATTGGTCAACAGCGGGTTGGCGTTGGACCCCACAGACACCACCACCAGGTCGCAGTCAATTCTGAACTCAGACCCTTCGATGGGCACGGGCCGCCTTCTGCCCGAGGCATCGGGTTCTCCCAGTTCCATTTTCAGGCATTCCATCCCCGTGAGCCGGCCGTTCTCATCCCCGAAAAACTGGGTGGGGTTGGTGAGCAGCACAAATTCGATCTGTTCCTGCTGGGCATGGTGGAGTTCTTCTTCCCTGGCCGGCATCTCTTCTCTGGACCGCCGGTACACCACCTTCACGGAATCCGCGCCCAGGCGCATGGCCGTTCGGGCCGAGTCCATGGCCACGTTGCCCGCACCCAGCACCACCACGTTTTTGCCCTTGGCAATGGGGGTGTCGTATTTGGGGAACAGATACCCTTTCATCAGGTTGGTGCGCGTCAGGTATTCATTGGCGGAATAGATGCCGATGAGGTTTTCGCCGGGCAGGTTCATGAACCGGGGCAGGCCGGCCCCCACACCGATATAGGCCGCGTCATATCCCTCCTCGAACAGTTCGTCAATGGTCACGGATGCCCCCACCACGGAATTACACTCAATCTTGGCACCCATTTTTTCCAGGGTGGCCACTTCCGATGCCACGATTTCCTTGGGCAGCCGGAATTCAGGAATGCCGTATACCAGGACCCCGCCGGGTTTGTGAAATGCCTCAAAAATGGTGACATCATGCCCTTTGAGCAGCAGATCGCCTGCCACGGTAAGCCCGGACGGGCCCGAGCCGATGACCGCCACTTTTTTCCCGGTTTTTTCGGCCACAGCCGGGATCCCGCCGGAACCGTTTTTCCGTTCATAGTCCGCGGCAAACCGTTCCAGATATCCGATGGCCACGGGCTTGTCTTTTTTGCCCACAATACATTTGCCTTCGCACTGTTCTTCCTGGGGGCAGACCCGGCCGCATACGGCCGGCAATGCGTTTCTTTCCCACAGCTTGTTGGCGGCACCGGAAAAATCACCGTCGGCGATGCACTTGATAAAATCCGGAATGAGCACGGACACGGGACACCCTTCCATACAGGCCGGTTTTTTGCATTGCAGGCACCGTTTGGCCTCCGTCATTGCCATCTGTTCGGACAGTCCCATGGGGACTTCCTCAAAATTTCTCCGTCTGACATCCGGGTCCTGTTCCGGCATTTTGGCCCGGTCAATTTTCACTTTTTTTTCTGCCATTTATTCCTCCGTACAACCAAGGCGGTTGTTTGTTCATGCGTTGCTGTTTTCAAAGGTTTTCAAGCTGGTTTTTTCTTCGTCCAGATAGGATGCCAGACGTTTGGCCAGCTCATCAAAATCCACTTTGTGTCCGTCAAATTCGGGTCCGTCCACACAGGCGAATTTGGTGGCTCCGCCCACGGACACGCGGCAGCAACCGCACATGCCCGTGCCGTCCACCATGATGGGGTTCAGACTCACAAAGGTTTTGACATTTTTTTCCTTGGTGATCAGGCTGCAGAACTTCATCATGGGAATGGGTCCGATGGCCACGGCCAGGTTGATGTCGTCTTTTTCCAGGACATCTTTGAGCACATCAGTGACAAATCCGTGGTGCCCGTGGGATCCGTCATCCGTGCAGATGTGAAAATGATCAGACACGGCCCGCATCTTTTCTTCCATGATCAGCAGGTCATAGGTTCTGGCGCCTAAAATGGTGGTGACTTCATTGCCGGCCTGTTTCAATGCCCGGGTAATGGGGTGAAGCACGGCAATTCCTGTGCCCCCGCCCACACACACGACTTTGCCGAAATTTTCAATATGGGTAGGTGCCCCTAAAGGACCGATTAAAGCGAAATATTCGTCTCCGACCTGCAGTTGTTTGAACCGGGCCGTGGACTTGCCCACCACCATGTAGATAATGGTGATGGTTCCTTTGTCCGGGTTGGTATCTGCCATGGTCAACGGAATACGTTCCCCGGTCTCATCGGCCTGAAGAATTACGAACTGGCCGGGTTTTGCTTTGCGGGATATGCGCAGGGCCTCAATCTCATTTAAAATGATGGTGCCCTGGGCCATTTCCTCACGATGGACAATTTTTGCCATTGGTTCCTCCTGTTGTCAAAAAAACATATTGTCAGCAGCATCCGGCTGCAACAGTAGTTGATAATGTTTGATATTCAATTGTGAAATCAACATTTTTATCCAAAAAAGTTCATAAAATCAAGAAATAAAATCCAATGAAATGGGTAAATCACCCAATTTCAGCTTTCCATATCCCCGGGTAAAATCACGGGGCCTTTTGTCTGCTTCAATGCCTGCAGCGCTTCTTTCTGATGGGCCAGAATCTCAAACAGCCGGCCGGGGATGTTTTTTTCTTTGGCATAGGCAGCTTCCTGCAGTTCAATGCGTGCAATGATATGATCCACATACAGGGAAAACTGCCGGTCATACAGATCTCTCGGATAGGGTTTGTCAATGATCTTATCAAACAGCGGCACCAGATCCCGGTACAGGGGCAGGTTGCCGATGGGGGTCTGAATATGTCCCGCTTCCTTATGGGCGTACCGTTCCAGCCATGCCAGCCAGACCTTGACATCTTTTTTTTCTCCCAGAAGTGTGCCCTTACTGCCGCCCCGGGCCTTGTCCGTGAGAAAATAATTCAGTCCGGCCATGACGGGTTGAAATTGTTCCTGAATTTTGGTGTTCCCGAAAAACCGGAACTGGGCATCCATGTAATCCCCTAACGCCCCGGGAATGAATGGGGCATTGGCCCAGGGGGCCCGCTTGACCCCGGAAGCCCCCACTTCAGTGGCCGTGGCAGCCGATACGATGCAGGCACCGATGACCACGCCCTGGTCGGAATCCCGTGCCACCCAGACCGGGGGCATGGTGTCCGCATCCCGGCCGCTGTAAGTGAATATCCGGGTCAGCACCCCGTCCGGGTTTTCCGCGTCCGGACAATAGTTTTCCAGGTTGGTGGACCGCAGGGTGCACCGGGAATTGGGATGGGACATGGGAATGGGTTTGCCTGTGTCATCGGTTTTACCGGAATGCCATTCCCCCTGAAAATTGATCCCTTTTTCCGGCAAGGGTTCAAGGTTGCCCACCCAGTGGGGGATATTGTTTTCATCAATGAGCACATTGGACCAGATCACTTCATATCCGGGCTGCCTGAGCACTTTCATGAGCAAGGGGTCCCCTTCCAGGTTCACATCTTCCACAATCCCGAAGATACCGGCTTCCGGGTTGACGCTTCGGATGCTGCCGTCGTCTGCGATCCACATCTGGGCCAGGTCGTCTCCCACAAACAGGTCCCCGGCCATGGCCGTGGTGGTTTTGCCGCATCCGGACGGGGCGGCCCCGGCAAACCAGGTCACCCGGTTTGCCGGCCCCCGGATTCCGGTGATGAACATGTGCTCGGACAGTTCTTCCCCCCGGTTTTTATGGACGGCTTTGTCCACGGCAAACCGGTGGTTCCCTTTTTTGAGCAGCAATGTGTTGCCGGCATAGGTGCATTTGAAACTGTAGGTGGTCTGGTACTGCAAATCCATGAACACCCGGGCATCGGGCAGATCTTTTGTCCGGTTCAGTCCCTGGGAGTGGATATTGGTGAAAAAATGGCCCCGGGCCGCCACTTCTTTGTCAAAATCCGCAAACGCATTCCGGTATAGAATCTCGGCACTGTGACTGACATAGGCGGAACTGGTTATTTCCAGGGCCGGGTTGGAAACCGGTGCCCCCACGGGCCCCCGCATGTAAAATCCCACCACCATGGTTTTCCCTTTCATGATATCGGTCATGTTGGCACGGATATCTTCCCGGGCGGTTTCCCGGTTCATGCGGTTGGCAAGGGACGAGATTAGATCTTCCGGATTGGCGATATAAAAGGTGCGGTCCACGATCCGGCCCTGTTCCCCGGGCAGGTCAAAATGAATGGTATGGTTTTCCATGGCCAGGGACCGTTCTTCCCCGGTTTCCAGGGCCAGGTCCCGGATGAATTGGCGGTCCGCTTCAGACCCGGTGTTGATGAAAATTTTGTCCGGGTTGCAGATCACCACGGCATTGGCAATCCGTTTCAGAATTTCCGGATGGGAGATGCTCGAAATGCGACCAAACTGCGCCGTATCCATTTGCTTTTCAAAAACTGCCAACGCCTGTTCCGCTGATCCGATTTTGCCCAGTTCATTTAGAATGTCCATGTTTTTTTTCCGTATATGAGAAGGTTTTTTTGATTATACATCCTTTTTTACTGGAAATTTTTCCAATTTTGATTTTTTCTTCTATCATTTACCTGTTAAAAATCAAACGATATCTTGAAATTTTTTAAAAAAAATGTTTTGCTGCATGCTTTTAAACCAGTGACAATCCTTGACCGGCCAAGGGGATCATCCTGAAAACCGTTATTCAAGCATCAGGAGAAAAACACATGACGGACTTGATATTTGCCGACCTGCATAACCACACGCAGGCCTCGGATGGTGATTTTACCCCCGGACAACTGGTGACCCGGGCAAAAGCGCTGGGACTCAAAGCAATTGCCATCACGGATCATGATACCCTCAAGGGCATTGAACCGGGGCTGGCAGCAGGCGAACAGGCCGGAATTCAGGTAATTCCGGGGGTGGAGGTTTCCGTTCGGTTTCGTCGGCCTTTTTTTACAGGCACACTCCATCTGCTGTGTTATTTTTCTCAAAAGCGACTGTCAGACATAAAGTTTGTGACTGATTTTGAAACCCTGATGTCCAAAGGCCGGGGCAAAGAGCTGGTCCGGGAAAGGATTGTTCGGATCAATGAAGAATTCGGACCCATGGGAAAAACCCCGTTACTGGCCAGGGAACTTGTTTTTCAGGATATCTCCGATTACAGCGCCAATGCCAGCCGCCGTCATTTTGCCCTGGCCCTGTCCGAAAAACTGGGCATGACTGAAAAAGAAACCATCAACCGGATCATCGGCAATGCCAGCCCGGCCTATCTGCCGTCGGGCATTGAGCTGGAGGATGTGGCCCGGTTCATAACACAGCATCCTTTGCTGGCGGTCCTGGCCCACCCGGCTGCCGGCTCCTATCCGGGCAACGGCCATTACAAGGAAGTGCTGCCGCCCATCGAGATTGTGGAAACCCTGTTACCGGAATTTCTGGCTGCCGGCCTTCAAGGCATTGAGGTGTTTTACCCGGGACACACAAAAGCATGTCAAGAGATATTGCTTGGCTGGGCAACACGTCATGATCTCTTGATCACGGGGGGGTCAGACTGTCACGATGCCTGTGACCGTCCCTTGGGAGTGACCGGTATCCCGGAGCCCTTGTTTCGCCGGTTTGAAACCGTACTGGCCTAAGACCGGGAAAAACGGATAAACCCGGCCGTCATGCAGGCCAGGGCGGCCAGTGTGCACACACCGGCAATCACACTGATGTGAAAAATACCGGTTTTAGACCAGATCAGGCCACCGCAAAACGCCCCGACCACCCGGCCCATGCCGCCCACGGCGTAAAATGCCGACAAGGTGGATGCCCGCAGATCCGGCATCAGTTCCGTGGCCAGGCTCATGGCCGTGACAATGGTGAATTCAAAGCATAAAAATACCAGAAACAATCCACCCAGCACACAGGGGACCCCCCGGTCCAGGACGGGCAGCAGAAAATAGGCCCCGGTCGTCAGGATCATGCCGATGAACACGGTTCTCAGCAGGCCGATCCGGTCGGAAAAAAACGCGGTGATCGCTTCCCCGGCCACCTCGGCCATGCCGATGAGGATCGTTCCCATGCCGATGGCAGCCAGAGACAGACCATAGGACTGTTCCAGCCATGCCCCGTAGACCACAAATAAAATATCTGATCCCAATGCCATGAAAAAAGCAAAGCTCAACATGCCTAAAACCTGCCGGTTTTTCATGATTTGCTGCCAGTTCACCAGCAGCTGGCCGGTTTTTTTGCCGGCAGTTCCGGCAGGGGGCCGGTCTTCGGGCATGAGCCGGAAAATAAAGGCAAAACAGGCGGCGGCCATGATGCCGATGGCCAGAAACGGGGTTTGAAAGGAAAACGCCTGGATGGTCATGCCGGCCAAAGGAATCCCCACCAAAGTGGCCCCGGCCCAGGCCAGCTCCGTCATGCCGATGAATTTTCCCCGCTGTTCAAATGGCACATGGGTGCCGATGAATGCCTGGAAACTGGGATCAAAAATGCTTTTGGCCAGTCCTGCGAAAAACAGGGCCAGCACCAGGGTGCCGTACAAAGGGATCAGGCCGGCGGCCACACACCCGATACAGAGCATGACCAGAGAAAACAAAATGATGCGGCGGTTGCCGTAATGGTCGGCAAAAGAGGCCCCCACCGGTCCCAGCACGGCCGTGGCCTGATTCAGGGCAATGACC
>JAIPDL010000138.1 GCA_021737695.1 Desulfotignum sp. | reverse complement strand
CAAATGATCCATTTTTTTTTCATGGGCCTGGTGCTGGGTTTGTCTGCCGGACTGGCTCCGGGGCCGCTGCTGACGCTGGTGGTATCGGAGACCCTTCGGTATCATGTGGGGGCAGGGATCCGGGTGGCCCTGGCGCCGTTGATCAGTGATCTGCCCATTGTGGTGATGTCGGTGGGGCTGTTGTCCACCATGGCTGGTTTCGAAGCCTTTCTGAGCCAGCACAAAATCCCATCCTTTGACAGGGCTGTTGTCCACCATGGCTGGTTTCGAAGCGGTACTCGGGGCCATTTCCCTTATGGGAGGCGTGGTGGTGTTCCGCATGGGGGTTCACGGGTTGAAAACCCGGCCTCTGGTGATCGAACTGGAGATGTCCGGCCACAATGCCCTGGTCAAAGGGGTGCTGGTGAATGTGCTGAGCCCCCACCCCTATCTGTTCTGGATGTCGGTGGGCGCGCCACTGGTGCACCGGGCCATGGTCGTGAGTCTGGCAGCGGCCATGGCGTTTATCGCAGGTTTTTATCTGCTTTTGGTGGGATCCAAGGTGATTGTGGCCCTGGCGGTGGGCCGGTCCAGGACAGTGATCAAAGGGCGGGCCTATGTGCTTATCATGCGGGGGCTGGGCCTGGCATTGTGTCTGCTGGCCCTGGTGCTGGTCAAAGACGGGCTCGCCCTTTTGGGTATTTTATAGGTTACAGGTCAAAATCCCTGGAGGTGACCGTGTGCTCCATGCGCCGGATGCGCTGGTCGATGTTGTCGAATTTTCGCTTAAGGCGCTGGAGGGCCGATTCCCTGGAAGTGGTATAAGACTGGTAGAACTCCTGGTCGGTTTCGTTTTGAAACGGTACCACGGGTGCCGGTTTCAGAATCAGTCCGGCAATGATGTAGATCACCCCGACGGGCCAGAATCCGGTGAACACAAAGATCAGTAAAAACGCCACCCGAACCCAGAAGACGCTCAGATTGAAATGATCGGCCAGCCCCCGGCACACGCCTAACAGAATCCCTCTTCTGGAGCGGTAGATGCGGCGGTCTCCGGTGATGTCATTAAACCGGTCCCGGAATCGCCGGTTTGGCTGGTTGCCCCGGCCGAAACCGGATGCGTGATGTCTTCGTTTATAGTGATATCTCATATATAATCAGTCCTTTTTTTGTCGTTCGATCAGGATGGTTTCCAGTGCTTCCACACGGGCTTCCATTTTTGACAGGCCATGGTAAATATCCTGGATCATCCGGGTCTCGTCATCATGGGTCTGGCGGTCCTTTTTATAAATGCCGCCGGTTCGGGCGGCCCGGATGATTGCGATGATCACCAGTCCGATGGTGATCACCACCAGAATGATGCCTCCCACACCCAGTGCCATGATCAGCAATCCGTTCATCATGCATCGTCTCCTTTGGGGGTGATGATCTTATCTTGGTTGCTGACTGTATCATCTTTGGGCCGGGTTTGGGAGGATTTTAATTGCGTCAGCTGCCGCTCGATATCATCGTCGGCGGACAGTTCCTCAAACGCAGCTTCAATGTCGGATTTTCTGCCGAAGTTTACCAGGTCGGCTTCCGCTTCCATACGCTCGATATTGGATTCCATTTCATCGAATCGCTGTACGACCTGGGCTGAATCCATGCGCCGGATTTCCTGGTGGGCCTTTTTCTTGCGCTGGGCCCGGATATGACGCTGTACCAGCATGCGCTGTTTTTCCCGGGCTGATTTCAGTTTGTTCTCCAGCTCCTGGATATCATCCTGGTACTGTGACACAATGGATTTGAGCTCAGTCAGCTCCTGTTCCACGGCCTCGCATCGCTGGGAAAACCGCCTTTTTTCCAGCAGTGCCTGCCGGGCCAGGTCATCTCTGCCCCTGGATACTGCCAACGCCGCTTTTTGATCCCAGAATGCTTCCTTGTCCCAGGTTTCCTCCAGTAGCCGGGACACTTTTTTCTGGCTGGCAATGGTGCCGGCACAGGAAGATTTAAGTTCCACCAGGGTATCTTCCATTTCCCTGATCATCAGCTTGATGAGTTTTTCCGGGTCTTCGGCCCGGTCCAGCATGGCGTTGATGTTGGCGGATACAATGTCTCTGAATCGTGTAAAAATACCCATGATACATCTCCTTGGTTTTTTATATGTAAAATAATTGGCGTTTTCGTGGTGTAATGCCGTGTGTGAAAGAAATAGAGCAGAAAGCGTGCCAGAAGGATGACTGAATTGGATATATATTTATTTTAGATAGTTACATGATTTGACAATCATAGCGATAAGTGGTAGTTATTACCATAATTTAGTTTATATGGATGTTTTATGGTTGAATATGCTACATACGAAGCCATCGGCCAGTCCGAGGCGTTTATTGCATTTCAGGAACAGATTTCCCGGGTGGCTCCGGTGGACCGGCCGGTCATGGTGATCGGGGAAAGGGGCACGGGCAAGGAACTGGCTGCGGCTCGAATTCATTTTCTTTCCAAAAGGTGGGAAAAACCCCTGGTGACGCTTAATTGTGCAGCCCTGACCCCGACCCTGATCGGATCGGAATTATTCGGATATGAAAAAGGGGCGTTTACCGGGGCCGGTACCCGCACTGCGGGCCGGTTTGAACTGGCCGCCGGCGGGACTCTGTTTCTGGATGAAATCGGCACCATTCCCATGGATGTTCAGGAGAAAATTTTGCGGGCTGTGGAGTATGGTACATTCGAGCGGGTGGGATCTGCGCGTCCGGTGCAGGTGGATGTGCGCATCGTGGCTGCCACCAATGCCGACCTGCCCGCCATGGTAAAAAGCGGGACATTCAAGCAGGATCTTCTGGACCGCCTGAGTTTCGAGGTGGTCCATGTGCCGCCGCTGCAGTGCCGTAAAGAGGATATTCTGGTGCTGGCCCGTCATTTTGCCACCCGAATGGCGTTTGAGCTGGGCCAGGAACCGCTGCCCGAACTGACGGAATCCGCTGAAAATGCACTGATATCATACCCCTGGCCGGGCAATATCCGGGAGTTGAAAAATGTGGTGGAAAGAGCGGTCTACAAACATGACACCCACCGGATCCATGAGATCTGTTTTGATCCCTTTGAAAATCCATTTGGACATCCGGATAAAGAAAGGAAAATAAAGGGCCCGGCCCGGGATTTGCCCGAATGGGTGCCGCCATCGGAAAGCGTTCAAGACCAAAGTATGGAACGTCTGATGACCTTACCTTTAAAAACCGCAGTTCAGACCCTGGAAACCCTTCGGGTCAAAGACGCGTTAAAAAAAACCCGGTTTCACCAGAAAAAAGCGGCAGCTCTGCTGGGCCTGACCTATGATCAGTTCAGGGGGATCAAAAAACGGTTGGAGCTCTGATTCAACGGTATCAGCCAGACCGACCAACCGCAACAAAGATCAAACGCAACGAAGGAGAAAAACTGAAATGGCGCATGACCCGAACCGGTATCAACGAAATTTCACCGTGTCCTGGGAACAGCTGCACCGGGACACCCGGGCCCTGGCCTGGCGGCTTCATGACATGCAGCTTCCCTGGGACACCATTGTGGCCGTGACAAGGGGCGGGCTGGTGCCGGCCGCCATTATTGCCAGAGAACTGTCGATTTTTCACATTGATACGGTGTGCATCACCAGTTATGACTGGCAGCGTCAGGGTAAGACCACCATTCTCAAGAAAGTGGGTGGCACCGGTGCCGGATGCCTGGTGGTGGACGATCTGGTGGACACCGGTGCCACGGCCCGGGTGATCCGGAATCTTTTGCCGGAAGCCTGTTTTGCCACGGTGTATGCCAAACCGGCTGGAAAGCCCATGGTGGATGCTTATGTCACCGAGGTGAGCCAGGATACCTGGATTCTGTTCCCCTGGGATTCAGACATCCGGTTCGTGGCACCCATTGTCAGCCCCTGATCAGAGGCATGGGCAATCCCGGCGCCATGCCTCTTTTGACAGGGTGATTTGCTATTGATTCACAATCCGTCTGTGGGCCATCAGCCGGATGGCGTTGACGCGGATGAACCCTTCGGCATCCTCCTGATTATACCCGCCTTCGATATCCATGGAGGACAGTTCCTGGTTGTACAGTGAGGACGGGCTGGTCCGGGCCACAGGGTAAGCCGTGCCTTTGTAGAGTTTGAGGAACACGTCTCCGTCGATGAGTTCCTGGCTCTTGTCCATGGCGGCCATGATGAATTCCATCTCCGGGCTGAACCAGAATCCGTTGTACACCAGTTCCCCGAGTTTGGCGCCCAGCATGTCACGAAGCCGCATCACCTCCCGGTCCATGGCCACGCCTTCGATATCTTTGTGGGCCTCGTGGAGAATGGTGCCGCCGGGCGTTTCATAGACCCCTCTTGACTTGATGCCCACAAACCGGTTCTCCACCATGTCCAGCCGGCCGATGCCGTGGTCACTTCCCAGTTGGTTGAGGTATTCGAACAGTTCCAGGGCATCGGTTTTCACAGTGCCGTCGGTCAGGTTTTCCACTTCAACCGGGATGCCGTCCTTGAACCGGATCCGGATTCGAACCGGGGTATCCGGCGCATTTTCCGGGGATGTTGTGTGGGAGTAGATGCTTTCTTCACATTCATGGGCTGGGTCTTCCAGGATGCCGGCCTCATGGGAAATATGAAGCAAATTATCATCTTCGCTGTAGGGTTTGGATGCGGTCTGCTTGGTGGGAATCTCGTGTTTTTCCGCGTAGGCCAGAAGATCGGTCCGGCCTTTGAACGCGGCCAGAAAATCTTTGTTTTTCCAGGGGGCGATGATCTTGATTTTCGGGTTCAACGCGTAATAGGACAGCTCGAACCGCACCTGGTCGTTGCCTTTGCCCGTGGCGCCATGGGATACATACGCCGCCCCTACGTTTTTTGCGATCTCGATCTGTTTTTTGGCGATCAGGGGCCTGGCAATGGCGGTGCCCAAAAGATACCGGCCCTCATACAGGGCATTGGCCTTGAACACCGGGAAAATATAATCTGTGACAAATTCCTTGCGCATATCTTCGATGAATACATTTGATGCACCGATTTTCAGTGCTTTTTCCCGGGCCGTTTCAAAATCTTCCTGCTGCCCGATGTTGGCCATGTAGGCGAATACCTCATATCCCTGTTCCAGCAACCATTTCAGAATGACCGAGGTGTCCAGTCCGCCTGAATAGGCCAGAACCACTTTTTGTTTTGGCATGGAAACTCCTTAAACTATTTAAAATTTATGGACTTATTTAGACGAAAACCATTGAATTAGTCAAGCGTTTATGTGTAAACACAGGGTGGATATTCAAAATCAAAACGGGTTGCCCAACAAGTTGTTTTGCATCAGAAAAAAAGGAGCTTTCACATGGCAGGTCCCCATACCCATAAACTCACTTTGCTGTCAGGCATGGCCATGCTGTTGCAAAGCTGTTCCCGGGAAACAGAGCTCTATGACGTGATCTACTGGTATCTGCCCAAAATTTTTTCACATGTGTCCGGGCGGATTTGTCTGCAGGAAGAAAACAAACATACGGTGATCCCGATATTTGAATGGGGAAAACCGTCGCAACCAGCAGTGGCGCCTGAGCCTTTGAAATGCGAAGTGCTTGGAAAAGGGCTCCCGGTTTCAGCCCGGAAGACGTCTTGGGCCTGTTGTTGTGCCTATGGTGTGCCCTTGAAAGATAAAGATGGCGTGATCGGTGCCTTGTGTGTGGGAAATCCGCAGTTTCCGCTTTCTGAGCAGTACCGGAAACTGGCTTTGATCACAGCGGAATATCTGTCCTTATCCGTATCAAATATCCGGCTGAATCATCAACTGTACGAATTGACCATCAGAGATCCTTTGACCGGTCTTTACAACCGCCGGTATATGGATGAGATCCTGGGAAAAGAGTTTCAGCGGGCCCGCCGGGCCGGTTCGGCACTGGGAGGGATCATGGTGGATCTGGATCATTTCAAAATATTGAATGACACCTTGGGACACGATGCCGGGGATCAGGTGCTGAAAACTGTTGCCCACACCCTGATCAATGCCACCCGAACCCAGGATGCCGTCTGCCGGTTCGGGGGGGAGGAGTTTTTCATTCTCATGACCGGGGGAACCATCAAAGATTACCAGAACCGGGCCGAGGATCTGAATGCACGGATCGCTGCCCTGGATATTCACTGGCAGGGAGTATCCATCGGCCCCATCACGGTATCACTGGGTGTTGCCGGATTCCCTGTCCATGCAGATACACCGGAAACCCTTGTCCACAAAGCGGATCAGGCCCTGTATCGTGCCAAGGAACAGGGTCGGAACCAGGTGGTTTGTGCCCAGCTGTGAGTGGATGTGTCCGAAAGGGCACTTGTCAGGTGAAGATGGTGAGCAGTGCACCGGAAATAGCCATGAAAATAGCCACCCCTTTGTTGACCGTGATTTTTTCCTTGAGAAAAACGGCGGCCAGGATAAAAATGAAAATCGTGGACATCTGGTTGAGAATGGCGGCCCGGGACGCGGTGGTATATTTCATGCCCGCCACCCACAGAACCAAAGCGATGTAATTGCCGCAGATGGATGCAGGCAGCGCCACCAGCCAGGATCTGGACCATTTGAGTTCTGACAGAAAGCGTTGTCTGCCGGGATGGCAGGCCACCAGAATCATGAGGGTGACAATGGCGGCGCCCAGTCGCACCAGGGTGGCCCAGAACACATCGGTATGTGTCAGAATCTCTTTGATGATCACAATGCCCAGGGCCAGGAATATCATGGCAAAAACCCCGGCAATGATGGCAGGCACCCGGGAGGCGGGAGCCAGTCCCGGGGTCAAAGACAGGTCTTTTTTCTGGAACGATCCCACCAAAACTGCTGCCAGTACCAGCAGACCGCCTGAAATGCCGCCGGGTCCCAGGTGTTCATCCAGAAGCACAAAGGAAAAAAACAGGACACAGGGCAGGTACAGGCACTCCACGATCGCCGCCATTCCGGCTCCCAGCCGGTTCAGGGCCATAAAGAAAAACAGGTCTGCCAGCGTAATGCCCAGAAATCCGGACAAGGATAAAAGCAGCCAGCTGTTCAGGGGCTGTTCAGGAAAAAACGGGATGCCCAGCAGCAGCATGGTGGCACTGACCAGCAAAAGCCCCACGATACTTTTGTAGATGTTCAAAGAGATGGGGGAAAACGTTTCCCCGCTTTTTTTAAATAAAATCACGGCACCGGCCCAGAAAAAAGCGGACCCTAAGGCGAACAACGATCCCAGCATTATTTACTGTTCCTTTTCAAATCCGGTGACCCGGCCTTTGAGGTGGGGTTTGCTGGTTTCAGCATCCCGGAGATCGAAAAAAAGCTGGTGGGTTTTGTGACCAGTCACCACTTGCTGATACCCCAGTTGCAATGTGGCGGGCATGAATACCGGCAGCTTGAAAGCCGCCTCCACAGAAAAGGGGGGAATCAGGGGCATGGCTTTTTCCAGACATGCCAGGGTCCGGGCCAGGCTCCACATGCCGTGGACCATGGCCTGGTCGAATCCAATTAAGCGGGCCGTGACATCTGACAGGTGATGGGGGTTGTAGTCCCCGGATACCCGGGCATAGCTGCGGCCGGTACCTGAGGGGACCGCAAGGGTCATTTTTGCCGGCAACGGCTGGTCAGGAACGGTTTTTGACGTGCGTTTCGATCCGGGAATCCGGGTCAGATAAGTGGAAATTCCCTGCCATACCAGATTGTTATCTCGATATACTTGTAAAAGAAACCGGGTTGAGATCCCCTTTGCCGTCCGGGTCATGTCCTGGAGCGTACAGAACAGATCCAGGGAATCGTTTATCAGAACCGGATCTCTGGATTCAAATTGCTGGCCCGTCTGAATCAGTCCCATGGGATTGATGGGAAAAAAATCCGAGGTGATATACCGGGCCAGCAACCCGATGAACAGGGTCTGGAGATAACCGGGCGGCACTATGGGGTCTTCGGGAGCATGGACAAATCCGCAAACCCGGCGGTATTGCTGCACCCGGAGTGGATCCGGTGTCACGCTGGGCAGACACAGTTGCCCTTTGGTCACCCGGCCATGGCCGTGAATTCGGGTTTGTTTGCCCATCGCAGATATGAGCAGTTTACAAAACATGGCCG
>JAIPDL010000137.1 GCA_021737695.1 Desulfotignum sp. | reverse complement strand
GTGCCGCCGATCATCCGGGCGATTTCATCGATGCGGTCATCCAGGGTGGTCAACGGAACGATATCCGTGCAGGTCCGGCCGTTGACCACCTGTTTGGCAATGCGGAACTGGTGGCCCCCGTACCGGGCGATCTGGGCCAGATGGGTGATGCAGATCACCTGATGATGGGCGCCCAGGGCAAAGAGCTTTTGGCCGACCTTGTCGGATGTGGCCCCGCCAATCCCGGCATCCACTTCATCAAAAATCAGGGTTTCAAAGGACTGGGTTTTTGACAGAACCGCTTTCAGGGCCAGAACGATCCGGGACAGCTCGCCGCCGGAAGCGATTCTGGCCAGGGGTTTCGGGGTTTCTCCCGGGTTGGGGCTGAGCAAAAACCGGACCCGGTCTGCGCCTGTGGCAGACAGTCTGTGGCCGGCCGGGGTGCAGATGTCTCTGGCCGGATCGCCGGGTTCATGAAAGATTTCCACCTGGAACCGGGCTTTGTCCATTTCCAGGGCCGCCAGTTCATCGGCGGCCAGCTCCGCCAGGCGGGTGGCCGCTTTTTGCCGCTGGCCGGACAATGTTTTTGCTTTCCGGCACAGTTGGGTTTCCAAGTCTTTTTTTTCCTGAATCCGTTCCTGAATCTGCCGGTCCATGTCCCGGGTCTGTTCCAGCTGGTGTTCTAATTCCGCATACCTTGCAAACAAGCTGTCCAGGGTGCCCCCGTATTTGCGCTTGAGCCTGGAGATGAGATCCAGGCGCTGGTCCACGGCATCCAGAGATTCCGGGTCCAGGTCAATGGTCAGTGAATAATCCCTGAGGGTATGGGTGATATCCTGCAGGTCCAGGATCACGGCATCCATGCGGTCCACGGTTGCAGACAGGGTCGGGTCCGCTTCTTTGAATCGGAATATGTCGGATTGCAGACCGGCCAGCTGTTCCACCACGGACCCTTCCCGGTCATAGACCTGGTGGACGGTCCGGTTCACGGCCTCAAATATTTTTGCGGCATTGGCCAGGACCTGTTTTCTGTTTTCCAGCAGTTCATCCTCGCCCGGCTGGATGTCGACGTCTCGGATTTCATCCACCTGGAACCGGATCAGTTCTTTTTCGGTTTCCCGGCGGGTTTTTTCCGTTTCCATTTCCTGGATCTGCCGGTTCAAAGGCACCAGGGTCCGGTAAATGGCCGTGACTTCCCGGCGCAGGTCCCTTGTGCCGGCAAATTCGTCCAGAATGTCCAGATGGTTTTCATCCCGCAGCAACCCCTGGTGGGCATGCTGGCTGGAGATGCCGGCCAGGTTCCGGGTCAGTTGTTTGAGGAATTCCAGGGTGGACTGCCGAGAGTTGACAAAGACCCGGCTGGTGCCGGATCGCGGGATCACCCGGCGGATGATCAGTCCTTCATCAGGGTCCATGCCCTGGTCGGACAAAAGCCGGGCCGGTTCAGAATCCGGAGCGATGTCAAACACGGCTTCCAGTTCTGCGCTGTCTTCACCCGTGCGTACCAGGTCCGCCGATGCCCGGGTCCCCAAGAGCAGGCTCACGGCCTGGATGATGATGGATTTGCCGGCCCCGGTTTCGCCGGTCAGTACATTCAGGCCGGAATGAAAAGAGATGCGGATGTCATCAATAATTGCGAATTTTTTTATGGCCAGTTCGCTGAGCATATGATCTCCTTAGGGCCGTGAACAAAAAAAAGGTATAGGTGACCAGGACGGCCGTCACCAGCCGGGGAATCCACAGCCAGAATACCGGGATGCCCAGGGGCAGAAACAGGGCCGGATCTTCGATCATGGCATGGTTGATGCCGATGGACAGATGCAGCCGGGTCAATGCTTCCGGATCATAGGCATGGGTTCGTGTCTCTTCCACGATCACGGCGGATCCGTATGCCAGGCCGAACACTGCAGCGGTCATCCAGAGCATGCCGCAGGACCGGTCCAGGCCCAGAAACGCCAGCACCGGCCGCAGGGGCCGGATGATGAAGTCAATGACGCGAAAGACCCGGGCCAGTTCCATCAAGACCATCAAAGTCATGATGATGCAGAAGATCTGGACCACCAGTTTCAGGGTGTCCACGGCCCACCCGGCCAGCCAGGCTGTAAAGGAGGGATCCTGGGCCGGCAGGGTGGCCCCGGCCAGAGGCCCGGCCATGTCCGGGGTCACGCCCATGAATTTGGCACACAAAAAAGTCACGACAAATGCGGCAGCCAGGCGGAAGCCGGCGGCAAAAAACGGATTGATGCCGGACCGTCCCTGGACCACGCTTTCCTGGATGAGGTTGTGGCAGATCAGGGTGAACACTGCCAAAAGAATCATGTGTTCCATGGCAAAGGGCATGACCGACAGGGCCGCCACCGTGCCGTAGATGCCCGTGAAAATACCGGCAATGATCACCAGGGCGCCGGAAGCGGGCAGGCCCATCCAGGTCATGACCGGGTTCAGCAGAAAATCCAGCTGATAGATGATCCCGGAGTACACCAGCAGCCCGGTGGCAAACGACACGGGCAAAATGATCTTCAGCAGCCAGATGAACCCGTGCCATCCTTTTTTCAGGCCGTTGCGGATGCCCGGCATCAGCCGGGGAACCGCAATGGCAGCTTTCAGGGCCGTGGCTTCATTTTTTGGCGTCATGGGTTGGACCGTCAGGCAATATGTGTTTTTTCACGGTGTCATCCACGGTGGCATACACATCTTTGAACGCTTCATGGACATTGGAAGGGGACAACCGGCCCATTTCAATGAACTTGACGATGATCTCCTTGGCGGACCGCAGTATTTGTTCATCTGTAGATTTCATACACCGGTGAATACCAGAACCCTGCCGGAAGGTCAAGATTTAGCTGTTGCCATGCCGGATAAAATGCGTATAATCAGGCGGTAATTTTTTTACCCTTTCCCAAGAAAAGGCAGCAGGTGAATGGAACATACAAACGAAGACAACCCGTCAATTTACCGGGTGCACCAGGGAGACACACAAATTATTCTGATCGGCACGGCCCATGTCTCCCGGGACAGCGCCCAGCTGGTGACGGACACCATTGAAGCGGAAATCCCGGACACGGTGTGCGTGGAGCTGTGTCCCACAAGGCTGTCCGCCATACGGGACACGGATCGGTGGCGGAACATGGATATCATCAAGATCATCAAAGAAAAAAAATCGTTGATGCTGTTCATGAACCTGCTGCTGGCCTCGTTTCAGAAAAAGATTGCCGACAAGTTCGACATCCGGCCGGGCCAGGAAATGATCAATGCCGTTGAAGCGGCGGAAAAGATCGATGCGGATGTGGTGCCGGCGGATCGCGACATCCAGATTACCTTGTCCCGGGTGTGGCGGGGCATGGGGATGTGGGCCAAAATCAAGCTGCTGACCTCCATGGTATTTTCTTTCGGGTCCGCTGATGATATCCAGGAAGCGGATATCGAGAAAATGAAGCAGGAAGATATCCTGGAAACCCTGCTGGCGGATGTGAAAAAATTTCATCCCATTATCGAGCAGGTGCTGATTGATGAGCGGGACCAGTACCTGGCCCGGCGGATTGGGTCGGCCCGGGGAAACTGCATCGTGGCCGTGGTGGGTGCGGCCCATGTGCCGGGCATCAAGAAATATCTGGCATCCGGCAATGCCCGTTCACTGTCATCCCTGAATCAGGTCCCCCCGCCGGGGTCTCTGGGAAAAATTCTCAAATGGCTGATTCCCGGGTTGATCCTGGTGCTGTTTGCCGTCGGGTTTGCCATGGAAGGCAAAGACGCGGGCACGGACATGATCTGGATCTGGCTGGCGGCCAACGGGATCTTTGCCGGACTGGGCGCAGTCCTGGCCCTGGCCCATCCCTACACCATCATATCGTCGATTCTGGCGGCACCGCTGACCTCGCTGAATCCCATGATCGCGGCAGGATGGGTGTCCGGTCTGGTGGAAGCCTTTGCCCGCAAGCCCAAGGTGCGGGATCTGGAGGCGATCCCGAAAGATATCGTGTCCTTCAAGGGGTTCTGGCGCAACAATGTCACCCGGATTCTGCTGGTGGTGATTTTCACCAACCTGGGTTCCTCCATCGGCACCATGACGGCCGTGCCTCTGATGCTCAAACTCCTGGGATAGGGGGTCCTGACCCCGAACCCCGCACCCAAATTTATTCAGCGAATTTCCGGATACATTCCGGGTAGAGTTCCCACTCTTTTTCCAGGCCTTTTGTCTTTACATCGTCCAGGGTGTCGGTGTCTTTGATTTCAAAGGCTTTCTGGCCGATGATGGGGCCGGTGTCCTCCCCGTAATCCACAAAGTGAACGGTGCAGCCGCCGATTTTGCACCCGTACCGGAAGGTGTCGCCATACCCGTCCGTGCCGGGGAATGCCGGCAGCAGGGCCGGATGAATGTTCATGATCCGGTGCTGTCCGGGGGTTGTGTTGATGCGGTCGATGAAATACGGGGTCAGCACCCGCATGAAACCGGCCAAAACCAGCAGATCGATGTCATAGGGCAGGATGTGGGCCAAAAGCTGTTTTTCCGCCATGGCCCGGGACTCCAGGAAAAACCGGGTGCGATCATCTGCCGGGTCCATGAGTTTCTGCTTGTTTTTTACCTCGGTCAGATCAAAGTCTTTCGGCAGGTCCTCCCGGGCGATGCCGTTGTCCCGGCAGGCGTCGATGATCTGTTTGTAATCCACCACAAAGGTGGCGATACCGGCCTGTTTTGCCCGGTCAAGTCCCCGGACCCCGGGGGTGTCTGATCCGGTGAATATTATTTTTGCCGGGATGCGGCCGTCCTTGCAGGCATCGATGATGGCCTGAAGATTGGTGCCGCCGCCGGAGATGAGGGTGCCGATTTTAAAGGGTGCCGGCATAAGGGTGTCCTCCTTGTTACGGGTGATGGCCTGTCATTGATTGCCGTAACCGTTCTGGTCCCCGCAGTCCGGGCAGGTCCAGGTGATGCCGTTGCAGGTCATGCCCCAGGCGTTTTCATGCATGCAGGTCTGGCAGATGGAAAACCCGCACCGGCAGTGCCAGCAGAACATAAAGGTCTGTTTGCAGCAATGGCACTGGCGACGGCTGTTCCGGATTCGTTTATCCCGGCGTTTCTTCTGCCGGGACGCTTGGGTATCATCGGTCATGGCAAATCTGTACTTCTCCTTTTGGTTAAAAGATAGTATATATGCCTTTTATTGAAAAAAACTGCAATATCCAAAAGGCAGGTAAATTTATGATGGTAACCCCGGAGACAGTATTTCTCATTGACGGCAGCGCATTTTTATACCGGGCGTTTCATGCCATCCAGCACCTGAGCACGGCCAAAGGCCATCCCACCAACGCCACATACGGGGTCACACGGATTCTGATGAAACTGATCCGGGAAAAAAATCCCACCTATGCGGCCGTGTTTTTCGATGTCAAAGGGCCGACCTTCCGGCATGAACGATATGCCGACTACAAGGCCAACCGCCCGCCCATGCCCGATGAAATGGCGGTGCAGATTCCGGATGTGCACCGGATGATCGCCACCTTGAACATTCCCATTGTCCAGAAATCCGGGTATGAGGCCGACGATCTGGTGGGTACCTATGCCAGGATCGCCCAAAAACAGGGCTTTAAAGTGGTGATGGTCACCGGGGACAAGGATTTCATTCAGCTGATTTCAGACGACTGTATTTTATGGGATCCCATGAAAGATATTGTTCAGGACAAGGCCGGGGTGGAAGCGGACATGGGCATCGCCCCCCAACAGTATATCGATGTGCTCGGGCTGGCCGGAGACACCTCGGACAACATTCCCGGGGTCAAGGGGGTGGGACCCAAAACCGCCATCAAGCTGGTGGCGGAATTCGGGTCCATTGACAATCTGTACAACAACCTGGATCAGGTGGCTTCAAAGAAAAAACTGCATGAGAATCTGAGCATTGGCAAGGACATCGTTCTGTTGAGCCGGGATCTGGCCACCATTGACCGTCAGGTGGAAGTGACCTTGTCCATTGCGGATTTTAAACTCAAACCCTTTGACAATGCCAAAGCATTCGACCTGTTCCAGGAACTGGAATTCAAGACCCTGGCCCGGGAATTTGCTGAAAAACAGGATGCCGCCGACAAAGACTATCGGATGATCACGGATGTCCCAGAACTGGAAAAACTGGTTCAAACGTTGAAAAAGACCGATATATTCGCCATTGACACGGAAACCACTTCCATCCATCCCATGATGGCGGATCTGGTGGGGATCAGTTTTTCTTTTCAGGCCCACACGGGATTCTATGTCCCTTTAGGTCATACGGATGATACCCCGCAGATTGAGAAACCGGATGTCCTGCGCATCCTGGGGCCGGTCCTGGCAGACCCGACCCGGCACAAAGCCGGCCAGAATATCAAATACGACATGATTGTTCTGGCCCGGTACGGCATGCCGTTGAATGGGGTAATGTTTGACAGCATGATCGCTTCGTACCTGTTGAATCCCACCCGCCGGGGCCATGGCCTGGACCAGATCGCCCTGGACCTGTTCGGCTACAAAATGGTGTCCTATGAAGAGATCACCGGCAAGGGAAAGGACCAGATCGGGTTCCAGGAAGTGCCGGCAGCAGACGCTTTGTTTTACGCGGCTGAAGATGCGGATCTCACGTTCATGGCGTATCAGCGGTTTTCTGACCACCTGGAAAAACAGGGGCTGTCTGATCTGATGGCACATATCGAAGTGCCGCTGATTCCCGTGCTGGCGGATATGGAAATGACCGGATTCCGGGTGGATAAAGCCGCCCTGGCCCGGCTGTCCGCGACCTTTGAAACCGAAATGACCCAGCTGGAGCAGGCGATTTATGACCTGGCCGGGGAAACGTTCAATATCAATTCCTCCCAGCAGCTGGGCGTGATTCTGTTTGAAAAACTCGGGCTTAAATCCGTGAAAAAAACCCGGAAAAAAACCGGGTATTCCACGGATGTGGAAGTGCTGACAAAACTGGCCGATGTTCATCCGCTGCCGGAAAAACTGCTCCGGTACCGAACCCTGGGCAAACTCAAATCCACGTATGCCGATGCCCTGGGCCAGCTGATCCATGCGGACACCGGCCGGATTCACACCTCGTTCAACCAGACCATCACGGCCACGGGCCGGCTGTCCAGCTCCACCCCCAATCTCCAGAATATTCCCATCCGGAAACCCGAAGGCAGAAAAATCCGGGAAACGTTTATTCCGGCGGACGGGTGCACCCTGGTATCCGCGGATTATTCCCAGATCGAGCTGCGTATTTTAGCCCATTGTGCCGAAGACGAGATCCTGATTCAGGCGTTCCGGGATGAGGAAGACATCCATACCCGCACAGCCGTGGAGGTGTTCCAGGTGCTGCCCGGGTTTGTGACCGATGATCTGCGCTCCCAGGCCAAGGCCATCAATTTCGGTATCATCTACGGCATGAGTGCGTATCGCCTGTCCAATGAACTGAACATCAGCCGGAAAATGGCAGATACCTATATCAATAATTATTTCAAACGCTACGCCGGTGTCAAAGCCTTTATTGACGAAACCATCCGCCGCACCCGGGAAACCGGGGAAACCGCCACCATTTTCGGCCGGAAGAGAAACCTGCCCGATATCAATGCGTCCAATGCCAATCAGCGTCATTTTGCCGAGCGGGCTGCCGTGAATACCCCGATCCAGGGCAGTGCCGCTGATTTGATCAAGCTGGCCATGATTCAGATGGCAAAGGCCCTGGAAGACCACGGCATGACATCCAAAATGATTCTGTCCGTGCACGATGAGATCATATTTGATGTGCCGGAGGCGGAAACATCGGACCTGATCGCTCTGGCCCGAAAGATCATGGAAGGGGTTCATCCGTTGAAGGTGCCCCTGAAAGTCAATTTCGGCACCGGTGAAAACTGGACCCTGGCCCATTGAGCAGGAACATATGACACACACCCGCAAACAGACACGTATCGGTATTTTCGTCAAACACCAGGACGATGCATGGGACACAGCCCACGCACTGGTCCGCCGGCTCAAGGACCGGGTCGTGATCCTGAACAATTCACTGCCGTCACTGCCCGAAGACCTGATCTGTATCCTGGTTTTAGGGGGAGACGGCACGTTTCTGAGTGCGGCCCGGCTGGTGGG
>JAIPDL010000027.1 GCA_021737695.1 Desulfotignum sp. | reverse complement strand
GGCCCACATTGTTGACCCCGATGCCGCCAGCAAAATCGATGAATGTTTTGCCGTCCACATCGGTCATGGTGGCGCCGCTGGCTTTTGCGATGACAGCAGGGGTGAGGTTGGCAGGCCCCTGGGCCACGTGTTCCTGCCGCAACATGTTGAAATATTCGGTTCTGGTGGAAGTCATTATATTTCTCCAAAATATGGGGTTGTATTTTTTCCCCTGCAAGGGATTGATATGAGCCTGATTATCTGGAAGAATGCTTATAGCAAAACATATGCCAGTCAGGGGCGGTTTTTGGCAAACATCGGGTAGAAAGGGATTTTGGCGGATACCCGTGCCTGTCGGATGCAATACCAAGGCGCTATCGGTTCCGGAAAAGTGTCGGTTTTGCATAAATATGCAATTTTGCATTTTATAGGGCAACTCTTTATTAACCAACTGATTTTCAGATAAAATCTGCGGAATCCCCAGCATGACATCCGGGTGTAATATGCCAGATTGCATTTTTCAAGAGGCAAGGAGTGTGTCGGCCAGGGCGTTATGGCTGAAAACAGCGGATGGCGGGAGGATGGCACGTTAATTGCTGACCGTTGATTCCCGCAAGCGGTTTTTTATCAACCTTAGCCTCAGGAGGATGGGAAAGAGATGAAATCTAAGAAATTGTTGTTCAAGGTGGCATTGGTTATTGGTATGGTACTGGCGTTTTCTTTTCAGGCCAGTGCTGCTGGAACGAAATGGAGATTGCAGCACTCATGGGGGGCTGCTGAAAATCACTTTTTTGAAAATTTCGCAAAAATTGTCAACGAAATGTCCGGAGGAGAAATTGAAATCTCTGTGTATGCAGATGGCGAGTTGGTGAGCTGGGACAAGCTGTGTGATGCAGTGGGTGCTGGGACACTTGAGATGGGCCATACGCATCCAGATTATTATCAGGGCACGGTCCCTGTTGGAGAGCTGGAATCAGCACCTTATCTGTGGAGAACTATGGATGAGGAAATGGCCGTCATTTATATGTATGGACTTGGTGACGTATACAAAGAGGCGTTTGAAAAGAGATACAAATATAAGGTGCTCGGGTTTCAGGCAGATGATTGTGGCGCCGTTATGTTTACCAAAGAGGTGAATAGTCTGAAAGACATGAAAGGCCTGTCCATAAACATTTTGGATCCTTATGCCACCATTTTGAACAAGTTGGCAGGGGCAGCCTCTACCTACCTTGGGCCTGAAGAATTGTATACCGCCTTGTCCCGAAAAGTGATCCAAGGGGTTGAATACGGAGGGGCAAAAGCCATGTATGACATGTCCCTGCACGAGGTGGCAAAGTATTTCCTGCTCCCAAGGCACCAGGTCGCCTATTTCCCCTTTTACTTTATTAATCAAAGGGTATGGGAAAAGCTGCCCGCAGATCAGCAGGCGATTCTTGTGAACGCTGTCAAGGCAAACACATTATACATGAGGTCCTTTTATGCTCAGAAAGAGCCGCAGGCACTGAATGAAATGGTGGAGAAACACGGCGTTAAAATCACTCATTTACCGGAAAAAGATATCAATGCGGTTTCTGAAAAGACGCTCGAATGGCTGAAAAATGACTTTGCGTCCAAGGGACCTTATTGTAAGAAAGCGGCTGATATATGTATAAAAGCTTTGAAGGATTTCGGACGACTCGAGTAAGGGCTTGAATAAGCTCCCGGGTTAGGGAAGGCGGTTTTGTGGGTGAGTATATATAGCTTGCCCACACGCTTTTCCCGATTAGTGAAACTTCATGAAGACAGGAGCAGCATGGAAAAAATCAGAGCAGCGGTTCGGCTTATGGATGGGCTGTGCAGTGGTGTGGCGAAATCTGTAAAGTGGTTGATCCTCTTTTTCGTGGTTGTCACCATTTTTGATGTGGCGTTAAGATATTTCTTCCAGGCACCGACCCTGTGGGCACGAGAATTAGTTGCACGGTTGTTTGGTCCCTTGTGGATGCTGACCGGCGCTTATCTTTTGACAAAAGATGAGCAGGTGCGAATGGATCTGGTTTTCATGCGCCTGAGTACCAGACAAAAAGCCATTTTAGATCTCATCACATTCACGTTGTTTTTCTTATATTTCGGCATCATGGTGTTTTACGCATGGAAGGACTGGTGGAGCTGTTACACCATGGCCGAGCAATCCAGGTCAGTTTGGCGACCTGTGTTGTGGCCTTTCAAACTGGCGATACCTTTAGGTATTTCATTGCTGCTGATTGCAGGGATAGCCAAGTACATTCGTGATCTGTATGTTGCGATTACCGGGAGGGACTGGAATGGGAATTGAATTGATTACATTGTTGCTGTTTGGCAGTATGCTGTTGTTATTGCTTACAGGTTTTCCGATAGCCTTTGGCCTAGGTGCGATAGCGATAGTTTTTTCCATGTGGTTATGGGGACCACAGTCCCTTTTCATGTCCTATCTGGCAGCCGTAAGTACAGTGAACTATACGGTTCTGGTCAGCATTTCCATGTTTGTATTCATGGGAATGATGCTGTTTTATTCCGGGATGGCTGAAGATCTTTTTACAACCTTCCAGTATTGGCTGGCGCCGATACCAGGCGGGCTGGCATCGGCAACAGTCGGTGTCTGCACCGTGATTGCCGCACTCGTAAGTTCTGAAGCGGCCGGCACGCTCACCATGGGAAGAATTGCACTGCCCTTGATGCGCAAGCGGGGATATACAAAAGAGCTCGCAACCGGGTGTATTCAGGCTGGTGCTGCTCTGGGGTTTCTTGTACCGCCCAGCTGCATCGCGATTCTTTATGCAGTTATCGCAAAGGAATCAATAGGAAGGCTTTTCCTTGGCGGTGCAATCCCCGGACTGCTGCTGGCGGTCATGTACATCGTTTATATCACAATACGGTGCAAGATCCAGCCGCATATAGCTCCTAGCATACCCAAGGAAGAAAGACCGTCACAAAAAGAAAAGATACAAAGCCTTAAACACCTGATCATGCCGAGCGCCATCATATTTTCTGTGATTGGAACGATTATGCTGGGGCTGACCACGCCTGTCGAATCATCTGCAATCGGTGCCATGGGTGCCATCATAGCGGTTGCTATCAAAAGAAAACTTACCATGGAGGTCTTGAGAAATGCGCTTATGGAAAGTTCAAAACTCACGGCGATCATGATGTGGATATTCATGGGAGCGATCACTTTTGGCCAAATTTATGATGCCCTGGGCGCCAAGGAGCTCATACATACTGTGACGCATTCCCTCCCCCTTGGGCCGTGGGGTGTTCTCATCATGATACAGTTGACCTTCTTCGTTTTAGGAATGTTTATGGATGATACGGCGATTCTGTTCATTACCATGCCGATCTATATACCTGTCATCATTGAACTGGGATTCAACCCAACATGGTTTGGCGTTCTTTACATCATCAATATGCAGATGGCTTACTTGACTCCTCCCTTCGGTTACTGCCTGATGCTGATCAAAGGTGTAGTGCCGCCTGATATAAGTATGGGTGATATCTACAAATCTGTCATTCCATTTGTAATGATACAGGGATTGGCCCTTGCGTTGATTATGATATTCCCGGAACTCGTACTCTGGTTGCCAAGAGTGATGCTGGGAGGATAAGGAAGGCACCGCCGGAAAAAGGAGCTGTATTAGCTGCTTCAATATTTTGGAAACCGATGATGAATGACTTGAAACGACCCATGCGAGATGGATACTGGATGCCGGGTGAATTTGAACTTCACAAATCCTGCTGGATGATCTGGCCGCAGCGGGGAGATACTTACCGGCTTAAGGCTGAACCTGCTCAAAAGGCGTTTGTTGAAATTGCCAGGGCGATTCTTCAGTTTGAGCCGTTAAATGTCTGTGTATCGAAAGAGCAGTTTGATTTTGCAAAAGACAGACTGCCAGAGCAGGTCAATCTGGTTGAAATGGCATCGGATGATGCTTGGGTAAGGGATACCGGGCCAAGTTTTGTCGTTAATCAAGACAGGGATGTCAGAGGCATCAGCTGGAAATTCAATGCCTGGGGCGGCATATTCAGCCCCTTTGACCAGGATGCGGCGGTTGCCGGTAATATTCTGGCTCATGAGCAAATATTGCAGTATGGTGCACCGCTGGTCCTTGAGGGCGGTTCCATTCATGTTGACGGTCAGGGCACCTTGATAACCACAGAAGAATGTCTGCTCAATCCGAACCGCAATCCAGATCTCTCGAGAAAAGAAATTGAGACATATCTTGAAACATATTTAGGCGTGGAAAAAATAATCTGGATCAAAAAAGGGGTGTTCATGGATGAGACAGATGGGCATGTGGATAATCTATGCACCTTTGCACGTCCCGGAGAAATTGTTCTGACATGGACAGATGATAAAACCGATCCCCAGTATGACATTTCAAAAAATGCCTGTGAAATTTTGTCCAGAACAACCGATGCCCAGGGCAGAAAACTGAACATTCATAAGATCCATCAGCCTGGGCCACTGTTTATATCAAAAGAGGAAAGCAAAGGATTCGATGTGGTGGAAGGTGCAAAATGGAGAAAAGAAGGGGATCGGCTTGCAGGATCATATATCAATTTTTATATGCCCAACAACGGGATTGTCATGCCATTGTTTGATGATCCCCATGATCGGTACGCCATTGAAGCCATGCAGAAAATTTTTCCTGAACGCAGGGTAATCGGTGTTCAGACAAGGGAGATCCTTCTTGGAGGAGGCAATATTCATTGTTTGACTCAGCAGCAGCCATTGTCTGCCTGAAGGATGCATCAAATGATCAAAAAGGAAAAATAATGAATCAGGTGACTGTGGCGGCAACGCAAATGGCATGCAGCAACGATCGCAAAAAAAATATCGACAATGCTGAAAATCTGGTGGCAGCTGCCGCAAAAAAAGGGGCACAGATCATCCTGCTGCAGGAGCTTTTTGAAACCCTGTACTTCTGCCAGGAAGAGAAACAGGCGTATTTCAGTCTGGCAACGTCGCTTGAAGATAATCCGGTCGTGAAACACTTTGCACAGATTGCTGAAAAACTGGGAGTGGTGCTTCCTATCAGTTTTTTTGAACGGAAAAACAAAGCTTTTTATAATACAGTGGCAGTGGTTGATGCAGATGGAAGTGTCCTGGGCATCTATCGCAAATCCCACATTCCGGACGGTCCCGGATACGAGGAAAAATTCTATTTTAACCCGGGAGATACAGGTTTTAGGGTCTGGGCCACAAAATATGCAAAGATCGGTGTAGGGATCTGCTGGGATCAGTGGTTTCCCGAAGCTGCCAGAATCATGGCACTCAAAGGAGCAAATCTGCTGTTCTATCCGACAGCCATCGGGTCGGAACCTGCAGATGAAGCCAATGATTCAAAAAATCACTGGCAGACATGTATTCAGGGCCACTCTGCCTGTAACATGCTTCCTGTTATCGTATCAAACAGGATTGGCACCGAACAATTCGACAACTCACAGATTGCATTTTACGGTTCATCGTTTATCACCGATAATAAAGGGCAGATAGTTGCTCAGACCGACCGGTCCAGCGAGTCAGTTGTTACTGCGACACTTGACCTTGAACAGTACCGTCTCGAGATGGCAGCATGGGGTCTTTTCAGGGACAGGAGACCGTCCCAGTATAGTCTTATTCTCTCAAACGATGGTGAAGAAGCAAAAATATAAAGGTGTCAATATCGCCGATAAGGGAAGTATATGAAAGTAAATGGCTATAAGGTAAAAAAATTAGACGATGCTGTTAAGACCTATGTCAAAGATGGCTGCCATTTATCCATAGGTGGATTCACCCTCAATCGTAATCCCATGGCCGCTGTTTACGAAATCATCCGTCAGAAGATAAAGGATCTCCATCTGTATGCCCATTCAAACGGGCAGGGTGCGGACGAGTTGATCGGTGCCGGGGCGGTCTCATGCCTTGAAATCGCCTACGGTGGAACAGGTAAATTTGCATCTACCTGTATCCGGTTCAGGAAAGCGATCCTGGAAAAGCAAATCCGGGTGGAAGATTATTCAAACTATCAGATGACACTTCGATTTCTGGCTGGTTCCATGGGGGTCCCCTTTCTTCCTACGCGATCTTCCCTTGGAACAGATATTATCAAAAAATGGGGATTTGGACCGGAATTCAGGGAACAAAATCTCAAACTGCCGGACAAAAAAATGGTGGAATTGGAAAATCCGTTTGATGACTGGTGTGACACCAAAAAAGTGGTGCTGGTACCGGCCATCAATCCGGATGTAACGATTATTCATGTTCAGAAAGCCGACTACAAAGGGAATTGTCGGATTGATGGGTTGACCTTTGCCGACGTAGAACAGGCAAAGGCTGCCAGAACACTTATAATCACATGCGAAGAACTGCTGGATGACGATTACCTGAAAAATAATCCAGACCGTAATCAGATTCCTTTTATACACGCTGATGCCGTCGCACACATCCCATATGGTGCTTACCCAACGGCTTGCTACAAATACTATGATTATGACCCCGTATTTTTAAAACAATACGCTGAATTTGCAAAAAATGAAGGCAGATATCAATCCTATCTTGAATCCATCTACAGCAGAAAAACACACACAGAACTTCTTGATTCTGTAGGCAGGGAACGCCTTGAAATGATCATGGCTGATAAAAACAGAGGGTATGCCAGAAAGCTGGATAGAAGATAAGACAGGGGCTGAAGAGTATGGATTATACGTTGAAAGAGATGATGGCTATTGTGGCGGCGAGGGAAATTCAAAATAGTGATATTGTCTTCTGCGGAACAGGGATTTCAATGCTCGCAGCCATGGCAGCCAAAAATATAAATGCACCACAAAGTGTGATTTTTTTTGAAACAGGGGCAATTGATTCAGAACTTGAGGACCTGCCCCTTGCCGTCGGGGATTCAAGAATCATGTACCATGCATCTTCAAACAGCGGTCTTTTGGATGCATTTGCCACTATGCAGAATCGGTTTACCTGTTCCCACGTCGTCGGGATACTTGGTGCGGCGCAAATAGACATATACGGCAATTTGAACTCTACGGTAATTGGCGATTATCATGGCCCTGATGTGAGATTTTCCGGCAGCGGCGGAGCATGTGATGTGGCCTCTTTTGTTTCAAGGAGTATTATCTTCATGAAACAGGAAAAGCGGAAATTTAAAAAAAAATTGGATTATCTGACGAGCCCTGGTTATCTGGATGGTCCTGCAGGGAGAAAAAAAGCAGGACTTTCCGAAGGAGGGCCGGATTGTGTTGTAACCGACATGGGGATGATGGCATTTGACAGTGAATCAAAGAAGATGTTTCTTAGAGGATATTATCCCGGCATTATCCCTGAAGAAATTTTGCAAAATATGGAATTTGAAATTGACGTGACCCGGGCAGAAGAAATCAAGCCACCTTCAGCCAATGAGCTTTCATTGCTGAGAGAAAAATGTGATCCTCATCGCCTGATTCTGTGACAAGTTCCAACTTTCTGAGGTACCATTTTACAGGTGTGGGTGGGCGTGCATTATTGTTTTTTCAAATCATTACACCGGCTCAGGATAGAAAAACCGGCTGTAAATTTTTTAGATTAATGAAGGGGTAAAAAATGGCAGGTAAACAACCATGTACGGATTTGGAAAAAATTGAAACACTGATACACAAAGCAATGGTATGCCGGCTTGGGATCAATCACGGCAAAACACCGTATGTTATCCCCTTGTGTTTCGGATACCGTGACAATACCTTATACTTTCACAGTGGTCCTGAAGGAAAAAAGCTGAATCTTTTAAAGACAGACCAGAATGTGTGCTTTGAATTCGACCGGATCACCGAGGTAATTGAGAATAGGAATCCATGTTTCTGGGACGTCAAGTATCAAAGCGTTATTGGATACGGCAAAACAAAATTTATAGAAGATACAAAGGAAAAAATGGCAGCACTTGAGATCATCATTTCACAATACACCGACAGCCGACTGAAAATTGAAAAAGCCCGGGCCAAAGCGACCGTTGTTTTCCAGGTTGCCATAGACAATATGACATTTAAACAGAATCCAGAAAAGGAATAGGAATGAACTTGGAACCATCTTTTTTTAAAAATCAGTTCAATTTTTCAGGTAAAGTGGCTATTATCACCGGGGGTAGTTCTGGTATTGGATTTGAAACTGCGCGGATACTTCTTGCCGGGGGTGCCAGGGTGCTTTTGACCGGTCGCGATGGAATCAAGGGGGAAAAAGCTGTCAGAGAATTGGAAAAACAACCAGGCCCAAAAGTCAATTTTCTTAAAGCCGATGTGTCTAAACCAGATCAGTGTGAAAAAATTGTCTGCTCAACAATTAAACTATATGGCAAAATTGATATCGTGATCAACAATGCGGGCGTCTTCAAGGCAAATCCTATAGAAAATGTCACTGAAAAAGAGTTTGACTGGATCGTTGATACCAACTTAAAAGGCGCTTTTTTTATATGTAAATACGCGGTTCCTTTTCTCAAAAGAAATAGGGCCGGAGCCGTTATCAATGTTTCTTCCGATGCTGGGCTGCAAGGAAATAAATTATCATCAGCATATTGTGCATCAAAAGGCGGCTTGACCCTTTTTACGAAAGCTTTGGCATTGGACTTGGCATCTTTTGGAATTCGTGTCAATTGTGTGTGCCCCGGAGATATTTCAACCCCGATGCTTGATAAAGATCTTGAAACAAGAAGTGATCCGAAACAGTATTTGAATGCTTTGACAGAATCTTATCCGGTGGGGAGATTGGGAGATCCGGAAGAGGTGGCATCGGTTATTTGCTTTTTGGCATCCGGTGCATCTGATTTTGTAACAGGTGCTGCCTGGTCGGTTGACGGTGGGATAACCGCCTGAAAGATGATAAGCTGTATTCCAGACAAGAACTCTGCTGAGATATAAAAATGAATTTTTACCTGCGAGGCTGAAATCAGCCTCGCAGGTTTTTTTCTATCCCATATAATTGGTTGTTCGCGGCACCCTGACAGCTTTCTTGAGCAGATTTTCCGCCAGGTTTCTGCGTTTCTGATCAGGCCGTCCTTCCGTCTGCTGGTTTTTCATCTGCTGGCTGCGGAGTTTGCGTGAAATTTTATCTGTTTCCTTGAACACCAGGGCACCGAAGTTACATTCCCCGACACAGGCGGGGGTCCCGCCGCAAAGGTCGCATTTGTAGGGCATTCCGGATTCATATTGCTCAATCATGCCATAGGGGCAGGCAGGGACACATTCACCGCAGCGGGTACATTTGTTGATATTGATGGCAATGACACCCCGTTCATTTTTGAAAATGGCATCTTCCGGGCAGGCGGTCATGCAGTCAGCGCCTGGGCACTGAAAGCAGACACTGGGGACCGAATACCCCTCATGAGCGAAATTATTGATTTTCAATCTGGCCTTTGACGGAATAAACATGCCTTCCTTGACTGCTGAGCAGGCATATGTACACCGGTTGCATCCCGTACACCGGTTGGGGATGGCCAAAAGTATTTTTTCCATTTATTTTCTCCTTCTTTCCTTATTTAATTGATATCCAGAAGATTGAGTTCCGCCAGTTTTTCCGGCAAGGGAACACCCTGGTCATCCCAACCGCGCAGATGGTACAGTAAGGTTTTCATCTCAACCAATGCACCGGCATCAAATTTTTTGCCTTCCCATGGCCCATTTTGCAGGGTCTGGTTCAGAATTTTTTCTGATACTGTGTCTTGTGATGCGGTAAAACCAGCCCTGACATTAAACAGCCGGATAAGGTTCCAGATACGTTCACCCGCCATATCCAAGTCTTTTGCCGAGATCTTTTTTCCCAGTCCTTTGGTGAGGAAATCTGCCATGATATCTGTATCCACGGTTCCCCAGAAATCACACAACCCCATGGAAAATTTGACCGCATTCAGATTCTGGTTGTTCATGACAGCATGGGTCATTTCATTGGTTTTAAACGGCTCATCTTCAAACAGGGTATAGGATCTCAAGTGGCAAGCCCCCCGTTCAGATGTGGCATATCCCAAAGCCATTCCATAGTTCCCCCGGGGGTCATACCCTGGCATTTCAAGATTTTTGGAGTGGGCGGCCATGTCTGCGGCATTGTATTTAGCTGCCAGTTTTCCTGCACCAATGGCCATTTGTTTTGCCCGCGGCGTGGAAAGGGTGGCAATCTCCTCTATCAGTGCAATATATTGTTCCGTGTTGCCAAAGGTCACTCCCAGGTCGCATTTGCCTGATTCAGTCAGGTCCATGGCCAGGCCGATGATGGCTCCGGTGGACATGGTGTCCAGCCCGTAATCATCACACAGCCGGTTGAATTTCATGACCGACTCAAGATCATTGATTTCGCAGTTGGATCCCCCGAGGCAAAGGGTTTCATATTCCGGGCCTTCAAGCTGTGTTCCGTTGAGGGATGTGAATTTGCCGCATCCCATTGGACAGGAAGCGCATGACCGGTCTCCGATTTTTATATCGTCAATGGCGTCCGTGTTCAGATTCAGGCGCCCGTTGCTTACGCCTTTGGTAAAGTTCCGGGTGGGGTGGATGCCCATTTCATTGGTCACATCCATCAGCACCGGCGTGCCATTGGATTTTGCCCACATGTTGGCATCGGTGAGCAGGTTGTTGGCGGTATGTTCCACCACCTTTTCGTAAAAGGCACCGATCTCGTTGACCTGGACACCGCCGGTCCCCCTGCAGGCAATGGCTTTGAGGTTTTTAGAACCAAACAAAGCGCCAGCACCCCCCCGTCCCATCTGGCGATAGGATTCAGAGCCAACGCAGGAGAATTCGAGGAGGTTTTCCCCGGCAGGGCCGATGGACAATGTTCTTACTTCAGCATCCACCTGGTCTTTCAACCATACTTCTGTTTCAAATATGCCTTTCCCCATGACCGGGCCGGCATCTTCCAGGGATACAATATTGTTTTCTATTCTCAGGTAGACCGGTTTTTTGGATTTGCCGGTTATCATGATGCCGTCATAGCCGGCAAATTTGAGTTCAGGACCGAAAGACCCGCCGATATTGGATTCAAAAATCGTACCGGTTTTGGGGGACTTGGATACCAGGCAGGTCCTGGCGGAGGTGGGCACCAGGGTGCCACAGACAGGACCTGTCATAATAACAATGGCATTTTCTTTGGACAGCGGATCGATCCCTGGATCAATGGTGTCATACAGGTATTTGGCAGCCAGTCCCCACCCACCGATGTATTCATCACGCAATTTTTGGGGGATGGTTTTGGATTTAATTTCATGGGTGTTCAGGTCCACATGAAGCATCTGCCCTGTATACAGGTATTCATTGGGCTTGCCTTTGGGAAGCTCGATGGATTTGAACACATCTTCGATTCGGTTCAGGGCTTCATCCAGAATTTCCCAGGGCGTATTTAAGGCCGGTTCAAACCGGATGTTTTTGGCATTGGTCAGGGTGCCGGCAGTGATGACCCCTCTTGAAAACAGGCCGGAAGCCACTTTGTATCCAATGCCGTCGGTGTGAAACTCCATCCCCAGAAGCAGGCCCAGGCCCCGTTTATTTGCCAGAATGCCCGGATACCTTTCCTGAAGCTCACCCAGTTTTTCAAGCACATATTTCCCCTTTTTCTTTGCCTGGCCTGCCAGGTCTTCCTCTAAGAGCACAGATATGGCGGCAAGGGCGGAGGCACAGGCAAGAGGATTCCCGCCGGTGGTGGTGGTGTGCATGAATGGATTGGGCTCCATGCATTGCCAGATTTCAGGCGTTGACATGAATGCGGACATGGGAACCACCCCACCGCCCAAGGCTTTTCCAAAGCACATGATATCGGGTTTTACATCCCAGTGATCCACTCCGAAAATTTCTCCGGTCCGGCCGAATCCGGTCTGCACTTCATCTGCAATGAGCAGGACGCCGTAATGGTCACATAATTCGCGGACACCGGGAAGATAGTCATCCGGCGGTACAATGGCACCAGCTTCACCCTGGATCGGTTCCAGAACCACCGCCGCAATATCATCTCCCACGGCCCTGGCCGAGGCCAGTTCCTGTTCCAAAGCTCTAAGATTTCCGAACGGTGCCTGGCGCACGCCTTCCAGAAGCGGGAGCAACGGTTTTCTAAAGATATTTTTACCCATCAGGGATAACGATCCCAGGGTTTTGCCATGAAAGCCTTTGAGCATGGCAATAAACCCTTTTCTGCCGGTATAGAGTTTGGCCAGTTTCATGGCACCTTCCACCGCCTCGGTACCGGAATTGGCAAAAAATCCGTACTGGATCTTGCCGGGAGTCAGCAGAGCCAGCACTTTGGCAAGCTGAGCCCTTAACGGATCCAGCATCTCCTGGCTGTACTGCGGGGAGCGGTCCAGCTGGGATTTTACGGCAGCCACGATCTTGGGGTGACGGATGCCATAGGAATACAGGCCAAATCCCCCTAGCAGATCCAGAAATTCCCGGTCCAGTGCATCCACCAGGATCGAACCCTTACCGGTCCATTCTGTAACGGCAAATCCCGTGGCTTCGGTGACCGATTTCCGATAGTCAAGGAATCCTTTGTTGATGTGATCGCGAAAATTGCGCACCGTTTTTTTGGATATCTCGGCCCTGGTTTCAAGGGTCACTTTCTCGGTGGGGGTGAGGATGATATCCACGATGCCGTCCACCTCTTTTTTGGCGGCTTTCATATCCCGAAGTTTATAGTCATCCGGATGATATTCGTCTATGTCGATCATTTAGGGTAACCCTCCTTTTTTGGTTTCAATAATCACCTTTTCGTTATTGTTTCAAACGGGAAACGGGAAAACCGACTTCCGTTAATCCATGAAGTTCAATCAACGAAATGTAAGTCAATTTATCATATATCGTTTCGATTAATATAATATAATTCGAAAGTCAATAGTTTTTTTTATTGTTGGTTCGATTTATATGTTAGAAAGGGCTGATAATCGTATAACCGATAATCGAACTTGTCTTTTGGCATCCGCCATGATATGTGGAATACGCCATGAAAGCAAAGATAGAAAAAAATATAAACAGTGATTTTGTCTTACTTTTTGATATATGAATGGAGAAAGCGCGTTGAATCTACCAGTTGATGCTATTGACACCCAGATCATCCAGATGCTGCAAAAGAACGGCCGGATGCCGAATACTGAAATTGCCAAACAACTGAACCTGTCTGAAACCGCCATCCGAAAACGGTTGAAACGCCTGCTTGAAGATGAAATCATTCAGATTGTGGCGGTGGTCGATCAAAAGAAGCTCGGGTTTGTTTTCAGGGGCAACATCTGTCTGAAGGTGGATATCAAGAAGACAGATGCCGTGAAAAGAGCACTCCAGAAAATCGACCGGATTTGGTACATTGCCCACTTGACAGGGGCCTTTGACTTTGACGTGGAGTTCAGTGCAAAATCCCAGGATGAACTGCGCACCCTTATCGAACAGATAAACAAAATCAACGGGGTCCTCAGCACGGATATTTCCATCCGGCTGCAGTTGCTCAGGAACCGCAATGACTGGGAAAAATAAAAAATCCGGATAAATCACCGACCCTGTACAGGCCATCCACCATTGACCGGACAGATGGAAATGGATCAAGAAAAACAGTTGATTATCGATATATACCGGCAGCTTTTGCCAGGCGCCTGATTCCTTTCAAGTCATTTTCTTTCACTTTGACGGTAGCTTTGACCTCCACAGCCACCAGAAACCCGGCGGTATTTTGCACCACATAATCCACCTTGACCTTATCATGGTCCCGGTAGTAAAATATGTGATAGTCATTGTCAGCCGCTACGGCATGTTTCAGCAGCTATCCGAAAACAAAACTTTCCAGGAAATGCCCGAAACGGGTCCGGTCCCCGGTGCTGGATATGGCAGAGAAACCTGCCAGGGTTGTCAGCAATCCTGAATCAATAACCTGCAATTTGGGGGTTATTACAACCCGGCTCAGACGGTTATCTGTCCGTCCAGTTGTGTATAGTTGCACAGCTGTCCCGCCATCTGTGACAGAGCGCGCAGAAATCGGCATCCGGAAAGTGTCAACGGGTAATCCGGATTATATTAACGTGTAATATGGAATATAGTTTCGTAAAATCTGGATTCAAACCTGAAAAGCACTAGTTCAAGAAAAAAACTGAATTATCTCATCAGCCCCGGCTTCCTGGACGACCCGAAAGAGAGAAAAATGCGATCTTCATGGCCTGATTTTCTGATCCGCCGGGGTTCAGGCCTTTAATACAGAAAACCGAACAGGTACAAAGGAATTTCCCGGCGGCTGCCGTACAAGATATCATCTTTAACCAGATATGCCCTGTCCTGAAGATGCTTGATCTGTTTACCGGTTTTGGATCTGCCGCCGATTTCAAATACATTTTTGTTGACTTCAAAGTCGCCGGCCGGGCTGTAATAAACGTTTTCCCCGGCATTTTTCAGCATCTTGATGAAAAAAATCTCCCGGATGGTCCCTGTCTTTGATTCATACCCGATTTCGCTGATTATGGCGTGGTACAGGTCTGGATTATCCAGATAGATTTTTTCCGTGTGTTTGAGCAGGTTGCTTCCGGCCCTGTTTTTTGATACCCGCTCGACCATACCGGTTTCTTCAAGCATTTCCAGATAATTATGGATGGTTTTGCTGTCCAGGCCAATATGTTTGGCAATACTGTTTTTGCTGAGTTCTCCCGGCGGAGTGGTTGCCAGATAGGACAGAATGCGCTTGAAACTGGAAAGGTTTTCGGTTTTCAGTTTATAAAAATTGGCGATGTCCTCATAAATGGTTTTCTGGATCACCCGGACAATTTTTTGATGATATGTTTTGGCATCTTCCAGAAAATAGGGATAATAACCGCATCCCAGGTATTGTTTGAAATGGCCTTTAAGTTTTGGAATACCACCCAAATCGGATTGGATCTGTTCCTTTTGTTCGATGATCTGCTCCAAGGTAAAGGTACCCGTATCGGCAATGTCGTTGAACAACAGATATTCTCTGAATGACATCCCGTTCATGCGATAGATGACCCCCCTTCTGGACAGATCATGGGTGCCTCTAATCAGGTCCATGCTTGAACTGCCGGAAAATATGATTTTTATGTCCGGATATGCATCGTAAATGTTTTTGATCTCCTGGTTCCAGTTTGGGTATTTGTGAATTTCATCCAGGAAAAAATACAGCACCCCGAATTCTTCATACAGGTCATCGACAAAATCCATCAACAGATGTTTTGAAAAGTATAAATGGTCAACCGACACATAGATGCATTGCGACTTGTGGTCGATTTTTTCATTGATGTATTGCAACAGCAACGTGGTTTTGCCTGTTCCCCTGGGACCTATCAGGCCGGTCAGGCGGTTTTCGGTGTTGAATCTGTGGTAAATATAGCGGTGTTGAAGGTATCTGGTGCTTTCTATCAGCCGCCGGTAGGTTTCCATAAAACGGTTTATCATTGGAGTGTACTCCTGTTTTTTTCTTATTTTTATGGAGTGTATTCCAGTAAGATATGGTTGTAAAGAATTTTTACTTTTTTTTTCATTTCTTGATCCAGGTCAAGGATCGGGTGTGATGGTTCCTCTATGATGGGTGCACGTTTGAAAAAAACACCCGGGTATCCGGCAACGGTTGCCTGAAACTGCATCCAAAAGGAGAAATGCCATGAAAAAAAAAGAGATTTCCCGCCGAAATTTTTTAAAGAACAGCACCCTGGCTGTCACCGGAAGCGCCCTGATTCCCGCATTTTTAAAAGCCCCGTCCGCGTTTGCCACGCCAGGCAACAAGACAAAGATGTTCTGCTACCAGTGCGAGCAGACCATGGGAGGCAGGGGATGTACTGTCATGGGGGTGTGCGGCAAGACCCCGGAGGTGGCTGCGCTTCAGGATCTGCTGGTGCATTCCCTTAAAGGGCTTGCCATTGCCTGTGTGGCCGGCAGAAAAGTCAATATTTCCGACAATGCCACCGACCGGTTCACCTGCGAGGCCATGTTTGCCACCCTCACCAATGTGGAGTTCGACCCCTATCGTCTCGAAGACCTGCTCCATCAGTCCGTTGCCCTGCGGGACAAGATGATCCAGCGGGTCCATGCCGCCGGCGGAAAAATTACGTCCCCCAGCGATGCCCTGACCCTGAAACTCAAACCCTCCCTGGAAGGCATGGTCAAGCAGGCCGGTGCCTACGGCCTGATGTCAGATCCGGATGTGGACCCGGATATCCGCTCTCTGCAGCACATGCTGCTGTTCGGCATCAAGGGCATGGCCGCCTATACGGATCATGCGGCGGAATTTGGCCAGGAGGATGAAGCCAACTACGAATTTGTACACCGGGGACTGGCATCCCTGGAGGACAACACCCTGGGCATGAACGAGCTGCTGGGCCTGGTCCTGGAGTGCGGGGAGAAAAACCTGCGGGCCATGGAACTGCTCAATATCGGCAACACCCAAGCGTATGGCCATCCCGTGCCCACCAAGGTGCCTCTGGGTGCCAAAAAAGGCAAGGCTATCATGGTGTCCGGCCATGATTTGATCGATCTGGAAGCGGTGCTCAAGGCCAGTGAGGGCAAAGGGATCTATGTCTACACCCACGGAGAGATGCTGCCCACCCATGGATATCCGAAACTCAAGGAGCGGTTCCCCCATTTCTACGGCCATTACGGCACAGCCTGGCAGAACCAGAAAAAAGAGTTTGACGAATTTCCCGGTGCCATCCTCATGACCACCAACTGCATCCAGAAACCCAGGCAGACCTACAAGCAGAACATCTTCACCACCGGCACAGTGGGATGGCCAGGGGTCACCCATGTGAACAAGAACAATCTCAAACCGTTGATCGACCGGGCCCTGGCACTGCCCGGATACACTGAAGACAAACCGGACATGGAAGTTTTGGTGGGATTTGGTCATGATGCGGTCCTGGGGGTGGCAGACAAGATCGTGGCCGGTGTAAAAGACGGCTCCATCGGGCATTTCTTTCTGGTGGGCGGCTGTGACGGCGTGAAAAAATCCCGTAACTACTACACCGAATTTGTGGAAAAAACCCCGGACAACAGCATTGTGCTGACCCTGGCCTGCGGCAAGTTCAAGTTTTTTAAAAAACAGCTGGGCGACATCAACGGCATCCCGCGGCTGCTGGATGTGGGCCAGTGCAACGACGCCCATTCCGCCGTGCTCATCGCCGTGGCATTGACCAAAGCCTTTGACACGGATGTCAACGGGCTGCCGTTGTCCTTTATCCTGTCCTGGTACGAACAGAAAGCCGTGGCCATTCTGCTGAGTCTTTTGCACCTGGGCATCAAGGATATTCATATCGGCCCCTCTCTGCCGGCTTTTGTGAGCCCCAATGTTCTGGATGTGCTGGTGAAAAATTACAATTTGACCCCCATCAGCACCCCGGACCAAGACCTGAAAAAAATCCTGGGATAGCCTGCCTTGAATAAATAAACACAGGATGTTCAGGTCTGACTGCAAGCCCCCCGGCGAAACCGCCGGGGGGCTTTTTTGTGAACCGCTTGAAAGATAACACACAGACGGGTATGCATGAAAGTCACAAAAATATAACTGCCCGTCAGGGCCACCAGAAAAGAGAGCCATGAATACACTGTACACCCCGGATCTGTCTACATCTGTCAGCCGGCCCCTTTACATGACTTCCATCGAGGCCGGGTTTCCCTCTCCGGCGGATGACTATATTGAAGGCAGCCTGGATTTGAACCAGCACCTGATCAAACACCCGGCTGCCACCTTTTTTGTCCGGGTCAGCGGCAGCTCCATGATCGATGCCGGTATTTGCCCTGGTGGACTGCAACAATTTCTATGTGTCCTGCGAACGGGTGTTCAAGCCTGAGCTGGAAAACCGGCCCGTGATTTCAGGGATGCCGACATCGGGCGGTTCAGAAAAAAGATGGGCATCAACGGGGTCCGGATACAGAAGGAACTGCAGGGAGAATCCTGCTATGACCTGGAAGCAGATGATCCCGGGAAAAAAACCATTTCCGTGTCCAGATCCTGGGGAACCGCGTTCAATACCGGTCCGTAGCCTATACCACAGACTGGAACCAATTGTTGACAGTGAGGTCCTGACCTGACGGCTTGTTATTTGAGATACCTTTTTAATTCACGGTAGAAATTTTCATGGGATCCAACGGTATACAGATACAGCACGGATTCAACTACTTCATAAGCCATAAGTATCTGCCATCCCCGGGATTTGAATTTATACACCCGGATACCCTTAAGGTCTCCCACCTTTGGCTCGCCAATAGCGGGGTTTCCAAAGATGGCTTTCACTGCATTGTCCAGATCTTTTATCTGCTGTTTGTGAAGTTTCTTTTTTTGCCTGGCAAAGAGGGGAGATTGAATGATTTCCTTGAGCCGGGTCATTCTCCCTCTCCGAATACATAGGGGGTTCCCTGACCGACCTTGATCTGTTCTCTGCCTACCAGGGTATCCTGGATAAACTGTATCGGCAGGTCCGGATTTTCTTCAATCATTTGACCGATTTTGGCCCAGTATTCGATTTGGCCGGCAATGGATCGTTTAAACACTTTTGACTGGATTTTTGCTTTTTCAAACAGATCGTCTGATATTTTCACTGCGGTTGCCATATTTGCTCCAAAATTGGGTGTTTGGTTTCAATTTAATACCCATGGTTTTATTTGGCAACCTTTTTTTTGTCCGGAGATGTCTCCGTTGCCTGAAAGGTGAGACAGGCCCTCCGAATTTCTTGACAGATACCGTACAGACGGGTATGCATGAAAGGCAAAAAAATATGACTACCCGCCGGGGAGCACTGGCGGGCAATCATGAATGGGGGAAGCTGAATGGCGGTCTGGTCGGTCTATTTACTGGAATGTGCGGATAAATCCCTGTACTGCGGTGTCACCACCGATCTTGAAATCCGTTTGTTGAAGCACAACCAGGGGACCGCTTCCAGATACACCCGGGCACGGCGGCCGGTGACCCTGGCAGCGGTCCGGGAAAACCTGGAAAAATCCGCGGCCTTCAAGCTGGAATACCGGATTAAGCAGCTGCCGGCCGGCCAAAAGATCGCCGCTTTGGAAAAATCACAAGTATAACTGGTTAAATTTCAATTATTTTAAACCATCTGCTTGCATCTGGTTTGATTTTTATCTATAATAACAAACATGACTGGTGAAAAAAGAAATATATTAAACCGAATCCTTCTTAACTGGCCCAAAGGAACAGTGGCCACATTGAAGTGGTTTAGAGACCATGGCGGATATCAGCAGTTACTGGACTACTATCAGAAGGCGCCCTGGGTGACGAAAATCGGAAGCGGGGCATACATTCAATATGGCGATTCTGTGGACTGGCGGGGGGGATTGTATGCGGTTCAGAAGCAATTGCGCCTTCCCGTGTACGTGGGCGGAAAAACGGCCCTGGAATTATCCGGTTTCGGACACAATCTCCAGTTGGGGCCGACAAAAACCATCTATCTTTTTTCATCTGAATCCGTTCGGCTGCCGACCTGGTTCGTGAAACATCCATGGGAGGACAATCTGTGTTTCAAGCGCTTACATATTTTTCAATCGCTGCCGGACGCCGGATTGATGCCTTTTAATGCAGGCAGTTATGAAATAACCGGATCTGCACCGGAACGTGCCATGATCGAATTGTGTACGCTGGTTCCCGGTTACCATTCGTTTGAAGAGGCCGGACATTTCATGGAGAGTCTTTTGTCATTGCGAACCGCAAAATTGCAGATCCTTCTGGAAGCATGCCGTTCCATAAAAGCAAAGCGGTTGTTTCTTTATCTTGCTGATACTCATGATATGCCCTGGTTTCAGAAATTGAATATAAAAAACATTGACCTGGGAAAAGGGAAACGGCAAATTGCAGCCGGTGGAAGTCTGAACAAGAAATATCAGATAACCGTTCCGGATGTAAACAAACCCCTCAGCGTAGCGGATATTCCATGAGACTGGAAAAATATTTTGATCAGGCCAGACTGATGCTTTCAGTTCTTCCGATTGTCGGGATGGAAAAAGAGTTTGCTTTAAAAGGCGGAACCGCCTTGAATTTTTTTCATTTGAACATGCCCCGGTTATCGGTGGACATCGATCTGACGTTTCTTCCTTTAAAATCAAGGGATGATACAGTGAAGGATATTGCCGATGCACTGGGCAGAATTTCTGATCGTGTCACCAGACTGTTCCCGGGGTGCCGGATTCAAAAACGGAAGATCAAACATACTGATTATACATACAAGCTGATTATCACCCATCAGTGCCATCTGGTTAAAATAGAGCCGAATCTGATATTGAGGGGAAGCTGTTTTCCGCCGGTGCGTAAGGTGTTATGCAGAAAAGCCAGTGACATATTTAAAATGGAAATGGAGGTCCCGGTACTGTCTTTTGCCGATCTTTATGGCGGCAAAATCTGTGCAGCCCTGGATCGTCAGCATCCGCGGGACTTATTCGATATCACGCTGCTTTCAAAGACAGGTGGTCTCACTGATGAAATTTGTCAGGCGTTTGTTGTATACTTGGCCAGCCACAACCGGCCCATGTCAGAATTGCTTTCTCCCAACTTTAAAGAATTCAGACAGATTTATGAAACTGAATTCAAAGGCATGACTTCATTGGATGTCAGTTACCAGACACTTGAAAAAACAGCCAAAGCATTGCCTGGTCTGATTTTATCCAGACTGTCACAAAAGGATAGAAAATTTTTGTTGTCGGTTAAAATGGGACGTCCTGATTTCAGTTTGCTTCCAGTTTCAGGCCTTGAAAATTTTCCGGCAATTAAGTGGAAGATCCAAAATGTTCTGAAAATGGAAGCAAAAAAGAGAATGGCGGCAACTGAAAAACTGAAATCAATTTTAAAGGTCTCTTGATGAGCCCAATTCACTGTTCCCCAAAACCAAATTTTGTGATACGTTCCTGACACGCTGTGATTCAGCGGGATTTTCTATGCCCGCTGGGGTGTGTCAATTTTCTTGAACACGGGAGAAAGCCAATTGGACATAAAAACCGCATGTACCCCCAGACCGGATATCCTGAGCGGCACCTTTAATCCTGAAATCTTCACCGCCTCCCTGAGTGCCGTCACCAACTACTACCAGGGCATCAGCACCGGAATTCATGACATGTACAAGGATGCGGCCCTGTTTTTTGAGGAGGCCACTTATCCCACCCAGGGGCTGACGACCATTCTGTCGGACATCTTCGGGCGCCTTTCCGGAGACAATTCCCTGCCGGCCATCCACCGGCTGGAAACCGCATTCGGCGGTGGCAAAACCCACACCCTGATCGCCTGCACCCATATTGCCCATAAAGGCAAGGCCCTTGAAGGGGTCATGGAGCATCTGCTGCCGGCAAATCTGATTCCCGAACCAGGTGAGATCCGGGTGGCCGGGATTGCCGGCGATGAAATTCCGGTGCACAAATCAAAGGGAGACAGACTGGTGCCCTATACCCTGTGGGGAGAGATGGCATTTCAGCTGGGCGGTGAGACCTTGTACCGCCAGGTGGAGGCAGATGCTGTTTCTCCTGCGGCCCCGGGCAAAGATTTTTTCCAGCAGGTGTTTGAAGGCGGCAAGGCCCTAGTCATGATGGATGAGCTGGCCCAGTATGCGGCCCGGCTGTCTGCGGCCACGCCCACCGGCAGCGAACAGCTGGCCGCGTTTCTCATGGCTTTGAACGGGTATGCCAGGGAAAATCCCGGCATTGTGGTGGTGCTGTCTCTGGCAAGTGCATCAGATGCCTTCAGCAGCCAGACCGGGATCCTGGCGGAGCTGCTGGGCAAAGTGACCGGCCGGCAGATCAGTGAAGACGAGGCCCTCACCACCGGAGCCATGGCTGTAAAAAGCGTGGCCAGCGTGGTGAGCCGGGATGCCACCACCACGGTCCCGGTCCAGGCGGCAGAAATCAGCCGGGTTCTCGGAAAGCGTCTGTTCACTGCCATCGACCACCAGGCTGCGGCCCATACAGCGGATCAATACATGGAGATGTATGCCAAAAACGCCTCCATGCTGCCGGACCATGTGACCCGGGCGGATTTCAAAGACCAGATGGTCCGCCTGTTTCCGTTTCACCCCACCCTGATCGATTTTCTGAACAAAAAACTGGCCACCCTGGAAAACTTCCAGGGCACCCGGGGAGTGCTGCGGGTCCTGGCCCTTGCTGTCCGGCGGATCTGGGATAACAGCGATTCCATCCCCATGATCCACACCTGTCATCTGGATCTGCGGTATGCCCGCATGGTCAATGAGATCATCGGCCGCACCGGTGCCGGGGACCTGCTCACGGTGTTGAATGCCGACATCGGCGGGGCAGACACCGACGGCATCGAAGGGGGAAAAAGCAATGCACAACTGTGCGACCTGAGAAATCCCCACCCGGAAAACAGGCCCATGTATGTCTATACCTGGAAGAGCGTGTTTCTCCACAGCCTGGTGGGCCGGGACCAGGCCTTAGGTTCCAACATCTTCGGGCTCACCGAGCTGGATGCCCTGTTCGAGGTATCGTTTCCCGGCCTCACCCCGGCCCAGGTCAAGGTGGCCCTGGAGGAGATATCCAACAGCGCGTTTTATCTGCGGTTCAACCAGGGCCGTTATTATGCCAGCCTGGAACCCTCCATCAACATTGCATTGAGTAAAATCCGCCGGGCCATCCAGAAAGCCGAGCTGATGCAGGCCCTGCAGGCAGCAGCCAGAAAAGTGGTGAGCACGGACGTCAAAACCTTTCATGTGATCAATGATGTATCGGTTCCCGAGCACATCCCGGACAACCGGGGCCGTCCGGCCCTGGCCATGGTGGCCCTGGATGCCGGCCGCATCAATGTGGATGAGTTCGTTACCACGGCCGGCCCCAACCGGCCCCGCCTGGAACAGAACCTGGTGTTCCTGCTGGTGCCCAACACAGTGAATACCCAGTATGACAGTACCGATCCGGAACTGTTTGAAGTGTATTCTCCGCCTGCGGAAAAAAACAAGCTCTCCCATCTGGAAGATGTTGCCCGCACGGTGCTGGCCATGCGGCGGCTGGTGAAAAAACCCCAGGATTACGGCATCAACCCCAGAAAACTGGAAGAGGATGCGTTTAAACAGCGGATCAGGGAGCGGGAAAACGCCATGGTCACCGCCGTGACCCAGGCCTTTCGGCACCTGTGGTTTCCCTCCACCACCGGCCAGATCACCCGCAAGGAGATTCGCACCGCAGGCGGGGAAGGCGGGGCCAGCGTGCTGGAACAGATCCGGCGGGTTCTGCTGGAGGAAAATGAACTGGTGACTGCAGACCAGGCCACCCGGTCCCACCTCACCAACCTGGCCAAACTGTTTTTCAAGGCATCAGACACCATTCATCTGAAACAGCTCCAGGAAAACTTTTTCCGGCTGCGGACCTGGCCCATTCTGGACGGTCCGGAAGTGTTTGACCTGATCATCCGGGAAGGGGTGGCCAAGGATATCTGGTGTTTGTACCGGATGACCTCGGATGACAGTACCCGGCCCGATGAATTTTACAGCCGGGATACCGGTGGCCTGCCTTTCAGCCTGAACCTGGATGACGGGTATGCCCTGGTCACCCGGGAGGGGGCCAAACAGCGGGAGTGGATCCAGGCCAAGGGACCGGATCAGTCCCAGATCCAGGAGTGGGTCCAGCAGGCCATTGGTGAGAAAAAAGAATGCGCTGTGGGGGAAATCGCTGAAACCGTCAAAGGGCTGCATGGCAATCTGCCTGAAAACAGTGTGGAAACCGCTCTGATCAAGCTTGCACAAAACGAGCGGACCATGCTTTTCAGATCTACACCAGGGCAGGATGTTCGGCCGGAAGATCTCATTTCAGGCACCCGGGCCTCGCTGTACACCCCAAGGGCCGATGATGTCATCCTCACCCCGGCCCGGGCCGCGGAAAAAAATCTTCTCACCAGAAAAGATACGGCCCTGCGGCTGGACGGTCACAAAGGCGGCCAGGTTCTGGGGCCGCTGCTCCGGCGTATCGGCTCTTTGTACAACCAGGGGGCGGTGTCCGACATCCGGCTGCTGGACCTGCCGGCCATTCCCCTGCCAAAAGGCGGGCATCTGCGCATTGCCGTGGACAACGCCCCGCCGGATTCCATGAAAGCTCTGGGCGAGCTGTTCGAAGTGGCCGGCACCCTGATCCGGGATGATAACGCGCTGGAAGCGTTTCTGGAGATCACGGATCCGCAGGAGGATTGTCCTTTGGTAAAAGAAATCAGAAAATCAAAACCCAACCAGTAACAGGGATCTTAAGAACCTATGCCCCCAAAAAAATCTTCCTCCAGCCGGAAAAATGACCTGGAGGTTTTGTACGCCACCCGGGTAAAAAAACAGGCGGCAGACGCCCCCTGGGTGGTGCACATCACCGAACACAAGGACAAGCCGGTGCCGGTATTTGTTGTAAAGGAGCGGTTGTCCCCGGAGCAGCGGGATGATACCGAAGACATGATCGCCCCCCGCAGTGTGCTAAAGGAACGCGGTCTGCTGTACGGCGAGCAGCAGACCCGGGTCCTGCCGGTGATCCAGACCATCCTGTCCCGGATCCGGGATGCACAGGAAGTCCCGCTGGAGCTTCACCGGTTTTTGTCCGGCAGACGCATCGATTTTCGCGGCAACCTGCCCCTGGATGAAGAAGCCGGGTGCAAGCTGGCCCTGATCTTCAAACTCCAGGAGCGCATCAAGGAGATGGACCGGGTGGAACTGATGGCCCGGCGCATTGACCGGTTCACCAGAGAAGAGGCAGCCTACTGGTATTCACGCATCAGCTCCTACGGCCCCATTGCCGGCAGATGGGCCATGGCCGGCATGAAGGTCATGATGGCCGGCCACCCCAAGGACCCGGGCGTGGAAACCCTTCTTGACCGGCTTCGGGGTAGTTATTAAGTGCCATCACATAAGGAGCAGCACCATATGACCCAATCGGGCGAACCAGACAAACGGCTGATTGAGGCGGGATTTCCCTGCCACCAGGTGGGTGCGGAAACCCAACGGGAGCGAGGAGCCAGCTCAGCCCTGCCGCCGTTGTATTTTCTGCATGTCTGGTGGGCACGCCGGCCCCTGACCCCCAGCCGGGCCGCCATCCTGGCTTCTCTTCTGCCGGCGGACACCGATTCCGATCATTTTGTAAAACAGCTGGGCATTCAGAAACCCGTGGTGGCCCTCAACGGCCGGATCTGGACACTGGTGGACAAGGCCCTGAACTGTATCCAGTTTGATGCTGCCGATCAGTCCAGGTTTATCCAGGTGGATGATAAATTTCTGACTATACTGGCAAAAGAAAATGACCGGCGGGCCAAAAACCGGGACCTGATCCGACAGCTTCAGGCTGCAGACGATACCCTGTACCATGATCCGGTGCTGCAGCGGTGGGAAGCCGAATCCCAACCCATTCCAGAGCCCCTGCCGGGCATTGGTAACATTCTGCCGGTGGAGATGGTGGCTGCGGACCCGGCCTGGGGAAAAGAACGGATTGAATGGGAGAACAGCCACAAAATTCGGACCTCAGAAAACAAGTATGGTTATGGCAGGGCTTATTTGAATGCTCCCAATGCCCTTACTGCATCCGGGCGCACTGTTTTGGATCCCACATCAGGCGGGGGATCTATTCCCTTTGAAGCTTTGCGGCTTGGCCACAAAGTTATCGCAAACGAATTGAATCCGGTTGCCACGGTAATTCTTCATGCCACTTTGGAGTATCCGGCAAAGTTCGGCCTGGATTTGATGGATGATATGCTGCATTGGGGCCAGCGAATGCGCCAAAAGATGGTGGATAAAATTGAGAAATTTTTCCCTGCTTCAAAGATTTATGGTAATGAACTGTCTTTTTTAGAAAATCATTTGAAAGATTATCCAGAACTCATCAAGGAATATGACCAGGAAACATTGGACGGGTTTCTTTACTGCCGCCAGATCATTTGCCCCCACTGCCAAGGCGATGCGCCGCTGTTGAACACCTGCTGGCTGAATAAATCGGCAGGCGATCCCTGGGGGGTGAAAATCATACCGGACGGTAAATCCCAGGGCGGGACAATCCGGTTTGATACCTTTCGGGTGGTTAAGGGCAAAGGCCCCATGGGAGAAGATCCTGGTTTTGCCACGGTCAACCGGGGAGTGGGTACCTGCATCCACTGCCGCCAGGCCATTGATGCCGATGAGATCAAGCGCCAGGCCCGGGGCGAAAGCGGGCTTGGCAAATGGAAAGACTGGCTCTACTGCGTAGTGGCGGTGCGGTTTCAGCCCAAACTGGATAAGCATGGCCAGCCCCTGCGGTACAAAACAGGGGAGAAAAAAGGGCAGATCAAAACAGAAAAAATCCGGTTTTTCCGGCCCCCCAATGCAGATGATCTGGCCGCGCTGGACCGGGCGGAAAAACAGTTGGCCGACAACTGGAACCAGTGGGATCGGGCTGGATTGATCCCCACAGAAACCTTTCCACAGGGCAATGACATGCGGCCTGTTATTTACGGCATGACCCGCTGGTGCGACATGTTCACCCCCCGGCAGCTGCTGGGACATCTGACCCTGGTGGACACCCTGAATCAGCTCAAGCCCGAAATCATGGAATCTCTGGGGCCGGACCGGGGACGGGCAGTGGTCACCTATCTTCAGTTTGCCATTGACAAGGGCGTGGATTACAACAGCCGGCAGACCAGATGGATTACACAGCGAGCGCAAGTTTCTGGCACCTTTGGCCGGCATGATTTTTCATTGAAATGGACATTCGGGGAAATGATCTTTACCGGTCCCAAATCCGGTGCTGCCTGGGGGTTAAACCAGGTGCTGGATGCATATAAGGGGATCTGTGAACTGACCACCGGCAACACCGATATCACCATACACAACGGCACGGCCGCCAACCTGGGGTTTCTGGAAGATGCATCCGTGGATCTGGTGTGCATGGACCCACCCTATTATAACAATGTCCAGTATGCCGAGCTGTCGGATTTTTATTATGTGTGGCAGTCAAGAACCTTGAAGGACCTTTATCCCGGATATTTCAACCGGCGGCTGACCAACAAGCAGGATGAAGCAGTGGCCAACCCGGATCGGGACGGCAGCACAAAAAAAGCCAAATCCTCCTATGAACAGCGCATGAAGGATATTTTTTCCGAAGCCCGGCGGGTCCTTAAGCCGGAGGGGCTGCTCAACATCATGTTCACCCACAAGAGTCAGGATGCTTGGGAAACGCTGACACATTCTTTGATTGACAGCGGGTGGATGATATCTTCTACTATTCCTGTGGAATCAGAATTTTTAAAATCACAACATATTATGGAGAATGCCTCTGCATCAAGCTCCATCTTCATCACCTGCCGCAAACGCATGACTGCATCCACGGAACCGGCCGCCTGGACCGGGTTCGGTGGCACCGGGGTCCAGACCCGGATCCGTCAGGCCGTGGTCCAAGGACTGGCGGAGTTCGCCCCGCTGCACCTCAACCCGGTGGATGAGATGGTGGCTGGATATGGCAGGGCCTTGCGGGTATTGTCTGAGCAGTGGCCGGTCATTGACGGGGATGAACCGGTGGGGCCGGTCCGGGCTATGACCGAAGCCTCCCGGGTGGTGGCGGAACACCAGATCCAGCGCATCACCAAAGGAGCACTTCAGGTGACGGACCTTTCCCCGGAAGCAGCCATGGCTTTGACCCTGTTCGGGATTTACGGGCTCCTGGAATTTCCATTCGGCGAAGCGTTGACCCTGTCCCATTCCCTGAACATCGCGCTGGCGGCTAAAACCGGCGGATATACACCCAACGGGCGGTTTATCGGGATCAACACTGCGGCTGCCGGAAGCCGCCGCGCAAACCGGGCCAAAGCAGAGGATACCGGGTTTCATGCCCCCCTGGTGAAAAAGGGAAGCAAGCTGCGTCTGGCCACCCCGGAAGAGCGGCGGGAAGCAAGGTTGGAACAGCCCCAGACCGAATGGGATATTCTGCACGGGGTGATCATGGCGTTCCGGGAAGGGGATGTGCCCGTGGCCCGGGCCTACCTGGACCGCCACGCCCCGGAAAAAAAGGCGTTGATCCGGCACCTGCTCACGGTCTGGGCTGCTGAAGTCCCGGATGACACCTTACAGAAAGAGGCTCGGGCCATCCTCTTTGGATTATAAAAGATTTGGATTGTAAAAGGACGGGAACATGACGCTTTCCCCCCGGGAAACAGCGGATTTTACCACCCGGCAGTGGCCGTTAACCTTTCGCACGTCAGCCGGCGGGCCGGATGACTCCCCTGTGTCCATCCTCCATGATTTCTATGTCCCGGTGCTGCGTATGAGCGTTGCCTATGACCGGGTGGCAGGATATTTCCGGTCTTCCTCCCTGGCGGCCGCCTCCCAGGGATTTTCTGCATTCACCCGGTCCGGAGGTGCCATGCGCCTGGTGGTAGGGGCTGATCTTGAGGCCCATGATGTGCAGGCCATTCTGGATGGGGATGCACAGCGGCTGGCGGGTCGGTTGAACCAGGCCCTGGGAGAGCCGGCATCCTGGCCCGAAGATGTGTGCCGGGGGGTGACCCTGCTGGCATGGATGGTGGCCCACGGGTTTCTGGATGTCCGGGTGGCGTTCCGGGTCCATGGCGAGACCGGAAAACCCTTGCCTTTCACAGACACTTCCGACGGATATGTCCATAAAAAATGGGCCATTTTCACAGATGCCAACCAGCATCATATCTATATCAACGGCTCTTTGAACGAATCAATAACTGCGCTGGTTCATAATGCAGAAAGTATTGATGTGCATGGTGACTGGCTGAGCGACAGGGACCAGGCCCGGGTTACGCAGGCCAAAGATGATTTTCAGCGGATCTGGCAGAACCGGAGCCCCTATCTGCGGGTGTTGACCCTGCCCGAGGCGGTGAAAGAAAATCTGGTAAAGATTGCAGAAAACCTCCAGGTGCCCAAAGAGATCGACGGCACCACAGATATGGCTGCGCCTGTGGATCCGCCCTCTGCCATGGAACTGCTCCAGTTTTCCTTGATCAAACATGGCCCGAATCTGCCCGGTGGACGGTATGTGGGTATGGAAACCGCACCCGTCACTCCGTGGCCCCACCAGGAGATGGTGGCCCGCCGGTTGATTGACACCTGGCCCTACAGTTATTTGTTGTGTGACGAAGTAGGGCTGGGCAAGACCATAGAGGCGGGGCTGGCTATCCGGTCCCTGAAACTTTCGGGACGGGTGAAGCGGGTGTTGATCGCAGCCCCGGCCAGTTTGACGCGGCAGTGGCAGCGGGAGATGGCGGACAAGTTTTTCATGGACTTTGCCCGGGCCGCCGGCGGAGTCCAGGATACCCATCACCACCTGTTTCCCTGTGAAATCAGTGTGCCGTCATCCGGGCTGTTCGGTCCGGATCAGATCATCGTCTCCACAGGGCTGATGTGGCGGCAGCAGCGGCAGCAGGAGCTTGCCACTGCCCAGCCGTTTGATATCGTGCTGCTGGACGAAGCCCATTATGCCCGGCGAAAAAACCCCGGCGCCAACAAAGACAGCCGGCGGACAGCCCCGGACTACGGCAACCTCTACAAACTGATGCGGGACCAGGTGCGGCCCCGGACCCAGAGCCTGTGGATGGCAACGGCCACGCCCATGCAGCTGGACTGGATCGAAGCGTTTGATCTGTTGCGCCTGACCCTTCGCACCGGGGCCTATCAGCGGGACCCCTCTTTGACCTGGACCTATTACCAAGCCCTGGGTGAACTGGTGCAGGGCAGGGACATCGATCCGGCCAGATGGGACCTGTTCCGCAGCACTATTCAGTCTCTGGATTATCATGACCCGTTTTACCGCCAGTATCTGACCCAATGTGTCATTGATGCCCGGATGCAGACCGGGGTAAGGCTCTGGCTGGAACATGACCGCATCCCGGCCGGCATGGACAGGCAATACATCCGCAAACTGATTTTTGCCGCCTCTCCCTTGAGCCGTGTCATGCTCCGGCATACCCGGCCCCTGCTGGAGATCTACCGGGACCGGGGCAGACTGGGGGCAGGGCTGGCCCGGCGGATCATTCTGCCTGTGCCGTTGATCCGGTTCACCTCCCGGGAACAGCAGGTGTATGATGAACTGGAAGCCTACTGCAATGGACTGACCACCCAGATCACCCGGCATGTAAAAAGCCGGGCTGCCCGGACCAGTCTTGGGTTTTACTTGAGTTTTCTGCGTCTGCGCTTTGCCTCCAGTGTGTTTGCCATCACGGAAACCTTTCGCCGCCGCCTGGACCGGGTCACCCGGACCTTGAATTATCAGATGGATCTGCCTCTGGATGATGAATTTCTGGACATGGACGGCATGGACTGGGAAGATGAAGAGGACGACCGGTTTATCAAAACCCTGCTCAAAAACCGGACCCAGGCGGATCTGGAATGGGAACAGGCCAGGTTGTCCCGGCTGATGGACACCTGCAGGCAGCTCACCGGCACCCCCTCCAAGATGCAGGCCCTGTTAGAGATCCTGGAAAAACGCCGTACCCCGGCAGGCCGCATGAAACAGACCGTGGTGTTCACCCGGTTCTATGATACCCTGTCCGACATCGTGGCGCGCCTGCGAAAAGTGGACCGGTCCATTCTGCTGGGTACTTACAGCGGGAAAGGGGGTCAGTATGTTAACCCGGACACCCGGCAGCTGAAAACGGTCCACCGGGAAGCCATCAAGCACCGATTTCTGCGGGGGGATATCGATCTGCTCATATGCACGGATGCTGCGGCCGAAGGACTCAACCTCCAGACCGCCGACCTGCTCATCAATTTTGATCTGCCCTGGAACCCCATGAAGGTGGAGCAGCGCATCGGCCGGATCGACCGGATCGGGCAGACCCACGAAACCATCCAGGTGCTGAACCTGTGCTATGTGAATTCAGCGGAAGAGATCGTCTATGACCGGCTGCTGCGGCGGCTGGCCCAGGCGGCCGGGGTGGTGGGCACCCAGCAGGTGTCCATGCTGCCGGTGTATGAGGAGGATTTCAGAAAACTGGCCACCGGGGAGATAAAAGAAGAACAGCTGGAAAAGCTCGCCCGAAAGCGCATCAAACGCCAGAAAGAGCTGACCCAGAGCATGGAGATTCCGCCCAAAGACCTGTATGAAATCTATGACCGGCTCAACAGCCAGTATGCCCTTACCGCTTCTCCGGTGGGGCTGGATGCGTTCTGGCAGGCGGTTGCCGGATCCCGGTATCTCAAAGATCTGGGATGTCAAACATTGGATGCCGAAGCCGACCGGATGGTCTGCCTGTCCGGCATTGACAAGATCATTGACGGTACTTTCATGACCTTCAGTCGCAAGGTTTATGAGGAACATCCCAGGGAGGAAAACCGGACCCTGGCATTTGGCACCTATGGCAGCCCGGTATTCGAAGCGGTGGTGGATGCGGTCACGGCCCATGATCTGCCCGCATGTATCAGAAAGCTGACGGCGGGGTCAGGTGACGGCGCTTGTGAGATCACTGCCTTTGCCGTGGCATGCACCGAACCGGTCGGCACCACCGGTAAAACCACCGGCAGCGCAACTCACGGCGTCCCTGGCCACGCGCCCGATGTTACATCTGATGATACTTCCGGCGGCCCAACCCGTATCCGCCTGGTGACAGCCTGGCAGGATCTGAAAGACCTTCAGATCTGTGAACACGCCCGAATTACCGACCAGGATCTGGAACAGGCCCAGCAGGCCCTGGAAACCCTGCTGTACCGGGAATATTCCCCCATTGCGGCAGTCAAACGCCTGGAACAGCAGAACCTGGATGCGGCAGCAGCCCAGGAAACCCTGAATCTGCTGAGCGCCCATGCCCTGATCAAGCCCATCGGCACCAATGAAACCGACAATTTCCACCAGGTCACCAATGAGCGCTACCGGCTGCTGAAGGAGCGGGATCAGCTGACCATCCCGAATCTGCCGGTACCGGCCCTCCAGAAAATAGCACCCGACCTGCTCTTTTCCATCCGGGTACCCCGACTGGGGGACACCATGACATGGACCGCCCCCATATTCGTGGTCACCGGCGCTGTGGATGCGGCCGTGCGCCTGGCCGATGCCATGAAAGCCAAACGCTCGGAATTGACTGTGGGTGCAGTGCGGTCCCGGATTCAAAGGGCGATCACAGAGAAAAAGTAAGTTCAATTTCTCGACTTGCCTTATCGATTATACTGGTAATAAATGCTGAGTTGGTTTGCTCAATGATTAATAAGCCTAAGCCAGAATGTGACACGCTTGATTCATGTGATGACAATCTTATTGGTCTGAGTTACCATTATGATAACCCAAAAAATATATGACGATAGCTTGAAAATTCAACAAAAATGTTGACAATTTAACCATAGATTAATAAGTGGGGGATTGAATTCTTACAAGAATAAAAAAATATTTATTATAGATTGAGGAACTGAGAATATGGGCTTAAAAAAAGAGTTTAAATTCTTAGTGCTTGTGGGGGCTTGGAATCAAAACATATTTACCGATCAGTGGATCAAAAAATATTTAATTCCTGATGATGAATTTGTTTTTGAAGTGGCAATAGGCGGTCTGATTCGGTCACATAGGGTTTCTACTGATAAATATAGAATAGAATTTGAAAATGGTAGGATTAGTTTAATTCCGATTGTTTTTGATCTTGAAATTGCTGAGTTGTTAATTGAAATGGCCGTGAAATTGGCGGACTATCTACCTCACACTCCAGTATCAGGATATGGATTAAATTTAGTTTTTGAAATTGAAAAAACAAAATTCAATAAGAACTTAATCAAAATATGTGATCAAGACATTTTAGTGAATGATGGAATTAAGTATCTTGAATTTCAATACAAACACAGGTTCAAGTTCGATAAATTTAGCAATTATGAAATAACCTTGAATGTTTTACCCTCTAAAGAAACATGTACGTTTGATTTTAATTATCATTCAAAAATAAATGATCTTGTCGCTTTCAAAGAAAGTATATACGAATTGAATTTTCGCGAACTGTATCAATCGACTTTAGATTTGTTGAACGATGTGTATGACATTTCAATAATTCAATAGCGATCTGTGGCGGTAATATCCGGCACCAAACTGAACAGTAACTCGGGTGATTTACTTAGAAATATCAATAAAATATAAATATGTCAGACCTTTGACGGGAAAATAAATCTAAACGGTTTTTTATAAGAGGACAAAAATGAATTCGTTTTTTGATACAAGTAATCACGGCGATGACGCTTTAAATATAGTAGATTACAAAAGTCATAATTGTTTAATAAAATCTTTTGATAAAGAAAATAGTAACAACAAAAATATTGATGATGAAGAAGATCGGTCATGGACTACTGATTTAATGAAACGAATTGTTAGTTCAAAATCTAAAACCGCTGTCAATGTTTTCGATGTTGCTGAATATATTTTAAAAAAATTGGGAACGATGTCAACAATGAAGCTTCAGAAGCTGGTTTATTATTGTCAGGCATGGAGTTTGGTTTGGGATGAAAAAGTATTGTTTCCCGAAGATATTCAAGCGTGGGCAAATGGTCCAGTTGTTAAGGATTTGTTTAATTTTCATAGAGGAATGTTTCAAGTTTCCTCAATACCAATTGGGAATCCAGATGTGCTTGATGATACTCAGAAAGAAACTATAGATGCCGTATTGGACTTCTATGGTGAAAAACCTTCACAATGGTTGATTGATTTAACACATAATGAAGAACCATGGAAGAGAGCAAGGGTAGGAATGGACATGGCTGAACGAGGCAATAGGATAATCAAATTAGATGATATGGCTGAGTATTATAGCTCTATACAACCGGATCAATAAGGAAAAATGGGCAAGAAAAAGTCTCTTTCCAGCAAACAAAAAGAATCTGCTGTTAGAAAGAAACCAAGAATAGATTCGACGCTTTTAAGTACTATTACTGAAAATCCAGCTTGGCAAGTTGGTTGTATGGATATAGATGGCCCATGGGGTTGGAAAACAATTGATCAAGAGTTTTTTTTTGAACAGATACTCCCAAAGGTACAAAATTTTGAAAAAATGAAATGGACTGAAATTCTTGGAAGAAATAATCATGAGGTGAAAATCTGGCAAATAGGAAAGAAGGCTCAAAAACGCCTATCAGAACTCAAATTGGATGATAATGAAGTGTTGGTTTCATTACGGCTAACAGGCCCTCAACGATTATGGGGTATCAAATATAAAAGTATTTTTCAAATTTTATGGTGGGACCCTGAACATCAAGTATATCCCATAAAACAAAAATAACACATAGAAAATCATTAATACTGAAAGTAACTACCAACTGATTCAAAGGCAACCGAAGATGGCAACCGCAGAACAAATCAAAGCGTTGATCCAATCCCACTTCAATGGTGACAAAGAGCGGTTCTATACCATTTCACTTCAGCTGGCTGCGCATGAATCAAAACAGGGCCACAATTCCATTGCCAGGGCGATTCGGGATATTGTTGACAAAAGCCGTCAACAGACAAAAACAAATATTATCCCTTTTCCCGGGGAATTGCAGGGGCTGATCCTGACAGAATCACCGGATACACCGAAATCTTCTCTGGTGATGCCGGAACCCCTGAAAAAAAGGATTGACCGAATCATTCATGAATATCGGCAGAGAAACAAATTAAAATCCCATGGATTGAAACACCGGCGTAAAATATTACTGACAGGCCCACCAGGTACCGGAAAAACCATGACTGCCAGGATTCTTTCCAGTGATCTGAATCTGAAGCTGCACACTATTCAGGTGGATCGCCTTGTGACAAAATTCATGGGTGAAACCAGCGCCAAACTCCGCCAGATTTTTGAGCTGATCAATCAGATCCATGGCGTATATCTGTTTGATGAATTCGATGCGATTGGGTCAGATCGCTCCATGGATAACGACGTGGGAGAGATGCGCCGGGTGTTGAATGCATTTTTACAATTTATTGAACAGGATCATTCGGACAGCCTGATCATTGCAGCTACCAACAACCCTAAACTGCTTGACCATGCCCTTTTTCGGCGGTTTGAAGATGTGTTAAGTTATAACCTGCCCGATGAAACCCAGAGACGGGCTTTGATAGAAAATATCATAGGAACTTTTCTCGGTCACCGATTTGCCTGGAAAAACGTTCTCAAACTGAGCGCCGGACTGTCTCATGCAGAAATTGATTATGCGTGCCGGGACACCATAAAAACAATGATTCTTTGCGGTCGGACTAAGGCAAATGCCGGCTTGTTGGTTCAGGCATTGAAAGAACGTCATGATTCATATGCTGAAGCCAGATTAACCTGAATAATGCCAAAGCGTTATCCGCATATCCTTCTTTCAGATTCTCCAACAGAGTTTCCATTTACCAGCTCATCAATCCCGATTAAAAAACGTATTCCCACCAATCGAAACAGACAGGCTCATAGTGATTTTCTGAGAGAAAACCTCGACAAGGCCTGGGCAGAAGGAAAATCGGAACAGGTTGTTCATCATGCAGATCGGAATGGCATTTATCTGGAATTTCGAGGCGAACCCGGTTTTAATCTGGTGACAAAAAGCCTTGAAGATATGCGGTCCAAAAAAGTGCGGCTTTTGAACGTACGAACTAAAGTATTCCCTTTTGGTAACACAAAAACGGTGTTGGCAACTGTTTTTGTGGCCAATGAGAAAAAAGATTTCTTTTTTGACCGGATTGAACAATATGCCAGGGAAGATACAAAAAAGGGGAACCCAAAGAACCGTGATTTGATCGACAGTATATCTAATATCAGAAAAGCGGATAAAATCGAATCCTTCTGGGTAGATAACAAACACTTGATCCCCAAAGATGAGGCCAGATGGTGTGAGATCTGGCTAAGGCACGCCGGGAATCCGAAAGAAACCGTTGAGCGCTTTGATCAATTGCTTGAACAATTTGAAATTCAAGCGAGATCCGGCTACATCACATTTCCAGAAAGACTCGTAAAGGTAATCCTGGCTGACAATGATCAGCTGGAGCACTTGATCGTTCATTCCGGTGATGTCGCAGAATTCCGCAGAGCCAAGGAAACTGCATCATTCTGGACGGAAATGAGAAACTTTCATCAAGCTGAATGGGTGAAAGATCTTCAGGAACGAACAAAAATACAACCGGATTCCAACACATCTGTCTGCATTCTGGATACCGGTGTCAATAATGGCCATCCTCTCCTTGAACCGCTCCTTTCTGATGCAGACTGTCAATCGGTTGATCTGGAATGGGGGACACATGACCATGCTGGCCACGGCAGTTTAATGGCAGGTGTTGCAGCCTATGGTGATTTGGCATCCTGCCTGGCTGCGTCAGATCCTGTGGAGATCCGGCATTGTCTGGAGTCGGTAAAGATCTATCCTTTACCTCCGCAGCAGACAGAACCTGGGTTGTGGGGGGATATCACCAGCCAAGGGATCTTCCGTGCCGAAATTCAAGCCCCGCAGAGAAACCGCATTGTCTGCATGGGAATCAGTGCCGCCGATGTCAGGGATCAGGGACGTCCCAGCTCATGGTCCGGGCAGCTTGACCAGCTGGCATCAGGCAGTGAAGATGAGTCCAGAAGGTTGTTGATTGTCTGCGCCGGTAATATAAATGAGTTAGAATCTGCAAAAAATTATCCTGAGGCTCAGATTAAAGATTCAGTGCATGATCCGGGACAAGCATGGAATGTTTTAACCGTGGGGGCCTACACCTGTCTGGATCAAATCACTGAGTTAACCATGTCGGGATATCAACCGATCGCACCAAGGGAAGGCCTCTCCCCCTTCACCACCACCTCATGGACATGGCAGGATATGTGGCCAATGAAACCCGACATCGTTATGGAGGGCGGCAACCTGGCACAGGATGAAGGGGGATTTGTTTCAGAGTGTGACGATCTGTCGTTGGTGTCAACATATTACAAACCGCAGACAGGTCATTTTCATCCTTTTCGGATGACCAGTGCATCCACGGCTTATGCCGCCTGGTTTGCCGCAAACATTCAGGCCCGATATCCAGACTTTTGGCCCGAAACCATTCGTGCGCTGATGGTTCATTCAGCAAAGTGGCCCGAGCAATTGAAAAAACAGTTTGCACACGATGACAAAAAAAATTCCATAAAACGGTTGATGAGAATATGCGGATATGGGGTGCCGGATCTGGATCAGGCCCTTTTCAGTGCTGCCAATTCCCTGACATTGGTTGCCCAGGAGATGATTCAGCCGTTTGACAAAAAAGAAAACGCCAGTGGATTCCGCACCAGGGATATGCATTTTTATGACCTGCCATGGCCAAAAGAAACGCTTCTGGAACTTCCTTCGGACACCATGGTGGAAATGAAGGTCACTTTATCCTATTTTATTGAACCCGGCCCGGGTGAAATCGGCTGGAAAGACAGATACCGGTATGCTTCTCATGGATTGAGATTCCATTTAAATTCACCCCAGGAATCGCAGGATGAATTTGTAAAAAGAGTCAATGTGGCGGCAAGACTTGAAGATGAGGAAAAACCGGATACACAGAGTGCTTCCAAATACTGGGTTATCGGAACACAAACAAGAAACAGGGGGTCAGTTCATTCAGATATCTGGAAGGGGACCGCTGCAGAACTGGCCGGTTCAAATATGATAGCTGTTGCTCCCACCATCGGATGGTGGAGAGAACGAAACCACCTGAAAAAATGGGACAAGAAGACCCGGTATTCGCTGATTGTGACTATTAAAACCCCTGAGGAAAATGTGGATATCTATACACCGGTTGCCATTAAGATGGGAATTGAAGTTCCCGTTGAGATTGAAATATCCAGACAATCTAAGTAAAAAGGCATTTTTATGGAAAAGATACAATTTCCGGAGATTAATCCCCGCTTTCAAAATATTCTGGAACCAGAATGTCAAAGGTGCAAAAGTCTGGTTGCTACGAGAAATAAAATCTCCTGGGGATATGGAAATATTGCTTCAAGTATTATGTTTATTGCTGAAGCCCCTGCATGTGGGAAACAGGAAGATACCCCCTGGCAGGGTTCGAATTATACTGGTGTACCATTGACCAATAGAAAATCCGGAATGACCATAAGATATCAGATTAAAAAAATGGGTTTCGATCTGTCCAGCGATTTTTATGTAACAAATACAGTGAAGTGTTTTCCACCCAAAGAATCGAATATAAAAAAAAGTCGTATGCCCAATGCGGATGAACTTCGTAATTGCTCTATCCATCTAACCAAAGAATTACAGATGGTCAATCCAGAATTGATAATCTGTATTGGCGGTACCGCTTTAAAACAAATTTACAGGCAAATCGGACATGAAAAAATTCCCAATTTGCTTGAGGTTGTCAAAGATACTGAAAGACAAATTGGGCCTTATAAAATCTGTGCCATGATTCATCCTTCGCGTTTTGGTTCTTGGCTTAACGAATTGGGATGGAGTGAACAACGTTATTTGGATCATATAAAATCGATGATTCAGAAAATCATCAACAAATAAAAATGGTATTCCCGGACATATCTAAATCATAACCCATCTAGATGGTCGGGAAAATGCCCGAGGGAGAAAAACAGCGAAATGTCACTCCAGTTAATGTCAAACTCTATTATCACCAGCTTGTGGAATCATATAGATAACTTAAAACAATACGGTGTGGAGTGGGCTGATAGGGATATCGAAATCGGGCCCACAGATGCTGTGATGGAAAAAGCCCGGAACCTGATTCCGAAACTGGTACATAATAACCTGATCCCATTTAGGATAACGCCATCGATGGAAGAGGGCGTATGCATTGCCTTTCAAAAAAACAGCATATTGGTTTATATCGAATTCTATAATGACGGAGATATCGGTATGATAGCTGAAGATTATATTGGTAAAAGAATCCTTGAAAACATTGATTTGAATGAAGCGGATATTATCCCCGTCTTAAGAAAAATCATCAATTAAAAACGTGTATGCTGATGATGATTATTCATTGTTTGTTGCATTGTCCGATGGTCGGTCCGGAGTAGGTGAGGGTGTTTTCAACACCTTGCTGTAGATCACCTTGGCATCTCCGGGGCTGTAGAAATCGGGCAGGGTGGCTGCTACCGTGTATCCGCAGCGTTCATAAAAGGCGCGGGTCGGGGCGTATCTTTGCTGTGATGCGGTTTCCACATAGATGGCGTGTCCCTTGGCTTCTGCGATCAGCTGCTCCATTTTTGCCAGAAGGGCATGGCCCAGGCCTTTTCCCTGAAATTCAGGGGCCACCGCGATCCAGTAAATATCGTACCCGGTCAGGGTGCAGGGGATGGGGCCGTAGCAGCCATAGCCGGCAAGCCGTCCGCCGTTCCGGACGGCCAGGATGAAATAATACCCGCTGGCCGGACCTTTTTCCAGGCGTTCTGCCACCAGCCGGGCCGCGATCTCCACCTCATCCTCTCTGAAAAATCCTGTGGCGGCCACCAGTTGCCGGATCTTTTCCACATCTTCGGGCAGGGGGGCATACCGGAATTGAATGCCTCTGGGGGCGGCCGGGGTCAGAGTTCTGTCCCGGGTCGGGGTGAACACGGCTTCAGCCAGGCCCTCGAAAAAGTGCCGGGCATTGACCCCCAGGTTCCGGGTTTTGTATCCGCCTTCCTGGACCACCAGCAGGGGCAGGCCCGCAGCCCCGATCATCTGGCCGTTCTTGTAAAAATCTTTGGGTGTCAGGGACCAGGTGCCGGTGGGATCGTTTCGGGCCGTGTCCAGGCCCAGGCAGACCACCAGAAAATCCGGTTCAAATGCAGCGACCTTTGCCAGTGCCCGCATCAGGGCGCTGCGGTAAATTTTGCCGTCAACAGTTTCGGCCAGAGGCAGGTTGAGGTTGTATCCCTCGCCTTCGCCTGTGCCTGTTTCATCTGCAAATCCTGTGAAATAGGGATAGGCAAATTCAGGATGGCCGTGGATGGACACGGTGAGGATGTCGGACCGGTGATAAAAGATATCCTGCTGCCCGTTGCCGTGGTGGTAATCGATGTCCAGGATGGCCACCCGTCCCTGTTCCCGCAGATACCGGGCCGCAATGGCCGCGTTGTTGAAATAGCAGAACCCGCCGAAGGACCTTTGTTCCGCATGGTGCCCCGGGGGCCGCACCAGGGCGTAGGCGATTCTTTGGCCCGCCAGCAGTGCATCCGTTGCCGTGAGCGTAGCATCGACCCCGGCCCGGGCCGCAGGATAGGCATTGCGGTGGATGGGGGTGAAGGTGTCGATGCAGTAGTACCCCGGCAGGACCGTGGATTCTCTGGGCGGCCGGGTTTTGTTTCTGATGGGAAACACATAGGGGTAAAGGGATTTGTCCGCCGGCACCTCTTCACAGGCCCGGGCCAGGTAGGCAATAAAATCCGCGTCATGGGCCCCGTGGATATGGATGTCGGGAAAGGGCTTTGTTTCCAGGGTTTCGAACAGGCCGCTTTTTTCCAGGTGGGACAGGATCCTTGTGATGCGTACCGGGGATTCCACATACCCGCGTTCATGGATATGGTGGATCTCATGGTCCTGGTTCACCACCAGAGCGATTTTTTCCGCAAACCGGTCATGGACGGCCCGGCGGGTTTTATGGGGCCGCACATGGCGAAAGGACCTGAGTTTCACCGGATTGTCCCGGATGGAGGCCACCACCTGTTCCACGTATTTTGCCGGGCACAGGTCTTTGTATTTGCGCTCCAGGATGGCCCGCACCACCTTTTTTGCGTGGGACCGTGCCAGGGGGGTGTCCTTTCCCAGATCGTCATACAAAAGATGCGGCATGCAGGTGTCTTCCGGGTTCACCGGGGCTTCATACCCGGTGCCGATAACGGGCCGGGCACCGTACCGCTCATAGAACCGCAGCCGGGCGATGTTGTCCTTGATCAGGCCGGGTTCGCATTCTCCCGGGGTGTCAGGCAGGCACTCAAAGAACAGTCCGCTGACCTTCAGGGCAGCACATTCGGTTCTGACCCGCTCGTACAGGGCACTGCCCAGCCCGCCCCGCAGGGTGTCCCTGGCGGTGGCGATCCAGTCCAGAAAACAGAAATTGATGTCCGGTTCATGCAGGACCATGGCAAACCCCAGCACCTTGTGCCGCATGTTTTCCGCCACAAACAGGATGGGCCGGAACCGCAGGGTGAACGGGTTGTGCAGTTTGTCTCCCAGGTGTGTGATCTCCTGTTCCGACACTGCAGGGAACCGTTTCTGGATGATGGCTTTGACCTGGCGGATCGCATCCTGGTTCACCGGGATGGCATCGTCAAAGATACGTCTTATTCTGAACATAACCGGATGGTCACTATCTGGCGGATGCCGTGGGCATATGAGATCCCTGCCCGGTCCAGGGCTGCGGCAAATCCGGCATCCGGGGAAAGGCAGGGGTTGGTGTTGACCTCCAGGATAAACGGGCGGCCATCCGGATCCACCCGGAAATCCACCCGGGCATAACCGGCCAGGTGAAACAGGTGCCAGCAGCGGCGGGCCAGAGTCCCCAGCTCCGCTAACAGGGGTGTATCTGCAGGGGCAAAATCAAACTGCCGGGGGGTGTTGCGGTACTCCTCTGAATCTTCGTGCCATTTGGCCCGAAATCCCACCATGGCGGGGCGTTCTTCCGGGGTGTCCGGAAAAAGTATCTCCGCAGGCGGCAGCACCTGCACCCCGGACCGGGTGGCCAGCAGTGAGAGATTGAATTCCCGTCCGGAAATGAACTGTTCGGCAAAACAGGCACCGCCCAGGCCGGGGGCCCGCTCTTTCACCAGCCGGGTCACTGTCTTTGCCGTGCCGGTCACCAGGTTTTCCGCCTCCAGTCCCAGAGAACCGTGTTCCCACACCGATTTGATGATCCACAGGGATCCGGGATCATCTGTTTTCAGGATAGGCCCGGTGCCGGTGTGTCTGTTTCTGATATGCCCGTTTTGGATATATCCGCATCCAGTGGATGCAGTTCCAAAGGATTTTGCTCCAGTGATTCCGGTGCCATGGGGCCTGTCATCCCCCGGGTCCATGCCCCCCTGCCAGGGCATGTCCGCAGGAAAGGGGTTGATCCAGGCAGGGGTGGGCAGGCCGGCCAGGTAAAGGCGTTCCTTGGCCATCACCTTGTGGGAGGTTGCGTATACGGCAGGGGCCGGGCACCCGGTATAGGGGACGGCCATGCTATCCAGCAGGGCCGGCACCACATGGATCAGGCTGCCGCGGTTTTCCAGGGACTCCACCAGGTTGAACACCCCCAGGGGCCGCATTTTTTCAAGGGTCTGCTTTAACGCGTTCAGGTCAAGGGTGCATGGCACCGGTATGGGATCGTATCCCAGGCCTTTCAGGGCCTCGGATACCGCATCCACCTGGACCAGGACATCTGCTTCGTCCGGTCCGGCCGGGTCTGTCACAGCATTGTGCACAACGGCAATGCAGCGGTTCATGCCGTCTCCGGACAGAGCGCTTGCATACGGTCTTGCACCCGCTCCATGGCGGATGCCAGGATCATTTCGATGAGTCGGACATAGGATGTCCCAAAAAATTCACACACAATGGGCAGGTCGGAATAATGGGGCCGCAGCCCGGCCAGGGGGTTCACCTCGATAAAGCAGGGGGTGCCTTGGGCATCACACCGGATGTCGATACGTCCCCCGTCCCGGCATTCCAGCACCTGCCAGGCAGCCAGGGCCAGGGCTTCCACATCTTTGATCAGCGGGTCCACATCCGTTGATAAAGGCAGGTACTGGACCCGGCCTTTCCATCCCTCCTTGTTTTCAAAAGAATAGACATCCTTTCCCGGATCGGCCAGCACAATGATCTCCATGGTGCCCATCACTTTTGCAAAGGTGCCGGTGCCCACCAGGCCGGTGGTGAATTCCCGGCCGCTCAAAAACTGTTCGATGAGCACGGGCTGGCTGAACTGGTCCATCAACGCCCGGCAGACACCGGGGAGGTTTTTTTTGTCCCGGACCACGGAATCGGTTGTGATGCCCATGCCGGTGCCCTGGGCCACGGGTTTGACAAAATACGGGGGTGCAAAGGGCACCCTGCCGGCATCCTGGGGGGTGGCGGCCAGGAAAAACTGCCCAGTGGAAAGTCCTGCATCCCGGATCACCCGCTTGGTCATGGCCTTGTGCAGGGTCAAAGACATCACCAAAGGGTCTGAAAAGGTATAGGGAATCTGGTACAGGTCCAGGATGGCCGGCACCTGGGCTTCTCTGCCCATGCCGTGCAGGCCTTCGGCAATGTTGAACACCAGGTCCCAGCGTGCACCTTTCACCAGGCATTCAATGAGCTGCCGGGCATTGCCGATGCGCACCGGGGTATGCCCCAGGTCGCACAATGCCTGTTCGATGGCCGCGATGGTTTCGACGGAATCGAATTCCGCTGTTTCCAGTTCCGTGTATCCCCTGTCCAGGTAATCCTGGCGCAGGTCATAGGTCAATCCGATGATCATTGGCTGTTCTCCCACGATTTTTGTCATTCTGTGGCCGGCACGGTCTGGAGGCTTTCCAGGCTGGGGTCGGGATAGGTAAAGGATCTGTTTTCATAATTGGTCAGCACCAGATCGTCACCGGTGTGGCCGCTCACATAGTCGGGCATCAGCGGTATCTTGCCGCCGCCGCCAGGGGCATCCACCACATAGGTGGGCACGGCATACCCGGTGGTGAACCCACGCATGCCCCGGATGATCTCCAGGCCCTGGTTGATGGAGGTCCTGAAATGGCCGGACCCGGTGATGGGGTCACACTGGTACAGGTAATAGGGCCGGACCCGCAGGGTCATCAACCGGTGCATCAGCCCGGTCATGGTTTTGACACAATCATTGACCCCTTTGAGCAGCACGGTCTGGGAGCCTAA
>JAIPDL010000136.1 GCA_021737695.1 Desulfotignum sp. | reverse complement strand
GGGACTTGATTGATGAAAGGTCTGCTTGTGCCTGGCTGTTGCGGTGTTTCAACGGATGTAATAACCGGGGTTCTATCCGACAGACCATCCCCAATATCCGAGCATCACGGGCATCGGATTTATCAACACTGTCCCAGATCAATCTTAATTTGCGAGGGTTGCCGACATAAACAGTCAACCCCATTTCTCCCAGCAGACGGCTGATCCACGGAGAATGAGTGCCCGCCTCCATGGCCACCCTGGCGTGTTTGTAACGCTGAAAGAATTTGCTGACACCGGCCTTTGTATTGGTCACCTGGGCAGTCTCCAGTTCGTTGCCCTCACCGTCAAATACCACTGCTATGTGAAATTTGTCTCCCAAATCGATTCCAATTGTGATAGTGTTTTTCATGGCTGGTCCCTCCTTATCTTTGCAGCCCCTTGGGTGACTGCGTTAATAATTGAGCGTGATTATATCACAGCTCGTCAGAGGGATCAGCCTTCTCATATTATCTAAATGATGATTTATCCCGGGGATTCACTGTTCCCCAGGTGGCTGAAAAGCACGGCTGGCCAGAACCCATGGTCTGGTCCCTGGCCCTGGAGGGCAAAAATGATCATGACCGGTTCAAAGCACTTGGCTGGGGATTCCGGACCTGGGACCAGTGGGAATTCAATGACTGTGACAACCGGTTCGGGGATGACTGACCCGGCCGGATCCCGGCCCAGCTGATCGCCCATATCCTGCGCTATTTTTCACAACCGGGGGACCTGGTCCTGGACCCCATGGCCGGGGGCGGCGTGACCCCGGACACCTGCCTTGCCATGAACCGCCGGTGCTGGGCCTTTGACATGGAAGACCGGCCCGGTACCCGCCCGGAAATCGAACCCTTCACATGGGAGATCTCTTCGGATCAGGGACTGTCCTGGTCTGTGAGCGCCAAGGGAAAACCGGACCTGGTCCTCTTTGATCCGCCCTATTTTGACAAAAAAGCCGGGGAGTATGATGAAAAAAGCATTTCCGGGCTGTCCAGAAACGATTACCTGGAGATCCTGAACAAAACGGGATGGTATCACACCCATATCATCCAGGCGCCCCTGTCGTCCCAGCGATTCAGCGCCGGCGTCGTCTCAGCCATGCAGAAAAGAATCATTCTGGGGGTGACCAGCCGGTATGTGATCGTCCTGGGCCAAAACAATTGACATGCAGGTTGTTCAATGATGATACTCATTTCTGCACTTCATCCATTTTGGCATGTTATACAGTTAGACAATTTTTCGTGAAGGATATTCTGTTCCACACAAGAACTAGTTACAGCGGATTGCTGGGGGCGGCTTTTCAGTGATTTGTGACAACCTTTAACCAGTGTCGCTCTCAACCAAGTTTAGTGGAACCCAGTTCCCTCCCTTCGGTCGGCGGCCCCTGATCTCAACCGTTATGCTCCTTAATTATTGACATTCTTGATCGATAGCATTATTGTAAAACGAAAATACTATCGATCGGAGGTCGACATGCAAACTGTCATTTTATCACCTAAATATCAAATCGTTATCCCTAAGGCAATCAGGGAAACATTAAAACTCAAACCTGGCCAAAGAATGCGTGTCATTGAGTATGAAAATCGCATTGAATTGATACCCGACCGCGAAATTTCCGAGCTGCGCGGTTTTCTGAAAGGAATTGATATAGAGTTCTCTCGTGAGGGGGATCGGGTATGAATATCATTGATTCGTCTGCATGGCTTGAATATTTTTCTGACGGACCAAACGCGGACTCTTTTTCAATTCCCATCAACGATGAAAATGTTTTGATAGTCCCGGTAATTACAGTTTATGAAGTATTTAAAGTTGTACTTCGTGAAAGCACTGAAAATGATGCTCTGCAAGCAATAGCTGCTATGCAAAAAGGCCGTGTGATTGAACTGACACAGAGTTTGGCTGTTGAAGCATCAAAGCTCAGCTTACATCACAGTCTTCCTATGGCAGACAGTATCATCCTTGCTACTGCAAAAAAACATGATTGCATGATATGGACGCAAGATGCTGATTTTAAGGATATTAAAGGGGTCAACTATTTTGCTAAAAAAAATAAATAGCATAACCTGGCGTTTCACTGGATTGCAGGGGGCCCAGGCACCGGATAATACCGGAGTGGTTGGAGATCTCCTGGGGCCGCAGTACGATGCGGCTTCCGAAAAAATCCATATTATCCGTAATCCGGGTCAGTTTTTCCGCAATGTGGAGAAACAACGAGTACCGAGCGCAAGAACACATCCACTGGAAGATCTTCTATCGACGGTCGGAGAAAACATCAAACTTGCGCGCTTACGCCGCAAAATTACTGCGACCATGCTGGCAGAGCGTGCTGATATTAGTCGTGTTACCTTAAGAAAAGTTGAGAATGGTGAAAGCAGTGTCACAATGGCTATTTATGCCAATGTTCTTTTTTGTCTCGGCCTTGAAAAGGATTTATTACGACTTGCCGGAGACGATCCTTTGGGGCGACGCTTACAAGATGCTGAATTGACTCATACAACAGAGCGTGTCGCTAAGAGGAAGAAGTAATGGCTGTAAAACGACACACAAAAGGCCCGGCAAGAAAGTCCATTCAAGTTTGCGCGCATTGGCAGGGGTTGGAACATCCTATTCTGATGGGAACACTTTATGCCGCCCCTTCAAGAGGAAAAGAGATTTTTTCTTTTGAATACGATCCTGCCTGGCTGAAGTCATCGCATGGGGGCTTTACGATTTCGCCTGGGAGATGATGAGCCGTTTTTAGACAATCAGGAAGATATGGCTGCACCGCCATGGACAAAATTACGGGATTTGGAACAGCTATGGCGGCGGATCGGCTCTTAATATCTCAAAAGAAGATAACAGCCAGGACCTTGATCTTGTGTTAAGCATTGCCCCTTATTTCCGTGTAGGCAAGGATCGTGCAATGGAAGAGGAACAATCAGATCCTCTTGGACGTTCTCACTGTTGACCCGTGAATGCGTTATACCCCCACACGATGCAGAGTGCAGCCAACAGTATCCAAACCACAACAATTATTGCGCCGGCAGCCCGGCTCACTGGTTTCCCGTTCTTAATGGTTTCCTGTGCCCGTGCTCGGCATTCGGTCAAGACGGGACCGGGAATCAGCTTAATTGCCAATGTAATCCCCAGCGGTATTAGAATGAGGTCATCCAGGTAGCCAAAAACAGGCACAAAATCTGGTATCAGATCAATGGGGCTAAAGGCATACGCAACGACACCTGCAACAAGAAGTTTGGCGTACCAAGGTGTCCTTGGGTCACGTGCGGCAAAGTAAAGTGCATAAGTTTCTGTTTTTAGATGCCTCGCGCGTTGTTTCAAGTTTTCAAGCATTACTGAAACCTCTGATGCAGCTTTAACGACATTACAACATTTACAGGCCTGGCGGTGGCCCGCGTTTCACTCGCTTTTTTTTCCATTTTCCCTGCGCTTGGCAGTTCTCCGGCACCCCGATTGATCCCGGAACAGCCCATTATGCCCAGCCCGATCCTTGGCAGCGTTCTTTCCCGCGATCCGCCCAAAAGCAATGGTGAAAACGCTTTTATCCTGGATCATAGCAATATTTATGCCGGAATCGACATCATGCCACCTACCTTTGTCAAGCAGGCGATACCGCATCAAAAGCGCAGTTCTGCACGGGATAAATACTGTCTGATCACAGGCGGGTGGCCATATTTGCTGAAAACATCCGGGATGGGATTGCCTTTGATCCCATCGAGGTGGAACCCTTTCATGACAAACCCGGTTTTTACCGCCATCTGGACGGGGCGCCACCCAGGTGGCTGAAAAGCGCGGCTGGCCGGAGCCCATGGTCTGGTCCCTGGTCCTGGATCCCATGGCCGAAGGCGTGACACCTGCCTTGCCATGGGCCGCCGGTGCCGGGCCTGTGAGCGCCAAGGGAAAACCGGACCTGGTCATCTTTGATCCACCCTACTTTAACAAAAAAGCCGGGGAATATAGAGGGGGTTTCATTGCTTTTACCCAGGGAACTGACATCGTGAAAGGCTCACCCGATAAATTTTTTGAGGCTTAAAAAATTTATTGTACCCATGCTATTCAAAAATTGATATGGTCTTTCAACTGATAGCTCGACAAATTTAGGAAATTGAGCTGAATATGAAACAGCCGAAAGGGAATCATTATGTATTTACTTGTTAATGTATTAGAACAAACTGAACAACTCCCTAATATTCTCGAAGAGTTTGCTCGATTGAATATCAAGGGATCGACTGTGATCAACAGCACGGGCATGGGGCGGGTCCTTATGCAAATTGGTGCAGCCACACCGGGTATTGAAGGGATTAAAAAAACTTTGAGGAACATGGAACCATCAAATAAAATGATTTTTACGGTAGTTCGAGACAAGGAAACGCTCGACAAAGCGATCAGTACTGTGAAATCATACTGTGGAGACCTTACTGAACCGGGAAAAGGGATATTGTTTGCACTTCCTTTGAGCTTTGTCGACGGATTGTCTGATTGAAAGATAGTGAAAAATTGGAGAAGCTTGCCCTTTGAATGATCAGCCTTTCCGGACAGGGCAAATTAGATTACCCTTGCGACTTTTTGATCGTCTGTTTATCGCTTATTTAATGATGAAATCAGTTCCTCCAATCGCTCAGTCCTTGACATTTTGATTTATGATTTTATAGTAATCCGGATTTAATAGTTTAATATTACTAACTATTTTTATTATGTATGATACATAAATAACTTCATATTAGTTACGAATATTAGTTAAAAGGTTGACTTGTAACCTTCAATTAAAAAATTAGGAGTTGCAATGTGCGGTATTGCAGGATGCTTTGGCATCAAGGATGACAAGACCATCAATCAAATGCTGGATGCACTGACACACCGGGGACCTAATGACAGGGGAATCCACAGCACGGAGACCATGACCGTTGGACATACGCGGCTGTCCATCGTGGATGTTGCCACCGGACACCAGCCCATCCTGACATCTGACCAGCAAAAGGGCATTGTTGCCAACGGAGAAATTTATAATTTCAAGGCCATCCGAAAAGAACTGGCTGAAGAATATGAATTTTCAACAGTTTCCGACACCGAAACTATCCTACACTTGTACCAGAAAAAAGGAACTGCATGCGTCAATGACCTGGACGGCATGTTTGTATTTGCCGTTTTTGACAAAGACAATGACACCTTCATGCTGGCACGGGATCCGGTGGGAATCAAGCCCCTCTACTACGGGTACAAGAATGATCAGCTCTATTTTTCTTCAGAACTGGGCGCCATGAGCCTGGCAAAGGTACCGGAAGTCCACGAGTTTCCTGCCGGCCACTATTACACGCCTGAGTCCGGATTTGTCACATACTACAAGGTGCCTGAACTCCAGGATCACCGCATGACCCAAATCGACAAAACTACGGGGGTGATCCGGGACACCTTTATCCGCTCGGTCAAAAAAAGGCTTCTGGCCGATCCGGAAATCCCTGTGGGATCTTTCTGCTCCGGCGGCCTGGATTCCAGCCTGGTGGCGGCCATCGCCGCGGATGAAATTCCCAACCTCCACACCTTTGTCGTCGGCATGAAAGATGAAGCCGGTGATTTCAGCGATGACATCAAGGCCTCCCGCATTGCCGCCGAACATATCGGATCCACCCACCACGAGTACCTGTTCACGGAAAAAGACTATTACGACGTCCTGCCCCATGTCATCAACAAGCTGGAGACTTATGATCCGTCACTGGTCCGGTGTGCGGTACCCTGTTATTTTACGTGCAAGGCCGCCGCAGAGTTCTGTACCGTCGTATTGACCGGCGAAGGGGCTGACGAGGTGTTTGCCGGGTATCAGTACATGAAAAACTTTCCCAATGACAAGATCAACCCGGAATCCCGGAGATGCATCATGAACCTGCACAACATCAATCTCCAGCGGGCGGACCGTATGGGGATGGATTTCAGCCTGGAACTCCGGGTCCCTTTCCTGGATGTAGAGATGATCCAGCTGGGCATGCAGATTCCGCCGGAGCTGAAAATCCGTGAACACAATGGGGCCAAAATCGAAAAATGGATTCTGAGAAAGGCCTTTGAAGATACCCATTATCTGCCGGAAGAGATTCTGTGGCGATACAAGGTGCAGTATACCCAGGGTGCCGGCTGTGAAGATCTTGGCGAACGCCTGGCCAACCGCATGTCCGATGAAGAGTTTCAGGAGATCAAGGCCCGGCACCCGAATGCCGTGATCAACAGCAAGGAAGCGGCATACTATTTTAACATCTTCCGGGAATACCACCCCCAGGACTCGATTCTGGGTTCCATCGGCATCTGGACCGGGTTTGACTTTGATGAAGAGCGTGAAAAGGTCAGGGGTACGGTGGACGGTGACCTCAAGCACGATTACGCCAATTGAATGGACATCAAACCCTTCCCCGAAAACCATCCGGAAGTTCAAGACCCGCATGCTGGAGGACAAAGGCGCATCTGTTGATCATGACACACGAAGGATCCGCTTTTCACCGGGCATGATCACCGATGCTGTTGCCAAAGCCCCGTCAAAGGTCCTGGACATGGCCGCCATGATTGCCGGAAGCCATGACAAACTGATGGAACGTCCTTTTATTTCCCTGATCACCTCCATCGCCATCAGCCCACTGAAACTGTGCACTCAGTCCACACTGATCATGCAGGAAGCCAACCGGAACAACATTCCCGTGGCCATTTCCAGCGCCCCCATGGCCGGTTCCAATTACATCCACCACCGTGCCGGTATGCTTGAGTCCATGCTGACCATCGCCCATGAACAGTTCGTCATGGATGATGAGATCATCGGCAACTGCTGCAGGGTCCTTAAAGGCATTGATGTGGACCCGGAACACCTGGCCATGGAGGTGATTGAAAAAATCGGACCGGGCGGTAATTTCATGGCGGCACCCCACACCATGAAATTCATGCGTTCAGAGTTTTTTCAGGGCAATGACGTCACCAACCGTAAAAGCCGGGATCGCTGGGAAACGGATGTCGCACCGGGAAGTCCGGAGTTCGGCCTTATGATGGCGGGAATGACGCAACTGGGCAAACATATCAATTTACCTGCCGGCACCGGAATGTTTATGACTGACAGCGCCAAATTTGACATTCAGGCGGGGCTTGAAAAAATGGGCGGGACCATACTGCCGCTCATGAGCGGCGCTGATTTTTAAAGCGGAATGGGTATGCTGGGAAAAGTAGTGGTCCACAGTATCGAGGCCCTGGTATCGGATGCTGAAGCAGCGTCATACCTCAGAAGAATGGTCCAGGTGATAGGATGCAGCCCGGAGCAGCTGGCGGTTGATATTTACCGGGATGTAAAACCCCTTGGCAACTTTTTAACGACAAAACATACGATGGACCATTTCAGAAAAGAGCTTTGGGACCCGCAGGTGACCTGCAGGAAGTCCTTCTCATCCTGGGTTCAAGGTGGAAAAACCTTATCCATGAAGAGCAAGATACGTAAGTATATTGAAACCCGGCTGGATCAGCATCAGTCTCCGGATATGCCTGATACTTTTTACGAGGCGTTTGATCAAAGGGTCGGAGAAAAGTCATGAGGGTGATTCTTTATATCTGACATACGAAGATAACAGCCAGGATCTTGATCTTGTGTGATGAAAGCACATAATTTCATTGGCGAGTGTGATTTAATGGAACGATCATAAAATGCTTCCCTGAACCGGACTGGGCACTAAATATCTGTCAGATCCGGCAGCATGGCCCCGGTTTGCATCAGGTTCCGGTGCAGTTCATAACACCGGGAAAGTTCATGGCAGATATGGCCTCTGGGGCTTTGTTTCACATAATCGGTCAGATAGGGCCGATAGGCCGGATGGGCACAGGTGTTGATGATTTTTTGGGCCCGCTCCATGGGTCCTAAGCCCCGCAGATCCGCCAGGCCCTGTTCCGTGACCACGATCTGAACCGAATGTTCGTTGTTGTCCACATGGGGGGTCATGGGCACCACCGAAGAAATTTTTCCTCCTTTTGCCACGGACGGGGTCATGAAGATGGACAGATGGCTGTTCCGGGTGAACTCGCCGCTGCCCCCTACCCCGTTCACCACATGGGTGCCAAACACATGGGAGGAGTTGACATTGCCGTAGATATCCATTTCCAGGGCCGTGTTCATGGAAATCACGCCCAGGCGCCGGATAATACCGGGGTGGTTGGAGATCTCCTGGGGCCGCA
>JAIPDL010000135.1 GCA_021737695.1 Desulfotignum sp. | reverse complement strand
ATTCCCTGGCCAGGGCCTTGCGGGTATAATCCTTGAGGGATTCGGTGATCAGGCGGCCGGCCGCATCAAAGTACTGGACCCTTTCTGCTGCGACCTTGACCTCCACATTGGCCACCACGTACCGGCGAACGCCTGATTCAACAAGGCCGGGCTGTTCCCGGTCTTCTCCGGTTTCCGGGTAGATGACATCATTTTCGCTCTGATCTTCCTCAAAAACATCCGGCGGCACGGGTGACTCATCATCTTGCGGTTCGTAAATCTGCACCGGGTCCCCGTCAAAATCAGGGTCGGCAAACAGTTCCGTGGCTTTTTTGAAATCCATGATGGTGAAGTAGTATTTGCCGTAATCTTCATTGATCCGGGTTCCGCGGCCGATGATCTGCTTGAACTCGGTCATGGACTGGATGCGCTGATCCAGCACGATCAGCTTGCAGGTCTGGGCATCCACGCCAGTGCTCATCAGTTTGGACGTGGTGGCAATGACCGGGTACCGGCTCTCCGGGAAAATAAAGTTGTCCAGTTCAGCCTTGCCTTCCGCGTTGTCGCCGGTGATGCGCATGACATACTTTCTGTTCTGCGCCACCAGGTCGGGGTTCTCATTGACCAGTGCCTGGCGCATGCGTTCGGCATGGTCGATGTTTTCACAAAAAACAATGGATTTGTCAAAGCGGTCCGTCTGTTTGAGAAACGCCGTGATTTTTTTTGCCACGACCCGGGTGCGCTGCTCGAGTATCAGGGTTTTGTCAAAATCCTTCTGGTTGTAAATACGATCCTCGATCTCGTTGCCGTATTTGTCTGTCATGCCCTTGTCGGGCCGCCATCCGGTCAAATCCCTGTCAAGGTCGATGCGCACGACCTTGTAGGGGGCCAGAAAACCGTCATCGATCCCCTGCCGCAGGCTGTAGGTGTAGATGGGATCCCCGAAATAATCGATATTGGAGACCTCTCTGGTCTCCTTGGGCGTGGCCGTCAGGCCGATCTGGGCGGCCGAGGCAAAGTATTCCAGGATCTCCCGCCAGGCTGAATCCGCTGCTGCGCTGCCCCGGTGGCATTCATCAATGACGATGAGGTCGAAAAAATCAGGGCTGAACTGCCGGTAGATGTTTTTCTCTTCCTCGTTGCCAGTGACGGCCTGATAAAGAGAAAGGTAGATCTCGTAGGATTTGTCGGCATGGCGCTTCCGGATCTTGGTCATGGCTGAACCGAACGGCTTGAAGTCGTTGGTCATGGTCTGGTCCACCAGGATGTTGCGGTCCGCAAGAAAAAGGATGCGTTTTTTCACCCTGGATTTCCACAGCCGCCAGATGATCTGAAAAGCTGTGTACGTTTTGCCGGTGCCAGTGGCCATGACCAGGAGGATGCGGTTTCGGCCCCGGGCGATGGCCTCGATGGTTTTGTTGATGGCCAGCACCTGGTAATAACGCGGACTTTTATCGCTGCCGTCGGAAAAATAATCCTGTGTCACCAGCGCATTCTGCTGGTCATTCAGGCCCCGGTGCCGGGCCCACCATTGCCACAGGGTTTGTGCGGAAGGAAATTCATGGAGAGCAAGGGGCCGCTCCATCACGCCGTCCGGGGCGATCCCGTTGTGAAACAGAAACCCGTCCCCGTTGGAGCTGAACACAAACGGCACTTGCAGCATGTCGGCATAGCCTAAGGCCTGCTGCATGCCGTCACCGAGGCTGTGGTTGTTGTCCTTGGCTTCGATAACGGCAATGGGAATATTGGGCTTGTAGAACAGAACATAATCCGCCCGCTTGTGCCTGGCCCGGGTATGCAGCTTGCCCCGCACGATGATCCGCCCCCGGGTCAACGGGTATTCCTCCCTGACCTGGGTAGCAACATCCCAGCCCGCCCGGGCCAGGGCCGGTGTGATGTACTTTGTGCAGATATCTCGTTCGGAAAGTTGTTTTTTGTTCATCAGACCCGCTTTTCCCGGCTGAGCCCCTTTTGCAGAAGGGGCCTTTTGACTGTCTCCACAAAATTTTCCGGTGTCTTTCCCATATGACGCTGCCTCAATTTCCTATATACCGGCGGTTTGATGCCGGCAGGTGACCATAATCTTTCCGGCGGATCTTTATGTTTCTTTTTATATAACAGGTCACGGCGCAGGTGAAAAGCTGAAATGTGTGCTGTTTTTCCGAATTTTCCGTCATGGCGGATAATATTGCAAAAATTGCTTTATCTGAAAATTAACTTCTGGTAAAGATTCAAATCAGGAAATTATTTATACCCCGCCATCTGCGGTGGAAATACTGATCATGATGTCTGAAATAGTAAAAGGAAAGGCCGATATGGCAAAGAGTAAAACAAAAAAAGATACTGCACTGGCCGAACTGATTACAGCAGCACCGACAAAGGCCCTTTCAGAGCTGATACGTAATCTGGCTGAAAACGATCCTGAGATACGTCGAGAGTGCTTTGATTATTTAAAGAAAAATACAGCTGTTTCCAAGATGCTTAAACGCCGGTCGGAAGGGGAAGCCATCATGTCCATATGGGCTGAGCTGCTGCCGGATCTTGAGGATCTGGATGCGTATGGCGGCGGACCTTATGGGGTGGAAGACCAGGTGTGGGAATTGCTGTATGAAATTACAAAACGTCTGACTTCAAAAAAGGTCGATGAAACGTATCGACGTGAAATACTCGACTCTGTCCTACCGTTTATTAAAAGCGAAAATTCAGGAGGGGAGGATGCGCTGAATGAGCTTGCTTATGCCGCCTGTTATTCCGCTGCTGAATTTCGATACCTTGCCGAAAGCCTGGAAGCTATGCATGATGAGTGGCAAACCCGCAATGCCCGCAACATTTATCGGCAGATCGGGGACCATGACAAATACCTTGAGCTTCGGTTGAAGTATATGAAAGTTGGCGCTGATTACCATGATCTGGCTGAGTTTTACTGGGAAACAGGAGAGAAGGAAAAATCGATTCAGATCGCCCAAAAAGGACTTAAGAAGGCAACAGGGCGGATGCATGAATTGCGGGCGTTTGTGGCCGAACGGGCCCAGGAGGCGGGTGACCGGACGACCTGGATCGAACTTCAGTTTGATCAGGCGGCAGATTATTTAACCCTTGATAAATACAAAAAATTCAAAAGCGCGTGTACGGCGGTAGAATGGAAAGAGTATGAACCCAGACTCCTGAAAAAAATGAAAGATACCGGAAAAACTGAGCAGATGAAAATCCATATGGATCGAAAAGAGTACGACAGTGTTGTGAATCTTTTGTCAAAGTGCAGTTATCCACAATACAATTTTACCAGCGATACGATTGTAAGCATCGCAGAAAAACTTGAAAAACAGTACCCTGAAAAAATTCTTAAATGGTATATTTCCGGACTGGGTAATCTTTCTTCCAATCACAAAAGAGAAGAATATGCGAGAAAGGCTGAAGTAATGGCAAAAGTTCGCCATATGCTGGTCAACGTGATGAATGATGAAAGCAGATGGAAAAAACTGGCAGTCAAAGTCAAAAATGACAACCTCAGACGTCCGGCTTTTCAGCAGGAATTTGCCAGTATTGTTCCGGGATGGCAGGCGATATAATAAGGAAAAGGACAGATGGCAGAAGACATTTACCGCAGATTACAGCAGCAGCTGGACCAGTACTCCATGGGATTTCCTCAAACAGCATCCGGCATCGAGATCAGAATTCTCCAGTACCTTTTCACAGAGCAGGAGGCACAAATGTTCTCCCAGCTCTCCCCCATGCTGGAAACAGCCCGGACCGTCAGCACCCGCACGGGACAGCCCGAAGAGGCGGTGGCAGAGCAGCTGGAAGTCATGGCAGACAAAGGACTGCTCTTTTGCCTGAAAAAGGGGGATGAGGCCCGGTACGGGGCCATTCCCTTTGTCCATGGGCTGTTCGAGTTCCAGGTCAAAAACCTCAAACCGGAATTTGCCGCCATGGCCAGGCAGTATTTTGAAGAGGCGTTTGACCATGCCATGCAAAAAGGGGCGGAATATTTCCTGAGAACCATCCCTGTCCACAAGTCCATTGATGTGACCCATCATGTGGCAAGCCATGAAGATGCCCTGGCCATTCTCAGGGACAAGCCCGCCATTGTGGTCACGGACTGTATCTGCCGCAAGACCGCCGCCCTGGTGGACCATGACTGCGGCAAACCCCTTGAGGCCTGTTTCATGTTCGGTTCCATGGGGCAGTATTACCTGGACAGGGGCATGGGGCGAAAAATTTCCCTGGCAGAGGCGGAAAAGATCCTGGCAGACTGCAGAGAGGCCGGTCTGGTGACCCAGCCCGCCACTTCCCAGAACCCGGGCGGCATGTGCAACTGCTGCGGGGATTGCTGCGGGGTGCTCCGGGCCTTGAACAAACATCCGAAACCGGCAGATCTTGTCTTTTCCAACCATTTTGCCAGGGTGGATGCCTATGCCTGCACCGGGTGTGAAGCCTGCATGGACAGATGCCAGATGGGAGCGCTGGCGGTCGGTGATGAGGACATTGCCCGGGTGGATTTGGACCGGTGCATCGGCTGCGGCCTGTGTGTGTCTGTCTGTCCTGTGGAAGCAGTAAGTCTTGTACCCAAATCCGGGTCTGATTACCGGATACCGCCGGAAAGCATGGCTGATCAGATGATGCACCTGGCCCGGAAACGGGGGGTCATATGACCGGCCTGACCAGAGAGGATATTGTCGCAAAAGCCTGCGAACTGGGATTTGCAGATGTGGGGTTTACCACGGCCGAACCCTTTGACACCCATCTGGATTTTCTGAAAGACCGGCAGGATGAATACGGCTGGGCTGAGACCGCAGGGCTGAAGCTCATGGACGGCACCGATCCGAAAACGGTCATGGCCGGTGCCCAAACCATCATTGTCCTCATGGAGGTCTACTTCAAAAAACGGTTTCCCCGGCAGATGGAGGGGCATTTCGGCCGGTGCTACCTGGATGACGACCGGGTGACCAAGGACGGCCTGTCCAGGCGCATCAAGGCCTTCCGGTCCTTTCTCCGGGACAGCGGTGTTGACTCGAAAGTCCCCTTTAACCTGCCCCACCGGATGGCAGCGGCCCGGGCCGGCATGGGCACCTTTGGCAAAAACTGCCTGTTCTACTCCAATAAAGTTGCCAGGCAGGGGTCCTGGATTCTGCCCATCGCCGTTGTGGTGGACCGGGCCTTTGACCCGGACAGCCCCAGCATAGAGATGGGGTGTCCAGACTGGTGCCGGAATGCCTGTGTCACGGCCTGCCCCACCAGGGCACTGAAGGGTAACGGCACCATTGATCCCAGAAAATGCATCTCCTATCTGACCTATTTCGGAAAGGGCCTGACCCCCAGAGAGCTTCGGGAGCCCATGGGCATTTACGTCTATGGATGCGACCGGTGCCAGAACGTCTGCCCCAGAAATGCCCCCTGGTTGGCTGCCGATCTGCCGGTCAATGAGCGGGTGGCAGCCAAAGAAAAGGATTTCAGGCTTTCTTCTCTGCTCCATATGGATGCATCCCATTTTACCTCCAGGGTATGGCCCCACATGTTCTACATGGGGCCGGACAGGCTGTGGCAGTGGAAGATGAATGTGGCCCGGGCCATGGGCAATACCCGTGATGCCAGGTATGCAAAAGACCTGATCCGATGTTTTAAAGAAAACAGCGATGAACGGGTGCGGTCCATGTGTGCCTGGGCTTTGGGACGGATCGGGGGGCGGCAGTCCAGGGCCGCCCTGGAAGGGTTTCTGCCCGGCAGCACCGGTATCCTTGAAGATGAGATCCGCTACGCCCTGGATCTGGCATGAATCCGGTGACGTCAGGCAGCCTTGTCATCCTGGCCAATGCAATTCACTTGAAAAGAACAGGATGGTATCACACCAGCGTCATGCTGCCCGCGTCAATGTGACATCAACATCAATGCCTAATTTTTCAAGCATGGATACCAGGGTATCGATGGTAAACAGATCGATTTTTCCTCTCATAAGATCACTGATACGGGGTTGTGTCACACCTGTTTTAATGCTGGCTTCTTTCTGTGTCAGTTTATTTTTCTGAATGTGTTCGCGGATTTCTATCATTAACCGGCTTCTGATAAACAGGTTTTTAGCAACAGCTGGATCTTCCTCCAGAGCGTCAAAAACATTTTTATATCTCTTATTCATGGCAAACGTTTCCTTGCTTCCTGTAATTGTTTCAATCTTTTCCTTGCCAGACCGATATCCTTTCCGGGCGTTTTTTGGCTCTTTTTTTGAAAGGCATGGAGCACATACACAGCTTCTTTGAATTTGGTCACATAGATAATTCGAAACTCCCCGCCGGTATGTATCCTGATTTCTTTGACACCCTTTCCGATTGATGCCATTGGTTTCCAGTCCAAAGGGTCCACCCCCATTTGGACCGACATAAGTTCGTGTCCAACTTTTCTTTTTGCCTGTTCTGGGAATGTGAGTATATCTTCCCGGCTGGTACTTATAAAAACAATCTTTTTCACGGACTAAATATATAAAATTTTATATAAAAAATCAAGAAAAATCTAATCTTTTGACTTTCTGATTCGCCGGTTCTTTTTTCAAGCTTTAGGCCAAGGCCGATATTATCTGAAAGGAATTGAAAACAATTCATCTGCCGGGTTGCTGTGGGCCTCCCGGCATCGATCCGAAAAAATGGTGCAGATTGAAAGTTACACTTGCAATCTGCACCATTTTGGGGTAATGATCTTTATATGACACTGATAGATCGCACCATCGAACCGGTATTGCACGCCTTGGCAGGAAAATACCCGGTCATCACCATCACCGGCCCGAGACAGAGCGGGAAGACCACCCTTTGCCGGAAGGTGTTTTCCGACAAACCCTATGCCAATCTGGAATCTCCGGATATCCGGCAGTTTGCCATGGATGATCCCCGGGGATTTCTTGCCCAGTATCCGGATGGGGCTGTTTTAGATGAAATCCAACGGGCCCCGGATCTTGTTTCCTATATTCAGCCAATGGTGGACGAAGATCTTCGGGACGGCCTTTTCATCCTCACCGGCAGCCAGCAGTTTGAGGTGAGTCATGCCGTCAATCAATCACTGGCCGGCCGCACCGCCCTGATAAAACTGCTGCCTTTTTCCATGGCGGAGCTGCAAACCGCTGTACCCCTTCCCCTGGTGGACCATCTGATCCTCCATGGGTTCTACCCCCGCATATGGGATAAGCAACTGGATCCGGTCCAGGCTTTAGGTGATTATTTTGAAACCTACATCGAACGGGATCTAAGACAGCTTGCAGCCATAAAAGATCTGCACCTGTTCCAGCGCTTTGTCCGGTTGTGTGCCGGGCGGTGCGGGCAGCTGCTCAATCTCAACAGCCTTGCCAATGACACCGGCGTATCCCACACCACGGCCCGCAACTGGATTTCCATACTCGAAGCAAGTTACATCATTTTTTTGCTGCAGCCCTATCATGGAAATCTGTCCAAACGCCTGATCAAATCCCCTAAGCTCTATTTTTTTGATGTGGGACTGGCCGCCTTTCTGCTGGGCATTGAAACTCCCCGTCAGGTATCACGTGATCCGCTCCGGGGTAATCTGTTTGAAAACATGGTTGTGGCCGAAGCTCTGAAACACCGGTTCAACCAGGGGAAAAAAAGCAACCTGTATTTTTACAGAGACAGCAAAGGCAACGAGGTGGATCTGGTCTGTGTCACGGGTACCGATCTTTTTCCCATAGAAATCAAAGCCGGGATGACCATCACAAGGGATTATTTTAAGAGCCTGCACCATATTGCCCAGATTTTCCCCGAAAATATCCCAGACGGCTGCGGCCTGGTTTATGCCGGAGAAGAAAAACAGCAGCGGACCGGCGTAACCATTGTGCCTGTCCATCTGTTGAACAACCTGTTTGACACCTGCTGTGAGTGAGCTCCATGGACTCAGCCGACACATGCAGCAGGGTATCCAAGGTCTTGCATCTTTTATGCGGCCGGCTTTTTGTGAATTAATTAAAGGCGCAAAACTCATTCATGGGAATGTTCATGGGGGTGGGTGTGCACTGTTTGGCCATGGCGGTGGGGTGTTCATGGATATGCAGGTGGGGATGGCGGTGCTCATGTTCATGCTGCAGTTTCTGGATGGTGGTGGTGCGCTGCCGATAGGAAAAAGAGAGCCTTTTGAGACTGCACAGTTTGTCATCCTGCATGAAAACAGGAGTGGGCAGGTCCGGGTCCAGGTTGGCCGTGGGTTCGTCCAGTATCAGCACCTCTGGCTGCATGGCAAGGATACCGGCCAGGG
>JAIPDL010000134.1 GCA_021737695.1 Desulfotignum sp. | reverse complement strand
TTCTGGAAACCGGAAACATCAGAATCAATGCTGTTTTTAAGAAGTCAGCTTCTTTCTGGGAGATGGAACATCTTGATTAATAATATCTTTAAACAATTTCGGTCACTTTGCTTATGCAACTAAAAGGGAATGCACCCGAAAAAAGCTTATGAGACATTGGGACATTTGGTGGACAACCTCTATGTCATGGACCTGCCCCAGACCAAGACCGATCAGACCAAAGACCTGCTCAAGACGGAATATATGAAATTCAAGGCAGCTGTGGAAAACCTGACCGGAGTGGCCGTGACTTCGGAATCCCTGAAATCCGCCATTGATGTGGTGAACGCCAAGCGGGCCGCCATCCACCGGCTGTCTGCATTGAGAAAAGCAGATCCCGCCCCCATCTCCGGCCTGGATGCCCTGCTGGCCAACCAGGTATTCTTCTATGACAACCCGGCCCGGTTCACGGAATCGGTCAACAAAATCTGCGATGAGCTGGAAACCCGGATCCAGGAAAAAACCGGGGCATTCCCTGCCGGCGCTCCCCGGATCCTGGTGTCGGGATGCCCCCAGGCCGTTCCCAACTGGAAACTGCACATGATCACCGAAACCGCAGGGGCGGTGATCGTGGGCGAAGAATCCTGTGTTGGGGAACGGGGCACCCGTAACCTCACCGACAACACCGGCACCACCGTGGATGAGATGATGGACGCCATCGTGGACCGGTATTTTAAGGTAGACTGTGCCATATTCACCCCCAATCCCGAGCGCCTGGACCATATCCAGGAGATGGTCGCAAAATACAACGCCCAGGGGGTGATCCATTACGGGCTCCAGTTCTGCCAGCCCTATCTTATGGAATCCATTCCCGTGGAAAAGGCTTTGGAAGAAAAAAACATCCCCTGTCTGCGGGTGGAAACCGATTACGGCATGGAAGATGCCGGTCAGCTCAAGACCCGGGTGGAAGCCTTTATCGAGCAGCTCAGGTAAAGATTGTCATGGCCACAGATACAACAGCGGTGCGGTATGCCGGTATCGATATCGGTTCCCGCACCATCAAACTGGTGGTCGTGGATGGGATCGGCACCATCCTGGAAACCTTCCAGGCCGATACCGGATTTGATCCCATGGCCACTGCTAATTCACTCATCGAGAAGGTGTCTTTTGACAGCATCATGGCCACGGGATACGGCCGGAACCTGTTTGAACTGTCTTTTGACGCGCCCACTGTCACGGAGATCAAGGCCCATGCCAGGGGGGCATGGGCTGAATTTCCCGATGCCCGTACCGTCCTGGATATCGGGGGGCAGGACAGCAAGGCCATTGCCCTGTTTGACACCGGAAAGGTGAAAAAATTTGAAATGAACGACCGGTGTGCCGCCGGCACGGGCAAGTTCCTGGAAATCATGGCCGCTACCCTGGGGTTTGCACTGGCGGATTTCGGTGCCCAGGCCCTGGCAGCTGAAAAAGACCTGCTGATCTCCAGCATGTGCACCGTGTTTGCCGAATCCGAGGTCACGTCCCTGATTGCCCGGGGCGAAGACCGCAAAGAGATTGCCCGGGGCCTGCACACCAGTGTGATCCGCCGGGCCGCCGGCATGATCAACCGGGTTTCTTCGGAGGGCCCCATTGTGTTCACGGGCGGGGTGGCCAAAAACCCCTGCATGAAGGAACTGCTGGCCGGCAAACTGGGCCGGGAGATCAAAATTCCATCCGATCCCCAGCTGGCCGGCGCCTATGGGGCGGCGCTGCTGGCTGCTGAACAGAAGAAAAATGCCGATTGATGGGCATTCAGTCTGCTCTGCTGATGGGCAGTTTTCGTATGACATGTCAGATTCTTTTTATTATACTGAAAAAAGCCGTTGATGTGCTGGGTGTTTTAATGAATTTTTTCAAAAAAATGATCTGGAAAAGAGGAAAACGGGTATGAATAGATTAAAATACAGCATCCTTGCCGGGGTCATGCTGATACTTTTTTTTGCAGGTGCCGGGTTTGCTGACGATGATGAGCACGACAATGACCATGGAAAACATCACCGTCATGAAAAAAGGCAGTCAGTCTCTGTGGAAAATGACACCTATGAGCAGGAATGCGGTGCCTGCCATTTTGCGTATCAGCCGTGGCTGCTGCCGTCCGGCTCCTGGGAAAAGATTCTTGAAGAACTGCCGTTCCACTTTGGTGAAGGTATCTTGCTCGATGAAGAAACCCGGAACACCATTGATCAATACCTTACAGCCAATGCAGCGGATCGCAGGCCGGCCAAACGGTCTCGAAAAATCATGAAAAGCCTGGGAGGTAACACACCCCTCAGGGTGAGTGAGATACCCTATATCCTGGAAAAGCATCATGAACTGGAGCCGGCGGTTCTGGCCAGACCATCGATCGGTTCTCTGGGGAATTGTTCCGCCTGTCACACGTCTGCGGATCAGGGCGACTATGATGATGACAATGTTGCCATTCCAGGGAAGTGAGAATTGACCAGGTATTTTCAGAACGGGAATGCTTCAGAACCGCCACCTTCTTCGACGGATCGGGATAGAAAAATACGCAAAGTCACATGGATCGGTCTGTGTATCAATGTTGCGCTTTCTGCGCTGAAAATTTCTGCCGGTGTGCTGGGTCACAGCCAGGCGGTTCTGGCTGACGGTATTCACAGTATTTCCGATACGGTCACGGATTTTGCCGTTATCATAGGATCCTACTATTGGTCAAGGCCTCCGGACAGCTGTCACCCATATGGACACAGGCGGCTTGAGACACTTGTCACAATGTTTATCGGTATCATTCTTTTCGGTGCCGGGGCCGCCATCGGATGGGAAGCGATTGTCACGATAAAGCAAAAACATGTCCATCCGCCATCAATGTCAGCACTGTGGGCTGCAGTGATTTCAATTATTGTAAAAGAATTACTGTATCAATGGACAGCAAGGGTCGGCAAAAAAATCAAAAGCATGTCACTGGTGGCCAATGCCTGGCATCATCGTCTTGATTCCTTTAGTTCCATACCTGTTTTCATTGCCGTTGGCGCATCAATGATTTTTCCGGAATGGACGTTTCTGGATCACATCGGGGCGGTGTTTGTTACCGCCTTGATTTTCCATGCCGCTGTCAAAATAATTTTTGATGGGATCAGGGAATTTGTTGATATCGGCGCCTCTGAAGAAATCCTAAAGCAGATCAAATCGATTGCAGAGAGCCATCCTTCCGTCCTTCAGGCCCATGGCATTCGAACAAGATATATGGGCAGTAATCTCCAGGTAAATCTACATGTGGTTCTGGACAGTCACATGACGGTTTTTGACGGTCATGAGGTTGCGGAAGCGGTTAAAAAACAGATTCTTGAAAACGGTCCTGAAGTAATCGATGTGGAAATTCATATTGAACCCTCTGAGTTTGAAATTCCGGAAAAACAGTTGGAATAGAAAGACGGTTTTTGCAGGGAATCCGAAAATTTATCCCAACGCCACATCAAGGATCATCATAATTGAAAATCCAACCATTGTCGCCATTGTAACCGTATCGATATTTTCATGCTTTTTTTGAGATTCTGGAATGAGTTCTTCCACCACCACAAAAATCATTGCACCTGCTGCAAAACATAACGCATAGGGTAAAATATTTTGCATTTTCATAACAAATATCGCACCGATGACTCCAGCAATCGGCTCAACAATACCGGAGGCCTGGCCCATAAAAAAACTTTTTCCCTTGGACATGCCCTCCCGCCTCAGCGGCATGGCCACGGCCGTTCCTTCAGGAAAATTCTGGATGCCGATACCTATGGCCAGTGCGATGGCACCGCCCAGGGTGGCCGAGGGAAGCCCGGCTCCCACGGCGCCGAAGGCCACACCGACGGCCAGGCCTTCGGGTATGTTGTGCAGGGTGATGGCCAGGACGAGCAAGGTGCTTCTCTGCCAGGAGGTTTTGACGCCTTCCTTTTTGTCCATGGCAAGGCCGGGATGGAGATGGGGCAGGAAATTGTCGATCAGGCGCATGAAGATGCCGCCGCCCATGAATCCGATAACGGCGCTCAGCCACGGGATCTGTCCCAGTGTCTCCGCCATTTCAATGCCAGGCGAAAGCAGGGACCAGAAGCTGGCGGCGATCATGACCCCGGCGGCAAACCCCAGGGTGGCGTCCATGAATTTCTGATTGATGGTCCTTGTAAAGAAAACCAGGGACGCTCCGGCTCCGGTCACTGCCCATGTGAAAAGCGTGGCGATCAAAGCCTGGGTTACCGGGCTGAACTGCAGAATGAAATCACTCATGTCGAATCTCCGCGTATAAATTCATTGTGTTTTTTATTACCGCAACCCTTTAAAATCATACTATATGATACATTTTTTATCAAAGGCTGTTTGGTTTGAGAAAAAAAGCCTGGCTTCCAACTATCTTTCAAACACAGTCATTTGTCGAATGACATTCGGATCAGGACGGCCGGCACGGGCCGAACAGGCGCTGCTTTTCGATATCCTGCAGTCATGGCCTGTTCCCTTAATCGTTATGGCACTTCAGGCATCCGGTAAAGTCGGGGTGGGGGGTAGGGGGACCTGGGCATGGTCCGGGTGATGGCATTCAAGGCATTGAACATCCCGGTTCACGCCGGCATGAATGTCGGGAAAGGCTTTGACGGATTTGCCATGGAATCCCAGGTACGCGGTGTGGGCGCATCCGCCAATAAGCATGGCCCCCGCAATTGCCAATAAAAACTTAACCGGTTATTGCATGGTTTCCTTCCTTTGTTTTTCCATCCGTCAGGCGGATGGTCCGGTCTGAAAGCCGGATGATGTCCTTGTCATGGGTTGTAACAATAATGGTGACCCCCAGGGCCCTGCCGGTATCTGCCATGAGTCGGATCAGGTGCAAGGCAGTGGCACTGTCCAGGCTGGCCGTGGGTTCATCTGCCAGCAGCAGTGCCGGCACATGGGAGACGGCACGGGCAAAGGCCACCCGCTGGGCCTGACCCCCGGACAGTTCATGGGGCATGGACCGGGACAATCCCTCCAGGGAAAGCGCTTCCAGCAGCCGGTTCACCCGGCGGTGCCGTTCTTTTTTGCCATAATGGTTCAAATGCAGGGGAAATGCAATGTTTTCAAACACGGTGAAACAGGAGATCAGGTTGCCGGCCTGGAACATGAACCCCAGGTGTTGACGTCTGAACCGGGTCATCTGCCGCTGATCCAGGGCCGTGATTTCCGTGCCGAGGCAGGTAATCCGGCCGCTGTCCGGCCGTTCCAGTCCCCCCAGGCAGTTGAGCAGGGTGGTTTTGCCTGATCCGGATTTTCCGACAACGGCCAGGGTGTTCCCTTTTTCCACGGACAGGCTGACCCCGGAGAGGACCTGGACCCTCCTGGATCCGGATGTAAACCCCTTATAAAGGTCTGTTATCTGGATCACTGCTAGATGCTCCTTAAAATGCGGGCCGGCTGCTGCCGGACCACGATCAGGACCGGCCAGGCTGCGGCGGCCAGGCAGAAGACAAGGGCCAGCCCCGGGGGCAGCAGCAGGGAAAAGACAGTCAGTCTGGGAACGATCACCCCGGAAACCACAAAATACTGGTTGTGGGAGGTGAACCCGGACAGATCGATCCCGGTCCCTGCGGCAAAGGCAGCCACAGCAGCCCCCAGCAGGATGCCGGCAGCGGCAGCCATCAGGTTGAGCAGAATCACCTGTGAGAAAATAAGCAGCACGGTTTCCCCCGGCGTGATGCCCATGGTTTTCATGATTCCGTATTCCCGTAGACGGCTGATAATGGAGATGGCAAAGGCGGCGGCCGTGGCAAATGCCACCACCCCCAGGACAAGAACGTTGACAAAGCCCATGGAGATCCGGTTCAGATCAATGAGCTGGGTCAGATCGGGCATGGCTTCCTGCCAGGTTTGGAACCGGGAAGGATCTATTCCCTTTTCAGCCCAGACCGACCGGATCCGGGTTTCCGAAACGCCGGGCATCAGAAACACCGCGGTTGACCAGGTTTCCGGCAACACAGGCATGGCGGCCTTAGGACAGAAGGCCAGTCCCTGATCCATGGCAGGAATGCCGGTGGCAAAAATACCGGCCACACGGAACTGTTTTTCAAAAGAGCCGGACCGGAACAAGAGGGGATCGCCGGGTTGGACACTCAGGGCCAGGGCGGTCTGACGGCTGATGAGGATGTCGTCTTTTTCCGGGGCCGGGTAGGTGCCGGCAATGATTTTTTTCCAGAATGCACAGGCGGTTTTCTCCGGTTCCGGGTCCAGGGCCACCAGGGTCAGGGACAGGTCAGCGCCGGATGCGGCGGCAGCGGTTTGGCCGGCGTGGTCTTTCAGGCTGCTGATTATTCCCGGAATCAGGTACCGCCGGAGGACTGCGGAGACTCCGGGAAGTTCCAGGTCTTCCGGCACCAGGGCAGCAGGCAGGGCCGTCCCTGAAATCTGACCGCTGTAAAGGCCGGTGGCGTTCTGGATCATGCAGTCGTTGACCCCGGTGGCCACGGCAGAGACAAAGACCAGGGCGGCCACGGCGATCCCGATCATGGCGCCTAAGGCGGCGGTGGTCCGGCCGGACCGGAAAATAAAGGCAGCCGCGGTTCTGATCCAGAACGCCGTAGTCATGGCACAAGGTCCTGGAACCGGTCCGGGGGGGACAAATCGGGCCCTTCAAGGGCTTCGGGCAGGGCCCATGGGGCCTGGAACAGCAACCCGGTTTTTACTGAATGGATATCTGATAAGACGGTCTCCGGAAGCAGGATGGTTCCCACCCCCTGTTCTTCCGATGCCTCCTGGACCCCGCTTTTCAACAGGGCATGCAGGGAGACGGTATTTGCCGTCAGCAGCTGGTCCCGGGAAAAACACCCCGCCGTTTCCCCCTTGACCATAAGGGCGGTCAGGACCCGGTCACAGACCATGATGTCCAGGATGGATCGGAATTTTGCAGCGGATTCAGGCAGATCCGTATCCAGGGTGATTTTGTATTCATCATCCAGAATATTGTCGCACCCGGTGACCATTCCCCTGAGGCACTGGTTCATAGCGGCATAGTAAATGCGCCGGTCCTCCGGGATACGGCCCCGGATATAGGAATAGAGAAACAGGGCGGAAAAAAAATGGTTCTCCAGGGAAAACCAGGAAGGTCCCGGCGGGTTCAGGCAGACCCCGCTTTGGTCCAGAATGGATGCGACCGTCTCCTGGAACAGCGAAAGGGCCTGGTGTAACTCCCGGGTCACAAGGTCGAAAAATTCATTGATCACACTGCCATCAGGGGCCGAAACGGTCATGGTTCCACACCCGCAGGTTTTTTGCTCACAAACAGAGTGATATATCCCAGATAGGTTTTGACCAGGCGGGGATATGTGAAACTGGCTCCCTGGATGAGATCCGGCAGCACCCCCCGGATATTTTCCCCGATCTGGGGCTGGAAGAGCAGCCAGCGGGAAGCGTGGGCAATCAGGGCGCCCAGCAATGTCTCGGGGACATGCATATCGGAAATGACCAGCCGTCCGCCGGGTTTCAACACCCGGAAAGCTTCCGCAAAGGCCAGAATCTTCAAGTCCATCTGGATATGGTGGAAAAAGAGGGTGGAAACCACCGCGTCAAATGATTCATTTTCAAAGGGAAGGGCTTCGGCTGCTGCGGTCCGGAAGGTGCAGGCCGGTCCCTGGCGCTTTTCAACCGCTCCCTGTATCATCTTTCCGGCAGCATCGATCCCTAAAGCCACGCCCCCTTTTTCCGGAGACAGTTTTTCGGAAATCATCCTTGTCACAACCCCGGTGCCGCAGCCCACATCAAGGATCCGGTGGTCCGGTTCAATTTCCAGGTGGTCGATGACCTGGCGGTTGATTTTTTCCTGAAACCCGAACATGACCCAGGGCTCCAGAATGTCATATACACCGGCTGCATAATCAAGGGTTCTGCCCCTGGTGGGAACAGAAGAATAATCCATAACCTGATTCCTGTTTTACTTTTTCTGTTCCGTCATTGCTATGGTTTGAAAACAATGGGTTTCATTTTCTGTGGCGGCAATGTCGTCATAGGGCTTGAATCTGATTTTTCTGTGGCATTGCCTCGCAACGCTGACAAATATCTCAAAGGCAATGCCATTCATATACAGTTACTCTAAGATAATTCCGGCATCTGCGGCAGCATCGATGGCATTGTCAACAAAAATCCTGGCGAAATCATCGTTTTCACCAAGTCCAGCGTTTATGCAGACAACGTCAAACCCATTTTTCTTTAATATGGATTTCCAGGAATCTTTTTCATCGCTTGACATATCATTAAGCGCGTGGTCACCGGCGACAACCATGAAGGGTTTAAGAACGACTTTCTCTACTTTGTACAGCTTC
>JAIPDL010000133.1 GCA_021737695.1 Desulfotignum sp. | reverse complement strand
TTGCGGAAAACCGCATTGCCTATCTGGAAGAGGAACGCCGGGACCTGCAGAAAATGGAAAAAGAGCTGAACCAGATCATCCAGGGCAGCATGATCCCCACCTTTATCATCAACAATGAACACATCATCACCCACTGGAACGCGGCCTGTGAGGAACTCACCGGATACCCGGCCTATGAACTGGTGGGAACCGACCGGCAGTGGGCCCCTTTCCGGTCAGCCAAACGCCCCACTCTGGCGGATGTAGTGGTGGGACAAATGGATGAAAATGCGGTGCACAAATATTACGGCAATGCCTGGCGCAAATGCAAGATAATACATGAAGCCTATGAAGCGGAAGAGTTTTTCCCGCACCTGGGAAAAAATGGAAAATGGATATTTTTCACGGCAGCTCCCATCAAATCACCGGATGGAAAAATCATCGGCGCCATCCAGACCCTGCGGGACAGAACCGAAGACAAAAAAGCCCAGGAGGAGATTGAACTCCAGGACCAGGAACTGTCCAAACTCCATGAAAAATACAAAAAATCGGAAGAAAAATACCGGTCCCTTTTCAATGAGAACCCCAATCCCATATTTATCATTGACAGCCAGACCTTTGAAATCCTGGATGTGAACCACAGGGTCCGGGAAAATTACGGGTATTCCAAATCCGAACTCCTGGGCACCTCGTTTCTGGAGATCGGTGAAAAAACCGACGAAACCATCAAGCAGGGCATGCAGGGGTTGCCCCACGGCAGTTCCATGCTGTTCACCAAAAAACGCCACTGGCGAAAAAGCGGGCAGGCGTTTTTTGTCAACATCAAAATGGTCAAGGTGATGTTCAGCCAGCGGGTGGTGCTCATTGCGTCCACCACGGATATGACCGAAAGCGTGGAAAAAGAAACCCAGCTGATCCAGGCCGGCAAACTGGCCACCCTGGGTACCATGGCAGCCGGTATGGCCCACGAGATCAACCAGCCGTTGAACGTGATCCAGATCTGTGCGGATTTGATCCAGAAAATGGTGAACAAAGGGGTGACGATTTCAGATGAAGATCTGCTGAACATGAGCAAGGATATTATTGAAAATGTGGCCCGGGCCGCCGGTGTGATCAAGCATGTGAGAGATTTTGCCAGACAGTCGGAACGGGATCTGAAAAAACTGGATATTAATGATCCCATCCGGGATGTGTTCAAGGTGCTCGGACACCAGCTCACAGTACATTCCATTGAAGTGGTACTGGAACTGGAAGACCATCTGCCCGAGATCCGGGCTGAACATAACCGCCTGGAGCAGGTGTTCATCAACCTGGTGACCAATGCCATTGATGCCATGGATGAAAAATCCGCCCGGGCCGAAGGTCCCGTGGAAAAAACATTGACCATCAAAACCTTTGCCGAAAACAGCCATGTGGTGGCGACCGTGTCCGATACGGGCACAGGGATGAACGAAGAAGTGAAAAACAAGCTGTTTGAGCCGTTTTTCACCACCAAGGAGACCGGCAAAGGGACCGGGCTTGGCACCAGTATCAGTTTCGGGATCATCAAGGACTACAACGGTACCATCCGTGTTGAAACCCAAGAGGGCAACGGATCTTGTTTCACGGTTCAATTCCCTGCCGCGGGGTGAGGAAATACACATATGTCAGCCAACAAAATTTTGATTGTGGATGATGAACAGGCCATTGTCAGATTGTTGTCCATGTCTTTGAAAAGTGACGGGTATGACACCTGTACGGCATCCAGCGGTGAGGACGCGCTGGATGTGTTTGAAAAGCAGTCCCCGGACATTGTGGTGACCGATATCAAAATGCCGGGCATGGATGGCCTGGAACTGCTGAAGCGAATCAAGGACTTGGATCCGGACAAGGAAGTGATCATCGTTACAGGGCATGGGGATATTGATTCCACTATCACGGCCCTGCAGTATGGTGCCAGTGATTTTATTAACAAGCCGGTGAGAGACGAAGCCCTGGCCATTGCCCTGGAACGGGCCCAGACCAAAATCCGCATCCGGGAGCAGTTGGCCTCCTATACCCAGGATCTGGAGGAAAAAGTGGCGGAAGCCACCGTGGAGATCCGGCGCAAATCCAATTTTCAGCGGCTGCTCATTCATTCCAGCCATGATGCCATTGTCGCGTTTGACCAGGACTGGCAGATTGTGGTCTATAACCCGGAAGCGGCCCGCATGTTTGAGAAAAGAGCCAGAAACGTGTTGAACAAAATGACCATCGATGATCTGTATCCCCCTGAACTGGCCACTTTTTTCAGGGCCGAAGCCAGGAACGGGGCCCATGACCGGGGAGAGATGCCATGGAAGGAAATGACCCTGGAAACCCGAAACAAAAAGCTGATTCCAGTCAGGTATGCCACCAGCGTGCTCCATGAAAAAGAAGAATTCATGGGTATTGTCAATTTTTTTCAGGATCTGACGGAAATCAAACGCCTGGAAAAAGAGTTGATCCAGTCCGAGCGGATGGCTGCCATCGGGCAGACGGTTTCCGGCCTGGCCCATTATGTGAAAAATATCCTCATCGGCCTGAAAGGCGGCAGCTATGTCGTGGATGTGGGATTTCAGAACAGCAACATGGAAAAGATCAAATCCGGATGGCAGACCATCCAGAAAAATATTGAGCGGGTGGCAAACCTGACCCAGGATATGCTCACCTATGCCAAGGAAAGGCATCCTGAGGTCAAACTGTGCGCTCCCAATGAGATCGTGACCGAAGTAAAGGCGCTGGTATCGGATTTTGCTCAAGCCAATGATATAGAAATCACCACCCGGTGTGACCCGGAAATGGGACAGATGTGGCTGGATCCCGGCACCGTGCACCGGGCCCTGCTGAACCTAGTGAACAATGCCATTGACGCCTGCATGGAAGAGGATGATCTGGACCGACAATTCAACGTGGAGATTCGAACCGGGAAAACCGAAGCCGGGGCCGCTGTTTTTGAGATTGAAGACAATGGATGCGGCATGGATGAAGAGACCAAACTCAAACTGTTTACCCCCATGTTCAGTTCCAAGGGAGGGAAAGGAACCGGTCTGGGGCTGCTGGTGACCAAAAAACTGGTGGAAGAGCACCATGGGACCATTGACATTGATACCCGTTTGGGGTATGGGTCTTTGTTCACCATGACGCTGCCTGAGAGGCCCGAAACAGGCCGGGATGAAAATGACAAGTAAAGAGGTGTGATATGGGTAAAAAAATACTGGTGGTAGATGATGATCCGGATGTCAGAACATTTGTCGTCACGGTTCTGGAAGAAAATCAGTATACCCCCCTGGTGGCGTGTGACGGTGTGGAAGGCCTTGAGATGATACAGAAACACACACCCGACCTGGTGATTTTAGATGTGCTCATGCCCCGGGGAAGCGGGATTCGCCTGTACCGTCATCTGAAAACAGACGATGCCTTGAAATCCATTCCTGTGATCATGTTCACCGGCATTGCCCTGCGGTCTTTTCTCAAATCCCAGAAAGTCCTGGAAGAGTTCAAAGGGGAAAAAGTACCGGAACCCGACATTTACCTGGAAAAACCGGTGGAACCCCAGGAACTGGTGGATGCCATAAGAAAAAAACTTGCGTGATCTGCGGTGCTTCAGATGGCCGGAACTGCGTTCGGCCGGCCTTAAGAGGGCAAAGACAGGAGGTTTCATGAAAATAAAAAAAATGTTGTTTGTGACCAAGTTTGAAAGCCTTTGCTATGATGCACTGCATTCACTTCTGGATATGAGAAAATCCGGGCTGGAACATGTGGTGTTTTTGAATGTGATCGAGCGGGACAAAGTGTCCATGCGCCGGGGTAAGGGGTATGCAAAAGAAGACGCGGTCCGGCTCAAGGAAATGGCCAATATCCGCTTCATCGACTGGGCTGAGAATCTGTTTGAACTGGGCATGGAAGTGGGTGCCTACATCGAAGTGTCGTCTTTGATTCCCAAGATCCTGGAAGTGGTGGACAAGGAAAAACCGGATCTGATCGTTATCGGCCGGTCCCAGAAAGGAAAGCTGCAACAGCTGTATTCCAGATCCGACATCACGGAACTGACCCGCCGGTCTCCTGTCCCCATTCTGGTATTCAAACATCTGGCCGAAGACAAAATGGTGCCGGCAAAACTGTTTGAACGGCCGTTGTTTGCTACCTCCTGGTCCAACAGCAGCGAAAAAGCGGTCGACTGCCTCAAGGAGCTGGGGGAGGTGATCGGAGAACTTCACCTGATGCATGTGGTGGATGAAGACGCTCTGAAATCCTCAGATACCCATGAGGCGCAGTCGGTGCGGAAAAAGGAACGGAACCGGCTGGAAGACCTGTGTGATGAATTTGCCCAGAAAGGCATATCTGCCAGGCCGCACGTGTATGTGGGGGATCCGGAAACCGAAATTCTCAAGGCGGCCAGAGAGTACCAGGCCACGCTGATCGTGCTGGGCTTCAGTGACCGGACCGCCCTGGCCGAACGGTGGCTGGGATCCATATCCAGGAATATTGCCGATAAATCCGTTTATCCGTGCCTGCTGTTTCCGGTCAAAAGATAATGCGTGCCAACTGATATCAATGGAATGACAATGAAACTTTTATTTATAGATGATGAACAGACCTTTCTGAAATATCTGGCCAAACGGATGTCTCTGGAAGGCTTTGAAGTGAAAACGACATTTTCCGGGGAAGAAGGGGTGGCGGCTGCGGCCAAAGAACCCTTTGACGTGGCAGTGGTGGATCTGCAGATGCCCGGTATTGACGGCATTGAGGTACAGAAGCTGCTCAAGGACCTTCAGCCGGATCTCCCCTGTATTGTGCTCACCGGACATGGCAGTGTGGAAAACGCCTTGGAAAGCGGCAAATACAATGCATTCAAATTTCTGTCCAAGCCCGTGGATATGGATACGTTGATCCAGACCATTCAAGCGGCATATGACCATCGTGTTGAAAAACAGTCAAAACAAGATCCCCCGGATACGTCCCCCGCAGTCAAAGGCCCTGTATCCAAATTGTTTCAGAAATTCCGTCATCTTTACAGCGTGGAAAAATAGGGTCTTATTTTATTTTTCAAAAAAATTATCCACGGACAGGTATGTGAAAATGATGTGTAACATGACTGAGAAATATCAAAAAGTAATGTCAAAAAGGGGGGATGGGTGATGCCACAAAAAGAAAATAAAAAAAAACAGGCCGGTTTTTTTTCATTCATTATCACCTTTGTATTCATGTTTGCCACCTGGATCATTTTGTCCGGCTATTTTGAGCCCCTTCTTCTGGGACTGGGCGTGATTTCCAGCCTGGCCATTGCCTGGTTTTTTCATGATCTGCTTTTTGCCGGGGCCACGGTTCAGGATACCAGGGTGTTTCTCCGGTTTTGTCAATATGCGCCCTGGCTGATTCTAGAAATTATCAAAGCCAATTTTCACCTGCTGTTTCTGGTATTTCATCCCCGGATGCATCAGTTGATCGATCCCCATATCATTCAGTTTCAAACCGGTTTGAAATCAAATATCGCCATCACCACCCTGGCCAATGCCATTACCCTGACGCCGGGAACCGTCACCATTACTGCCAATGCCGAAGGCGGGTTCCGGGTTCATGCCATTGACCGGCAAAGTGCTGAAGGGCTTCCCGGCGTGATGCGGGACCGGGTGGCGCAGGTTTTTGGAGAAAACAGATGATCTATTTTTTTTCCTGCATTGCCGTCGGACTTTGTCTGACCATGATACTGCCCCTGTATCGATGCCTGATGGGGCCCACGGTGCTGGACCGCCTGGTGGGTGTGAATGCCATCGGCAGTAAAACCGTGGTGCTGCTTTTGCTGATCGGCTACCTGTATGAACGGGTGGATATGTTTGTGGATATTGCCCTGGCCTATGCGTTTTTAAATTTTGTGGCCGTACTGGCTGCTTCCCGGTACTTTCATAAACGCAAAGGCCTGTACGAAGAATCATTCATGGAGTAATGATGCATATAATTATCAATATTCTGTCCGTGTCCTGCCTGCTCATGGGCCTGATTTTTTTTATCGGCGGGGCTGTGGGGATCATGCGGATGCCTGATTTTTACTCCCGGCTGCATCCGGCGGGAAAACTGGATACCTTAGGGATTTTTACCATGGTTGCCGGGCTGGTGATTTATAACTTTCACCACCTGTCGTTGGGTGTGGTGCTGTTGTCCATCAAAATGTTTTTGATTGTCTTTTTTGTATTTCTGGCCAGCCCGACGGCCACCCATTCCATCGTGGATGCCGGCATGCGGGCCGGTTTGCGGCCCTGGACTAAAAAAAAGGAAAAGGAATAACAACGAATGCTGTGGCCCATTGATCTGATCGTACTGACCTTTGTGATTTTCTGCGCCATTGCCGCCATTACCGTCCGGGATCTTCTGGGAACCGCTATTTTGTTCAGCGCGTATTCATTTTTGATGTGCCTGTTGTGGGCCGTCATGGGCGCAGTGGATGTGGCATTTACCGAAGCGTCCGTGGGCGCGGGCGTGAGCACGGTATTTTTGGTGGCAGCGGTATTCCGGACCAGCAGGAGGACCAAAGATTGAAATTTTTAGGACTTGTCATTGTCTGTCTGACCGGCGGATTGCTGTTATACGGCACCATGGATCTGCCGAACTGGGGAGATCCCGCATCTCCGGCATCCACCCATCTGTCGGATTATTATATTGAACATATTGTGGAAGAAACCCAGGTGCCCAATCTGGTCACGGCCGTGCTGGCGGATTACAGAGGGTATGACACCATGTTCGAGACCGCCGTGGTGTTCTGCGCCGGGCTGGCCTGCTTTCTGCTGCTCAGAGATTTTAGGCCTGGAAAAGACCGGTACTACCGGCACATTCCCACGGGGGTCATGCTTCATTTCAAGAATCCGGATACCCGGATGATTCCGGGCAATGAATTCGAACACATGGACAAGGACTGGGTGCCCTCGGATATCATCATCAAGACGGTGTGCCGGATTCTGATTCCTTTTATCCAGATCTATGCCCTGTATGTGGTGGCCCACGGGGATTTTTCTCCGGGCGGCGGGTTTCAGGGCGGCGTGATTTTCGGATCCAGCCTGATTCTCATGGCCATCTCCTATAACTTGAAAACCCTGCTGAAACGGGTGACGGAAAAATTTTTGTCCATGTTTGCCGCAACCGGAGTTCTGATCTATGTGGGACTCGGGGTCCTGGCCATGATCATGGGGGGGCAGTTTCTGGATTATGGGATGCTGGCGCCGCTGGTGCCATGGGATCCCGGTCATATCCGGGCGTTGGGCATGCTGGGGGTGGAGATCGGCGTGGGCATTGCCGTGATGTCCGTCATGGTGATCATTTACGTGAATATCGTGTCTGAAGGCAGACATGATGAAGGACTGTAGGAGAGTCTCATGAATGAGTTTCTGGCGCTGATTGTGGCCAAATATAATTTCTGGTTGTATATCATTCTCATGATGATCGGCCTGTATGCCATGATCGCCAAAAACAATCTGATGAAAAAACTGGTGGGCATGAATATTTTTCAGACGGCGATTATTTTGTTTTATGTGTCCATCGGATACAAGCACGGGGCCACGCTGCCCATCATACAGGGGGGGCATGGCACCCACGATGCCGTGATCCATGCAGCGGATTATATCAATCCGCTGCCCCATGTGCTCATGCTCACCGCCATTGTGGTGTCCGTGGCCACGTTCGGGGTGGCCATGGCGCTGTGTGTAAAGATCTACCAGCGATATCAGACCCTGGAAGAAGATGAACTCAGAATACGCTTATCGGAAAAATAACCCATGAACAATATGCCGGCAATAATTGTACTGGCCCCGCTTCTGGGGGCATTTTTCTCGGGCCTGGCCGCCTGGATCCAAAAACCGCTCTCCTATTACATCGCCCTGGCTGCCACGGCTGTTTCCAGTGTGGCGGCAGTGGGCGTGTTCAAACAGGTACTGACCGCAGGCACCTGGCAATACCGCATGGCCGGGTGGGCCCCGCCCATGGGGATTGAACTGAGAATCGATCTGCTCAATGCCATGGTCCTGGTCCTGGTATCAGGCATTGCATTTGTGAATTTGGTGGCCAGTGTCAAAAATGTGGATCAGGAAATTCCGGATCGGGCGTCTTCATTTTATGTCATGTATCAGTTGTTTGTGGTGGGCCTGTTAGGGGTGACGGCCACAGGCGATCTGTTCAACCTGTATGTGCTCATCGAGATTACCTCGCTGACCTCGTATACCATGATTGCCTTAGGAGACAAAGACCGGTCCCCCTTCGCAGCCCTGAACTATATCTTCATCGGCGTGATCGGGGCGTCGTTTTATCTGCTGGGGGTCGGATATCTGTACATCATCACCGGATCTTTGAACATGG
>JAIPDL010000132.1 GCA_021737695.1 Desulfotignum sp. | reverse complement strand
TGTATCAGGTGTCTGAGATCCCGGGCCCGCAGATATGTTTTTTTTGTATTCAGATATTGGGGAAGCACGACCATACCGCGGGTTTCTTCCCAGCCGGGGCCCCCGTGGGCACCGCTTTCAATATTGAATGACAAAGGCGGATCCGTGGGATCCCATCCGGAAATCACAATGTCCCCGGCATCAGGATGACGGCAGACCCGTGCCAGATCTTCGGCCGTCTGGGCGGCAAATGGATGATCTTTTCCCAGGACCATGAAAAACTGCTGCGCCAGATCAAAGGTCCCCTGCTGGTTCATGGCAACAATGCAATGGTCGTCCCGGTAGAGTACCAGAGGGATATGAACCGATTGAACCAGTTTTTGGGCAAAATCACGGATAAAATCCCTTGCAGGAGTCCCTGGCAAATAAACATGACCCAGCGGGCCCATGGTGGTAATCTCTATTTTATCCCGGGATACCGGACCGCTGTCTTTTTGCAGGTTTTCAGAAAACGGCCGGTTCATTATATATGCCCGGGCTTTTTTGTACAGCCCGTCCAGGGTATTGTCGTAAGATCCTGAATGGGCATGCGCTGCATCCGGGTTCAGGTCTTCATAGGCGTTTCGTATGGCCTCTTTTACCGGAATCCCGTACCGGCTGCCGTACCAGGTGACCGTTTCCTGGCCGTGATCGGAATAGATAATGGTTTCGTATTTTCTGCAGCTGGATTGTCCGGCTGCCCTGCAGATATCCTCGATGGTGTCATCAATGCCCTTGAGGCTCCAGTGGGCGAACATGGATCCCGGATTCCTGCGGTGGGCCTGCTCATCATAGCCCAGAAAACTGGCACACACAATGGGAACGCCGCTGCCCACAGCCAGCTTGGTCCGGAACGAGACCAGTTCTCTGAGTATGACACAGATTAAAATGCGGGCGGGGATAAATACGAGTTCTTTGATCAATTTTTTGCCCTGAACCAGACCCCGGAAAAAATCGGTCACGGCCAGAAAAAATTCAATGATGGTCACCCCCAGAATCCGCACAAACTTTCCCGTATGCAAGATGAGCAGAAAAACCAGTTTCAACGGATTTAGGGTGCCGGCAATGGATTCCAGTGTCATGGTCTGGGAGCAGTACCGGGCCTGGGCCGCCCCTCCCGTAAAAATGGTGGAATAGGTGTGTCCCCCGGACAGCAGCGGAGCGCCGGATTTTTCCAGACGGTCTCCGATACGGTTGGCGGTCTGGGGATAAAAACTGACGTGCCGCTGTTGTTCGCTGCGGGATATGAACTCAAATGCCGGCACACAGGATTTGACCCCGTAAAACAACTCGCCCTGAAAAGCCGGGGTGGTGGAAGGCATACCCGAATACATGGGTTTATAAGCCCACCGGCCGTTACGTATCTGCTTTTCAAGAAAGGGCAGCCGGCCGGCTTGCAGGGCTTTTTGAAACTGGGTCATGGAAAGGCCGTCTATCTGAATCAGAACCAGGCCCGGAACCTCTTCGGCAGTATCCGATTGCGGCAGGCCCAGCAGCCGCATTGACCATTTGTTCCGGGAAGCAAGTTTGCGAAACCATTGTACTATTCTCATAAGATGCATTATACCCTGTCATCTTCAATAGAAAATGCATGGTTTTATGCATATGGATATCAATCATCATGTATTTTAACCGCTTTACCGGCAGTATACATACCCTGTATCTTTCAAATGGGTAAAATCCCCTATTTACCCGACAGGTCCCTGCCGCGTAAAGTGAGTAAAATATACAGAACAAAGGAAGGAAATTTTCCATGAAAACAAACAACCGTTTACGGTATATCATCCTGGCGCTGGTGCTGTTTCTGGGCCTGGTATGGTCCCTGGTTTCAGCTTCCCAGCAGGCAGATACCTACCCCAATTCCCGCTTTGTGGCATATCCCCATTGGCTCAAGGCCCATATAGATGATACCGATCTGGTCATCGCGGATGTCAGAACGGATGACCATTTTGACGGGGCATTGATCCCCGGTGCCATAAGGCTTCCCTGGTCCATTTTCCAGCATAATGATATCGGCGATGATGTGGCATCGACGTTCATCGGGATTGCCCGGGCCCAGGAAATCCTTGGCCGTCACGGCATTACACCGAAAGACACCATTGTTCTTTACGACTCCGCGGAACGGGACGGCGGAGCCACGGCATCCTATGTATTCTGGGTTCTGGATATCCTGGGACATGAAAACAAAAAGATTCTCGTGCAAGGCATCGATGGATGGAAAGATGCCGGGTATGATCTGGTAACCACCCCTCGTGAAACACAACCCCTGCTTTATCAGGCGCGTGCAGAAAACATACAAAAACACCAGCTCATTACCGGTGATTTTGTGTATCAGCAGCTCGGCGATTTCTGTTACCAGATCATCGATGTACGCTCACAAGCGGAGTATATGGGTGAAAAGGGTACCAAAGGTCTTGACGGAACCCCATTGAAACTCGGGCATATCCCGACGGCCGTCAACATCAATTATCAGGATGCGTGGACCGACCTGGACACAAAGGGGATCAAACCCTATGCACAGCTCCAGCGCCTTTACGCCGGCCTGGATGCATCCAGGGCCGTGATTGTTTACTGCAATTCAGGACGACGCAGTTCTTTTTCCTATTTTATACTCCGTCTGATGGGGTTTGACCGGGTGTACACCTATGAACCGTCCTGGAAAGAGTGGGGGAATCCGGACAAATTTTTCCCCGTGGAAACCAGGGAAAACACATTGGCAGGCAGCATGCTGCCCACCCCTTCAACAGAAACCCAGACCGTCTCAACCCGGAAATCTGATACAAAACCGTCACAAGACAGATCCGGTTCAGGTAAACCTGCAGGCGGCTATATGTCATGCGGAGGTTGATCATGGATAAAAAAAACACCTCCCCCATATATTGGCCGTGGCTTCCGGCGGCATTTGCTTTGGCAGGCATCATTGTATTTATTTTTGCCACATTCGGACCCCCGGCCTCTTCCAGTGGTTTTGTCAGCTTAATCAAAGGGGCTGTCCAGACGGTTGCACCGGATTATGTTGAGAACAACCCCCATTACACAACGATGCCGGATACGGGTTCCTGGCTCTTTGCCTTTGTTCTGGGCATGGCCATCGGTGGTTTTGCCGCCGGCCGCACCGGCAGCATACCCGTAAGAGATATCCCGGAAATATGGGAAAAGCGGTTCGGGAACAGCCGGATCAAACGATTTGCCGCCACCTTTGCCGGTGGATTTATCATACTTTTTGCCTCCAGACTGGCAGGCGGCTGTACCCTGGGGCTGTTTATTTCCGGATCCACGCAACTGGCTGTCAGCGGGTTGTATTTCGGGGTACTTATTTTTGCCGTTGCCATGATCACGGCCCGCCTTGTTTACGGCAACACAGGAAAGGAGGAATAATGGGTGCAGAAATATGGCTGGGGTTATTGTCCGGGATTGCCTTTGGATTTGTGATCCAGCGCGTCGGCGCAAGCAATGCAGATAAAATGGCCAGGGCCCATCTGATGATGGAAGGGGATATCCCGAAATTCATGCTCATGGCGGTGATCCTCTCAGCCGTTGGGCTTTTGGGACTTGAAACCGCGGGTGTGGCCAATACCCGGGTGCTGCCCACCAGTCTGGTGGCCACAGGCGTGGCAGGTATTTTGTTCGGTATCGGCTGGGGATTTTGCGGGTACTGCCCGGGAACCACCTGGGCTGCCGTAGGAGAGGGACGGCTGGATGCTGTGTTTGCCCTGATCGGCGGACTGGCCGGTGCCGCGGTTTTTGCCCATTTGCATGAATTTTTCATCCCATTGCTGTATGATCCCTTCAATGTAGGCCAGATCACCCTTGCGGACTGGACAGGCAGCATGCCTGTGGCGGTTGTTCTGCTGGTTTTTATATTCGGCCTGTGCATCGGTGCCATCCATATTTTATGGAAGGGAAAAAATGACGGCCAGACACCCTAATATAAATACGATATCTGTTGTCTTTCCGGTATTCCTTGTTTTAGTGAGCCTCTTTTGTTCCGGATGTCCCGGGCCGAAAAAAGAAAAGGGAACAAGCCTGAAAATACCCAGAGGATATGTGGATCGGCTTGATATCCAGATAAAGGACCGGGTGGTTGGATTTGGTCCCTTTGTGGGATATTATTTCAAGCCGGAAAATCCAGAGGACCTGACCCGGCTTGCTTTTGTCTGTTTTAATGAAGACCGGTTTTACACCCGTGACCTGCCGGAAAACACCCTGTTGTTTGAAGGGGATGCCGTGTTGACACACCTGACAGACACAGGCTTTGACGTGCCGACTCAGAACCGGATCAACCCGGTGTTTTTTAAAGAAGCCCCCCGAAAATGGGTGAATGACCGCCCCCGGCCCCGGGATGAATACCTTCATTTTCATTCCTGTTATGATGGTTTGGGACCCGTACTTGCAGGATATTGGATCCGACATCAAGGCAACGCTTCTTTTACCTATGACATGGGCGGACGTATGGGTCCGGACAGTCCCCTTTACCACAAGGTCCGCCCCGGTATTGACAAGCAGTTTGCAAAAATCATGGAATTTGATGCAGGCCCGGACTTCAGGCACGGGTCGAAAGACTAAACACAACCAGAAAAGGTGCTCAGTATGACCCAAAATACCCATGACAACGACCATGACAGCCATCAGGCAAACCACGACAACGGACACCAGGACCATGACCATACAGATCACCATGCCCATATGGTGGCTGATTTCAGGCGCCGGTTCTGGGTATCAATGATTCTGGGAATTCCCATTGTACTGCTGTCCCCCATGATCCAGCAGTTTATGGGGGTTGGCGGCCAATGGGACTTTGCCGGTGATGCCTATATCCAGTTCGGATTTTCCACCATTGTCTTTTTCTACGGCGGATGGCCTTTTTTAACGGGTCTTGTGGACGAACTCAAAGAAAAGAATCCGGGCATGATGACCCTGATCGGCCTGGCCATTATTGTTGCATATACCTACAGTTCCGCTGTGGTATTCGGCCTTGAGGGAAAAGTGTTTTTCTGGGAGCTTGCCACCCTCATCATCATCATGCTTTTGGGACACTGGATGGAAATGCGCTCAGTCATGGGGGCTTCCGGTGCTTTGGAGGAGCTGGTCAAACTGATGCCGTCAACAGCCCTTCGCATCACCAAAGACGGGGGAACCGAAGAAGTCAAGGTGTCACAGCTTGAAAAAAAAGACAAGGTCGCTGTCAAACCCGGTGAAAAAATACCCACGGACGGCGTCATCGCAGACGGGCGGACCCGCATTGACGAATCCATGGTGACCGGGGAAAGCCGGCAGGTGGAAAAGACCACGGGCGATGAGGTCATCGGCGGCAGCATCAACGGTGATTCCGCCATTGAGGTGGAAATACAAAAAACAGGTGACGACACCTATCTTTCCCAGGTTGTCGACATGGTGAAAAAAGCACAGGAATCCAAATCAAAGGCCCAGAACACGGCCGACCGTGCCGCTTTCTGGCTGACCATCATCGCCCTGACTGCCGGCGGCATCACCCTGGGGGCCTGGCTTTTGGCAGGCAGGGAATTTGTTTTTTCCTTAGAACGGATGGTCACGGTGATGGTGATTACCTGTCCCCACGCCCTGGGTCTGGCCGTGCCTTTGGTGGTGGCCGTATCAACGGCCATGGCAGCCAAAAAAGGACTGCTCATCAGGGACCGGACCGCGTTTGAACGGGCAAAAAACCTGGATGTGGTGGTGTTTGACAAGACCGGCACCCTGACCGAGGGCCGTTTCGGGGTTTCTGACATTGTCAGTTTTGGCAGCCTGTCTGAAGAAGAAATTCTAACGCTTGCAGCCGGACTGGAAAGCCGGTCTGAACATTCCATTGCCAAAGGCATTGTCGGGGCGGCAGAAGACCGCAATATTGACATCCCTGATCCTGAAAATTTTGAAGCCATTCCGGGAAAAGGTGCCAAAGCACAAGTCGCTGGTAAAAACATCAAAGTGGTGAGCCCGGGTTTTTTGAAAGAAAATGATATGGCTGTGGCAGACAGCCACCAGGATAAACTGGATCAGCTGGCTGATGAAGGAAAGACACTGGTGTATCTTCTGAAAGATGATCAGATCGAAGCGGCACTGGCTTTGGAGGATGTGATTCGCGAATCGGCAAAAAAAGCCGTGGCCGGATTACAAAACATGGGCATCAAGGTAATGATGCTCACCGGCGATTCTGCGGCAGTGGCAAAAACCGTTGCAGACCAGCTGAACCTGGATGATACCATGGCGGAAATTCTGCCGGATGAAAAGTCGGACCAGATCAAAAAAATCCGGCAGGAAAATAGGCGGGTGGCTATGGTGGGAGACGGGGTGAACGATGCCCCGGCCCTGGCTGAAGCAGATGTGGGCATTGCCATCGGCGCAGGCACGGATGTGGCCATGGAAGCCGCCGATATCGTACTGGTGCACTCTGATCCCCGGGATGTCACCGCAGTGATCCAACTGTCTCGCGCAACCTACCGGAAAATGGTGCAGAACCTCTGGTGGGCCGCCGGATACAATGCCATTGCCATTCCCCTGGCAGCAGGGGTTTTATACCCGTTTTATCAATTTTTGCTGCCGCCGGCGGCAGGGGCTGTTGTAATGTCGCTTTCCACGGTCATTGTGGCGGTCAATGCCAAACTGCTGTCCACATGACCCAAAAATTGCTTTTTGGGTACATTTGGCTATAATGGATAATAAAACAACCCCACGAAAAAAGGATGTATGTATGCTGCAACTACAAAATGTTACGTTCACAGTACCTGCTCTGGATACAAACGAACAGAAAACGCCGTCCGGGCAGACAATTATCAATGATGTGAGTTTCACATTTGAGCCAGGGGGGTTTTATGCCATCACCGGCCCCAACGGGTCGGGCAAGACCACCCTTGCCAAATTGATCATGGGCATCAATGAACTCACAAACGGAAAAATCATGTTTAACGGGACGGATATCAGCCGTTTTCCCATCAATGAACGGTCCAACGCCGGCATTGTTTATGGATTTCAACATCCGGCACGGTTCAAGGGAACCACTTTCCGGGACCTGTTGTCCATTTCCCTGGGGTCTGATGACGAAGAAAAACTGGTGAAAATCATTTCCAGGGTCGGGGTCTGTTCCATGGATTTTTTAGACAAACCCGTGGACAGCAAACTGTCCGGCGGTGAGATCAAAAAAATAGAACTGGCCACAGTGATTGCCAGAAACCCGAAGGTGGCCATATATGATGAACCAGACACGGGCATCGATCTTTGGACCATCGGTCCCATGGTGGATCTGCTCAAGCGCGAACAAAAAGAAAACAACACCACCACCATTGTGGTCAGTCACAACAAGGCTTTTCTGGAAGCGGCCGATACCCTGCTTTTGATCAAAAAAGGAAAGATCGCCTATACCGGCGATCTGGCAGGTGCCATGCCCATACTGGAGGATTTAAGTGTCTGTACATATGATGAATTCTGTCAAGGAGAAGATGATGCTCAATGCTATCGATAAAAAAGTGTTAAAAGAGGTCGCTGGTCTGGAAGAAATCCCCAAAGGGGCTTACAATATCCGGAAAAACGGAAAACTGGAAGGCCGGGAGGTTTCCGCCAACATCAATATCGAAACCAATGAAAAAGGGGATGGCATTGTCATTGATATCAAGCCGGGCACGGTGAATGAATCGGTTCATATCCCGGTCATCCTGTCCCAGGCAGGCCTGCATGATGTGGTGTATAATACCTTTATTATCGGAGAAGGCGCTGATGTCACCATTGTGGCCGGATGTGGGATTCACTGCGGCAGTGATGCATCTGAAGGCCATTCCGGTATCCATAAATTTCACATCAAGGCTGGCGCAAAGGTCACATATGTGGAAAAACATATTGCCATTGGCGAGGGCAGCGGCAAACGTATTCTAAATCCTACCACAAAGGTGTTTATGGAAGAAAATGCCCAGGCACAGATGGAATTGACCCAGCTGGGAGGAGTGGATGAGGCCAAACGCGTCAATGAGGCAACGATCGGTGCCGGCAGTGTGCTGCTGATCACGGAACGGGTGATGACTGAAAAAGATCAGTCTGCAGAATCCAAAAATGAAATCACCCTGGCCGGGACAGACAGCAAAGCCAATATTGTTTCCCGCTCTGTCATCAAAGGCAGCTCCTCCCAGGATTTTTATGTCAACCTGACAGCCAAAGCCAAATGCTACGGCCATATTGAATGTGATGCCATTATCATGGACAAGGGGATCAACCAGACCATTCCGGCGCTGCGGGCCCTGCACCCGGATGCGGAGCTGACTCATGAAGCCTCCATCGGCAAAATCGCCAATGACCAGTTGATGAAGCTCATGAGTTTAGGGCTTGATTATGACCAGGCCGTCAACCGCATCATACAGGGATTTTTACGCTGATCCGATTTTTATCCCAGGATTTCTTTGA
>JAIPDL010000131.1 GCA_021737695.1 Desulfotignum sp. | reverse complement strand
AACACGGGGATATGTTTTCACCCTGGTGCGACGACCAAGAAGATTATAAACAAAAGTAGTGCCATAACAAACGATTCAAAAATGGAATAGACTGTAATCATGGAGGATTTTAATTCCTACTCGAAAAGATGGGTTAAATCAAAATTATCCCATGCATGAGAAATCAAGGATACCATTAACAATCAAAATCTGATATGGTCGATTTGTTCAGGGATGATGGTTGCAATTAGGTTGAGATTTGAAAAGCCCTCAAACTTGAGGCCACTTAAATTTGGGAGTAGACGATGAATAAATATGAGATAATCATCTATTGGAGTGAGAGTGATATATTATCCACATGATAAATGATTCAATGTCATGAATACTTCATCCTGGAAATCGGGGACAACAAATAAACCGAAAGCCTGGTGGGTTGTATGCGGCTATGTTGCTCTCATCCTGTACATGATTCCTGTCACCGGTTATGCGCTGGCAAGCGACAATAAAGTCCCTTCTTTTGGCGCTGTTCATCTTACTGACGAAGAGAGTTCCTGGCTGAAAGCCCATCCTGAGAAAATCACCCTGTTTTTCAATACGGAATTTCCGCCCATTGAATTCATATCTGGATCCGGTTCATTCACAGGCATGGGAGCGGATGTCATCTCCCGCATCGAATCCCTGCTGGGTATCGATTTTGTAAAAACCCCGCTGGATGACTGGAACAGGCACCTGGCCGCCCTGAAAAGCGGAGAATGTGCCATTGCGCCTACCATTGTCCGTACCGGCGAACGTGAAACGTACGCGTTTTTCACCAAACCCTACGCCACAGTACCGGTGGTTATCATCACACCCCGCACCCCATTGGGAAAAATCACCCTGGATGATCTGGCGGGCCGGCGCGTGGGAGTTGTTTCCGGATATGCCACCGAAACATATCTTCGAAATAAAACCTTGCAGGATCGGTTCGAACTGGTCACGGTTGCCAATGTTTCCGAAGGGCTTCGGCGTACCGCTTTCGGCCAGATCGATGCGTTTGTGGAAAACCTGGCAGTGGCAGCCTATTATATTGAACTGGAAGGTATCCCCAACCTGCGGGTCGCCGGTACCACGGATTACCAGTTTGCATGGTCCATCGGAGTCAGCCGGGAATATCCACAGCTTTTCAGTGCCATAAACAAAGCTATGGAACAGATTCCCGCCGATGAAATGACCGCCATTCGCAAAAAATGGATTGCCATGGAGGTTGATTTCAAAATGGACCCGACAACCCGGCGCAATCTGATCCTGACAGCACTTTTCAGTGTTTTGCTGCTCGCAGGGCTGACCGGCATCACCATTTTCCTTAAAAGACGTCTGAATCAGAACATTGCCGGTTTAAAAGAAAGTGAAGAAAAATACCGCCGGCTTTTCGATCATGCAGTTGAAGGTGTTTTCCAGACAACTCCGGATGGCCGTTTCCTTTCCGCCAACCCATCGCTGGCCAGAATTCTGGGATATAATTCCGCCCGTGAACTTATTGAACATTTACAGGATATCGGAAAACAGCATTATCTGAATCCTGAAGACCGGCAGACCTTTCAGCGGATTATGGAGACCGACGGAGAAACCAGTGACTTTGAAGTGCAGCTGCGTAAACGGGACGGTTCCCCTATATGGGCCAGCATCAAGGCCAGGGCTGTCAGGGATGAAACAGGCGGCCTTCACCATTTTGATGGACTTCTGGAAGATATCACCGAACGTAAACATGTGGAAAAGGCGCTCCAGGAAAGTGAAAAGCGTTACCGGACGATTCTCGATGAAATGTCGGAAGGGTATCATGAGGTGGACCTGGCAGGGAACTTCACTTTTTTCAACGAGGCGTTTCTCAACCTTTTCGGTTATAGCAGGGATGAGATGCTGGGCACCAATTTCAGCAGCTATGCCGCAGAAGAGGCGATTGCAAAAAGAATTTACCGTATCTATAACGAGACCTTTCGGACAGGGGCACCGATCCAAAACTGTGAATGGGACATCCTGCGAAAAGACGGAGAAAGGCGAACCCTCGAATTTTACGCGTCTCTGGTCAGGGATTCTAAAGAGATTGCCACCGGGTTCAGGGGGATTGTCCGTGACATCACACAGAACAAGCAGGCCGAAGCGGAACGGGAAAAACTCCAAGCCCAGCTTAATCAGGCCCAGAAAATGGAATCAGTGGGCCGGCTTGCGGGTGGTGTAGCCCATGATTTCAACAATATGCTGGGTGTGATCCTGGGACATACTGATCTGGCATTGTTGCAGGCAGGTGAAAAACACAAGTTGTATTCCGATTTGAAAGAAATTCAAAAAGCTGCAAAACGTTCCGCTGATATAACAAATCAGCTGCTGGCTTTTGCCAGAAAACAGACCATTTCTCCCAGACAGCTGGATTTGAATGATACCGTGGAGAGTATGTTGAATATGTTCCGCCGGCTCATCGGAGAGAACATTGACCTGGCCTGGAATCCGGCACCCCATTTGTGGCCGGTCAAAATGGACCCGTCACAGATCGACCAGATCCTTGCCAATCTGTGTGTGAATGCACGAGATGCCATTGCAGGTGTGGGGAAACTTACCATTGAAACCGGAAGAAAATCCTTTGATGAGGAATATTGTAGTGAACACCCAGGTTTCATCCCCGGTGATTTTGTGCTGCTGGCCGTCAGCGACAATGGCTGTGGTATGGACAAGGATATTCTGGACAATCTGTTCGAGCCGTTTTTCACAACCAAGGAGGTAGGCAAAGGCACCGGCCTTGGGCTTGCAACAATTTACGGCATCTGCAAACAGAACAACGGTTTCATAAATGTCTACAGTGAACCCGGCCAGGGTTCCACCTTCAAAATTTACCTGCCCCGGTTACTTGCCCATGAAGATACTGATATGACCGTGCCGGAGAAAAAAGCAGCGGTCAAAGGTACAGAAACCATTTTGCTGGTAGAGGATGAACCCATGATCCTGGATATGACCACAACCATGCTTGAAATGTTGGGTTACACTGTTCTGGCGGCGGCATCGCCGGATGAGGCTATACGACTCGCAAAAGATTACACCGGTAAAATCCATCTTCTCATGAGTGATGTCGTCCTGCCGGAGATGAACGGCCGGGACCTTGCTGGACAAATCGTTCATCTTTATCCGGGCATCCGGCTTTTGTTCATGTCTGGGTATACCGCCAACGTCATTGCCCACCATGGGGTGCTGGATGATGGAGTGGCATTTATTCAGAAGCCATTTTCCATGGCGGACATGACGGAGAAGGTACGGGAAGTTTTGGATATCGTCAGCACATAAAAAGGCAATTGGTGAAGAGTGGGGAATCGGTAAAAGCCTTTGTCAAAATCACAGGGTGAGCGTGGATAAACTCAAAAACAGCATTCTCAGTCAGAAAAATCTATAACGTCAAAAATGCATATTTCAGAGTGCTCTCTATGATTATATTCGTTGGCCCGATGGTAGGAGTCGCTTTGTCTATATCAGTTCACAATGCAAAAGAATCTTCGAATACGATGCGGAACAGATAATAAAAAACACGGATTTATTATGGAATATGGTCCACGTGGAGGACTCGGACCGGTTAAAGCGAGAAGATTGGGCAGCAAATCAAGCCGGTGAACAATTTCAATCTGAGGTCCGAATTATTCCACCGTCCGGTGAGGTGAAATGGATACAACTAACCTCGATGCCAAGTGAAGAAAAATTTGACTCACAGATTATTTGGAGTGGCATTGTTCTCGATATTTCTGAACGCAGACGGGCAGAAGAAGAAAGAAACCAGTTGATTATAGAGCTGAAACGTGCTCTTGCCGAAGTCAAGACCTTGAAGGGGTTTCTGCCTATATGTTCTCATTGCAAAAAAATACGCGATGACAAGGGTTACTGGAATCAGATCGAATCATATATTCATAAACATTCCGGTGCAGAATTTAGCCACGGGATTTGTCCCGAATGCGCTAAAAAACATTACCCTGACTTCGACATTTATGAAGATTGAATGGAGTTGTGCATAAATTATCCACTATATGAATTTTCACAGCCCCGAAAAATAACGGATATCATTTCAATACTTGAATTTGGAACATGCTCTTTGAAATAGCCGGGCCGGAGAAAAGCATCAACCCGGCCATAAATGGAAGTCCCTTGGCTGCTTCAGTCACCGTTAATCCTAACGGTTCGATGCAGAGCTCCTTAATCACTTCGGCGGGGTGGTGTCTGCCATGCAGAAAAAAAAGATCCTCGGGGTCACCAGCCGGTATGTGATGGTTTTGAAATAAAATGGTGGGGGGCCGGGCGATCATGTCAGCCATGAGAGTGAAAGGCCCATCAAGATGGTGTGGCAGCTGCGGTATCCCATGCCGGTGGAGATGTTTGAGGAGAATAAGCGGGGTGGGTGATGGGAATCCGCACTTTGAAACTGCTTTACCCGGGAGGAAACATCTGATATGGAATCAAGTCAGATATTGATGCGGTAGAAAAATCTGGGTTTGCTTGATATTCGAATGCTATCCAGGTAGTTATGGAATCATAAAGGGAGAATAATAATATGTATGACCGCATTTTGAACCGAATGCGGGAAGCAATCCGAACTCGTAACTACGTCATGACTTTGCAGTATATAAAACATGAGGTAGAATATGATTTGTGATATTTGTGGAAAAGAAGGCGTCAAAATTCGTTACGTAACTCGTAGTTATGGCAAAGAAAAGGATCTGTTAATCATAGAGAATATTCCGGTTGTGCATTGTCCTAAATGCAAAGAAAATTATTTGACAGCCGAAACACTCCATGAGATAGAACGGATAAAACTGCATCGACAAAGTTTTGCCAAGGAACGCCCGGTTCCAGTCGCGGCCTTTAGCTAAATATGTATTTCACTCATAAAGCCGGTTGACCGCTTCAATCTCTGGTGTAATCATCTCATTCAGGCTTTCTGGTGCCATCACCCTGGCGTTGGCCCCTCAGCTGAGCACCCAGATCCGGATATCATGAATACCCGCGGTTTCCGCCGAAAAAAAAATCGACCCGTCCGGACTATTTCAATCTTTTTTTAGCTATGCAACTAAGGGTTTTTGCCTATAACTGATAGGGGTTTTTCCCTATATTGACATTCCCCGGCATCGATAGTATGGCATAAAATCAGGTCGTGACAATATCCTCGATTAGAGATGATTAAAAATAGCCTGTGTCCCGCATAATCCAAAGATGCAGGGAGGCCCGGGTAACCTGAAAACCAGGAGGTGTTCATGAAGCTTTTAGAATGGGAAGTTTCTGAAAAAATGCTGGAAGGTTCGGGCCGGATCCGGAAAATCCGGCAAAAATCAGATACCGGATCCTGGATGGGCGCCACCGGTGGGGCGCGTATAAAAAAACGGGTGCCACCCACATCGAGGTGGTGATTATCACCCTGGACCAGATGGAACCGATCCTGTATGCGGCCAAAATGGCCATCGGGCCCAAACAGCTGACGGAAGCGGAAACACGCAATACTGCCCGCCGTGCGTTTCAAAGCAATCCCCGGCTGACATCCTCTGAAATCGGCCGGATCCCGGCCCAGCTGGTGGCGCACATCCTGTATTTCTTCTCAGAACCCGGTGACCTGGTGCTGGATCCCATGGCCGGGGCCGGGGGTTGAGGACCCAAAGCTACTCAGATGACCTGTATCCGAAGGTGGTGGAAGATGTCTTCAAGGCTTCCATGGCCCGGTGCCAACGCTTTTTTGACCTGTTTTTCAACAAACAGGAAATCCGGTTTACGGGCCTGGTCATCCAGAGTCCTGTAATAGCCCAGCCGCCGGCCCATAATGAAGTTGGTCTGCCGTGATTCGGACAGGGAGAGAAACCGGTCCATGATACCCAGCAGCCGCTGCCGGTCTGCGGGCAGCTGCCCCCGGATCTCCAGCAGCAGATCCACGCTGTGGTGGTTGGCATAATGGCTGTCAACGCCGTCCAGGTGTTCCAGAAGCAGCCGCTGCTCGGCGATCATGGCCGATTCCGAGGGCCGTGTCCATTTGCCCTGCGTCATCTGCCTGTCCAGGTCCGTGCCCGGCTTAACCCCGATGGTCAGTACCCGGATATGATCCGGATTTATGTCATTGAGCACCCGGGCGGTCTCCAGTGCATGAATTTCGGACAGTTCGGTTCCCCCCAGTCCCAGGATGATGAACTGGGTGGTGTGCATGCCGGCCTGCCGGGCCATGCGGGCGGACTGGATGATGGATTCCGGGGTGATCCCTTTCCTGATTTTTTCCAGGATCTTGCGGGAACCGGATTCCATGCCGCAGTATAACTTGTTCAGGCCGGCATCACAGATCTCTTTGATGGCCTGGGAAGATTTTTTCACCATGGTCTGGGCCCGGCCGTATGAGCTGATCTGCCTGAGATCAGGGAAGGCTTTCTTAAGGGTTTCCAGGATCTCAATCAGGTCCTTTGTCCGCATGACAAAACTGTCCCCGTCCTGGAGAAAGCAGGTGTCAAACGGGTGGCCCCCGAAATAGTCCCTTGCCGCCCATATATCCTGCTTGATCTCCGCCACCGGTCGAATGGAAAACTGCATGGTGTCGTACAATGAGCAGAAGGAACACCGGTTCCAGGGGCATCCCCGCGTGGTGCGGATCAGAAGGCTGTCAGCCTCGTCCACCGGCCGGATCGGTCCCTGTTCAAAGGGAAGAGAAAACATGTCAGGTTCCTTTTTTCATAATTATTTCAATAACCATAAGACTTGAAAAGTGATTGTAAAGCAGGGCACCATTGGCTGGTCATGGTGCTGTTCCTGCTGCCCACCCAGAGCCTTGGCGTGTTCCTCCAGCAGCCGGGACGGGAACACCTGTCCCGGCAAATGGATTTTCTTTTGATTTTGTTGCCTTTCGATTTTCAATGTTGTATTTTGAAAGCATCAACTGATGGGGAGATTTTCAAGAAATGGAAATTAGTGTAATCAGCAAAGAAGACCTGATCAAACAGATTATGGAACAAAGAGAAAAACTTTCTCATTTAGGGGTGAAAAATATCGGACTTTTCGGTTCGTTTGTAAGAGGTGAGCAAACCAGCTCCAGCGATATTGATATCCTTGTGGAATTCGTTCCTGAAAAGCATACCTTTGATAATTTTATGGAAGTGTCTTTTCTTCTTGAAGAAACCCTGGGACGTAAAGTTGAAGTCATTACCCCTGAAGGCCTGAGCCCATACATTGGTCCTCATATTCTGAAGGAAATAGAGCGTGTCTCTATCGCCGCCTGAATACATTCGCCACATCCTTGATGAAATCGATTATATAATGAGTCAGGTTTCAATTACGGATTACGAATCCTTTATCCGAGATGAGACCCTTAAACGGGCGTTTGTCCGAAGTGTCGAGATTATCGGGGAAGCTTCAAAAAAAATTCCGCCGGATGTCAAAGCAATGAAACCGGATATTGAGTAGCGGAAAGTTTCTGGAATGAGAGACAGGTTGATCCATAATTATTTCGGTATTGATTACCGGATTGTTTGGAAAGGTCAAGTTGGCCAATACGTTCCAGGGCGATAAGGGCCGCTGTCTGCAACTGCAATGGCTTCACGCATTTCCTGCTCAAACGCTTTTTTTGACTTGCCCGTGGATATCAAAAGATCATCACTATATGTTATTGAGAGCGTTTGCATGATTATATCCTCCCTGCCTTTTATAAAATGCTTTCCGGTTTTAGGATAGAAGTACCAGAAGTAATTACCCCCCTTTTCCAGCATTTTTTTAGGATACAACTATCCTATACCAATCCGTGTTGGTTTTTTCAACCTGAAACAGCTGTTCCTGGAAATCCCTCCGCCCCATTATGTCAGGCCCGGTGTTCCGCGGCCCGGTTTCAGTGCGGTGCACCCAGAGTCTCACAGTGTTCCTACAGCAGCTGGGCCTGACCGTCTGATTTTGTGTCTATAATTTCAAGAAAGATTCATATATATAGACACTTGACAAAGTGAATAATAATTTTGTATGTATAAATACAATATTATGTACGAATAAATACAATAATTTGTATGAAAAGGTACAAATGGAATATAGATTAGGGAAGGAACAACTTCTAAATATCATGGTTGAATGGAACCGCTTCCTTAAACGCAGGGTTCACCTGATTGCCTGTGGTGGGACAGCGATGACTTTGCTCGGCGTAAAGCCTTCAACAAAAGATATTGATTACATGATCCCCAAAGCAAAAGAATACGCCTATTTGATCAAGCAGTTAAGTGCGTTAGGTTATAAACAGACAACCGGATCGGGGTGGAAAAGGGATAAAGAGATATTTCGATTTGACCTTTTTTGCGGTAATCATATTCATACCACAGAGTTACTTAGTACACTTTGGCATAAATACGATGACGTATTTATATTGCTATAATTAATGAAATATGGCATAATAGCTCCAAAATAGGGGGTGATTATGCCGAGAAAAAGCCCATTTAAAGTTTTTCTGACTGTTGATGAAAAGA
>JAIPDL010000026.1 GCA_021737695.1 Desulfotignum sp. | reverse complement strand
AGGAGATCCAGGATTATGTGAAAAAAACCACGGCCCCTTACAAATATCCGAGAAAAATTGAATTTGTGGATGAACTGCCCAAAACCATCAGCGGCAAAATCCGGCGGATTGAACTGCGGGATTCGGAATGGGGAAGATAGGTCAACGCTGTTATTTTACTTAAAGGAGGCTTCATCCATGAAAGAAAAAATCTACAAAAAAGAGATCCGCATCACCCTGATATTTTCAGCGCTGCTGCTTCTGGCCGGGCACTCCGCATCCATTTTCGTACTGTTCCCCGGCCTTCAGCAGGGAACCCTGTGGGGATTTCCCATCCAGTATATCATTCCCATTCTGCTGGGATGGTTCGGAATTGCCGCCATCTGTCTGGTGATGACGCTTGTGTGCAACAAGTTTGACGATGAAATGGCAGAATACGTCAAAACCCTGGCACCGGAAAACGACCCTTCAACTGAAACCAAACAAAAATAAGGAGATGACACCATGCCTGCGGAATATGCATTAAGCAATGTCTGGATCGGACTGGGAGTGGTCATGTTCCTGTTTGCCATTTTTTACGCGGTCGGCTATTTTTCCAGCCGGAAAACCGCGTCGGACGAAGATTTCTACGCGGCCGGATTTTCCATCGGGCCGGTGACCAACGGCCTGGGCATGGCCGCCACCTGGGCCAGTCTGGCCACTTTTTTGGGGGTCATCGCCCTGATCCTCAAACTCCAGGTGCCGTTTGTGTACCTGTGGATTCAATGGGCCATCTCCATCCCGCTGCTGACGCTGTTGTACGGCACCAGCCTGCGGCGGATGAAGGCGTTTACACCCGCCTCTTTTATCCGCCACCGCTATGGGAAACCCTCCACGGTCGTCATTGTCTGCTGGATGATCCTGATCATGATCATGTATGCTTTAGGACAGATGATCGGCCTGGGCCGGGCATTTGAGCTGCTGTTCGGCGTTCCCTACAATGTGGCCATCATCGTGGCCGGTCTGGCCACGGTGGGATTCATCACCATCGGCGGTATGTATGGGGCCACCTACAACGCGGCATTCCAGATGATTGTGATGACCATTGCCATGGTCGTTCCCATGGGGGCCATCATGAAAGCCATGGGATCTTCGGGATGGTGGTTTCCGCCCCTGGCCTATGGGGATATGGTGCCGGAAATGATCAAGAACCTTCCGTCCTTTTTTGACATGAAATATGATTTTCGGTGGTATTTCGCCCTGATCCCGGCCTTTACCCTGGGACCGGTGGCGTTGCCTCACCTGGCCATGAAAGTGTTCACCTCCTCTTCAGTCAAAAGCGCCCGGTGGGCCGTGGTCTGGTTTGCCCTGTTTCTGGGCCTGCTGTTTTCCGGCACCTATGTGGTGGGATTTGCCGGCAACTTCTTCACCGCCACCACGGGCCGGATCATCGAGAAACCGGACCAGACACTTCTGATCCTCAACGTGTTCTACAACCCGACCCTGGTGGCCGCCTTTGTCATGGGCGGGGCCGTGGCTGCCGGACTGTCCACCATCGGCGGCAACCTCATGGCCATCGCCGGCCTGGTGGGATCGGATCTGCTGGGAATCATCGCGCCCAACATGGAATCCGCCAAACGGATGAAATGGGGATACGCCGCCCTGGGGATGGGTGGACTGGCCGCCATTCTCATGGCATTCAGTCCCCCGAAATTCCTGGTGACCAGTATCCTGTGGGCCTTTGGCCTGCTGGCCACCACGGCCACCCCGGCCATCCTGCTGGGGGTCTGGTGGAAAGAGGCCAACAAGCTGGCCCTGATCATCTCTTCCATGGTCTGCGGGATCATCTTTATCGTGATCTCCCCGCACGTGCTGCCTGCCATCTGTATCGGATCGGGTCTGGTGGCGGCCCTGGGCATGTCCGGCGGCATGGTAACCATTCCCTTGAGCTTTGCCATGTTCATCATCCTGTCCATCGCCTTTAACCGGATGCCGGCCCTCAAGGCATACGCCCCGACGCTGGCGGACAAAAAAGTGATCGACCGGATCCACGGCTGGGGTCCTGATTATGATGAATCCCGGTACAACGGCATCAAGTGGCCGTTGATCATCTCAGCGGTCTGCGTCGCTGTCTTTATCTGGGGCCTGCAGCCCTGGTAACCGTCACCCATGAATGAGGTCCGGCCCCGGCCCGCCCGGGGCCGGACCCCGCTCAATAACACCCATGCCCCGGCGGGCACAACAAATCATAACAGCCCTGTGTCTTCACCGGCTTAACACTTAATACTTAACACTTAAGGATCTCCATGACCTACTCCGCCGCCATGACCCGGCTTGCCGGACTGGACCCAACGGGTGTCCGGCAACTGCCTCTGAATCTTCTGCCCTGGATCTGCATGTTTCATGTGTCCGTCCTGGGGCTGATCTACGGAGGCACTGCCGCCTGGCTCAGCCGGGATATGCTTCTGGGTCAGGGATTGCTTAAGCTGACCCTGGCCGGCATTCCAGCGGCGTTTCTCATGCATGCCGGGGCCGCATTGTTCATCTGGGTGTTCCTGAAAGCCCTGGGCGGAAACGCCTCTTTTCTGACTGCCTATTTCACTCTCGGCGTTGCCGCCATTTCCCTGTGGCCGGTGGCCCCGTTTCTGGCCATGTTTCAGTCACAATTTTCTCCCGGTTTTGCCATTATTGCCCTTTGTGTTATAATGGGCGTTTATGGACTGGCAGTGACGGCAAGAATGATCCAGAATGCGTTTGAACTGTCTTTCGTCCGGATGGGAATCGCCCTGTCCGCCGCCTTGATATACATCGGGTGCTTTTTATACCTGTGGATGTAGGCCCGGCGTGTCACCCTGCCGTGTGTTCTGTGGGTCTTAGCCCAAGCCGATCCCGGGGCTGAACTTCTGGAAATGCTTTCCGGAACCGGCATCAATCCGTATGGCGTGCAGCTTGCCTTCCGTGAAATTCCACATCTTATCATCTCGTTCCTTTAGAAATTGCCAAGTTTTATCATCTAAATTCTTGTCAACATGGATGATTTCGATCCAATCAACAGCCTTGATTGTCTCAATCGCTTGGATTTGCTTCAGACGCGGTATTCTGAGCGGACTCATGAACAAAGCGACAAGCTCCAAAAGGATATAATTCGTTGTGATGACAAGGATTTTATCTTTATACCATTGCTGCATCAACTCTTTAGCATCTTGATGAAACGGCTCAGTTCGGACAAAATAATTGGCCCAGCCGGAAGTATCAGCGAAAACCTCATTCATGGACATTCCTCAATTCTTGTCCGATATAAAAATCATGATTTGAGCTAATATCTTCGATATCAGAAGAAAAAACCCCTGCCATTTTTAATAAAGGATCATCCAGCTCATCCTTTACTACATCTCCCATCCATTCAATCAATATCTGGTCGAGAGTTTTCCCACATTTATCAGCCTTTTTCAGTAAAGGTCGATAAATGTGATCGGGAATTTCCAACGTTAATGTGGTTGACATTTCAGCCTCCTATTTACCGGATTAAAACCATTTTCTTAGTTTCGACCTGATCTCCAACATTCAGCTGATAGAAGCAGACCCCGCTGCATAATTGCAAAAAGCGTAAATACCCCTATTCAAACCGTCTCAATGACAAGCCCCCCAACAAGCCTGAGATCTCACCGAAAAAACCCCTTTGGGGTTTACCGGGGAGGCAGTTGGATCGGCAACCCAGTTCAGGTCCGTTCGGCCTTCCGCCACAGGGCACCCGAGGACTACTCCTGTGCCCTCATCGGATTCCAGCTTGTTTTTCCACAGATTGCTTCCCGATGATTTTGGCCCTGTCAGGTTTTGGATGGGTATCCATTATTATGTGGCGTTTTGGAAACTTTTGCAGGGGAACAGTTATTCCCTCTGCTCGTGCTGCCGCTATCCACAAATCCCTGTCCTTATGGAAGTGTATAAAATTATCTATAGCTACTGTTTGCCGAAAGCGTCAGCTATTCTCTGCTGCCAGCGCGTCGGTTCACGCTTGAGATGCATGATGGCTCCTACCAGGAGGCAGTCTCTGCGAACTTGGTATAGCACACCGAAGGGGAATCGGTCGGTGAGGCATCTCCGGGCTCGGCTTGAAAACACCGGCCAAGCTTCTGGATGATGTCGGATCCGCTCGAATGTACGTTGTACTTCCCCGGCAAACTCAAAGCCCAAGCCAGGGCGCTGTAGATTGTAGTAGTCAACGGCTTCAGCGAATTCGTCTTCCGCACATGAGAGGACGAGTATTCTCATCGCCGGTTGATCCTGGCCAGAACGTCCTCTGCCGAGGAAGCTGTCAGCAAACCTTTGCCGTATGCTTCGACCCTGGAGTCAACCTCTTCTGTCCATGCAGTATCGATATGATTGTCCTTAGAGACATCGAAACTCTGAAAGAGGCGTTGAATCAACTCAGCCCTCTCAATGGGCGACAGGGATAGCGCATCATTGAGCACTCTCTCGGTTATAGCTGTCATATAGTCCACCTCGTCGTTATTCTGATTCTATTCAAGTATAGCCGACAACACACAGCTTCGCAACCCGGATTTGTTAGGGCGGGCAAGTTCATGTGTGGAACTTTGTCAAAAATTCCCATGATTCCGAAATCACAAATCCATTTGGCAGTTCCGCATTGCGCAAACTTTTCAGGGAAGGATAAAGATCCTGTTTAAATTATTGCTAAATAGCATCCGGTGATATATTAAATGACCGGGTCATGCTTGAAAATCAAACCCATACCGAAAAGTTGTCAAAAAAAAAAGGGCTGCCATGAAAAACGCGCACACATTGTCCGCCCGAACCATGGAAGAACTCATCCGGGTCGCTTCCGGGAAATCAGGTGCCGATCTGGTGATCGTCAATGCATTGCTGTTGAACGTCTACACCGGAGAATTTTTACAGAATCAGTCCGTGAGCATCAAAAACGGGTATATCGCGTTTGTGGGAGATCATGCAGAACACACCATTGCATCAAACACCACGGTGATCGATGTCCAGGGAAAAACCCTGATTCCCGGCCTGATCGACGGACACACCCATCTGGCCTCTTTTTTTGAAATCAGCCAATTCATTCCCTATGCGGTCAAGGACGGCACCACCACCCTTGTCACCGAAACCATGGAAACCTATCCCATCATGGGATATGAGGGTGTGGTTGAGATACTGGCCTCATTCAAAAATCAGCCCATCAAGATTTTCGGCACAGCCCCGGCCATGGTGTCCATCAGCACGGCTGCCAGCGGCATTGCCGGGGATGACTTAAAAAAACTGCTGAACCGGGACGATATTCTGGGGCTGGGAGAATCTTACTGGCAGGCGGTGTTTCAGACACCGGAGAAGATCCTGCCCGTATTTGAAGACACCCTGCGGGCCGGCAAGGTGCTGGAAGGACATTCCGCCGGGGCCGGCGGAAAAAAACTGGCAGCCTACCTGGCCACGGGCATCTCCTCCTGCCATGAACCCATTGACGCGGACCAGGTCCTGGAACGACTGCGGCTGGGATTGTACGTCATGATCCGGGAAGGCAGCATCCGCAGGGATCTTGAGGCCATCGCCCGGATCAGGGATGCGGGCGTGGATACAAGACGTCTCATCCTGGTCACCGACGGGGTGGGGCCCGAAGACCTCATGGAAAACAAGGGCATGGCTTTTGTGGTCCAAAAGGCCATTGATTCAGGGTTTTCTCCCGTCGAAGCCGTTCAGATGGCCACCTTGAACGTGGCGGAACATTTTTCACTGGATTCCCTGGTGGGCGGCATTGCGCCGGGCCGAAGCGCGGATATGGTGATCGTTCCGGATCCGGGTACCATCACCCCTGAAATGGTGGTCAGTCATGGAAAAATCATCTTTGACCAGGGACAGATGCAGGTCTCCCCCCGGACACATTTGTTTTCCAACGCCTGCCGCCATTCCGTTCACCTGCCCCGGCCCCTGACACCTGACGACTTTGCCGTCACAGCGCCCCCAGGCAAAAAAACCGTGCAGGTACGGCTCATGGAAATGGTCACAGACCTGGTGACCCGGGAAACCCTTGTGCCCCTGCCCGTGATTCACGGGCGGATTCAGACGGATCAGGATCAGGATATCCTCAAAATCAGTGCCATTGACCGGGCCATTGCGCCCGGAAACATGTTCACCGGCTTTATCAAAGGATTCGGGTTAACGCATGGCGCCATTGCCTCGAGCCAGGCATGGGACACCGCCGACATCGTGGTGATGGGGACCCATGATGCAGACATGGCCGACGCGGTCAACCACATTCACCGGCTCCAGGGCGGGGTGGTGATCTGGGGCAAAGGAACTTGTCTGGCCCAGATCCCTTTGCCCGTGATGGGACTCATGTCAGATGCGCCTGTGCCTGAGCTGGCCCGGCAGATCCGGGCCCTCAAAACAGCCGCTGCAAAGCTGGGGGTGGTGTTTCCCGACCCGTTACTGACCCTGGTCACCCTGACCGGTGCCGCCATCCCCTATATACGGATCTGCGAGCAGGGACTGGTGAACCTGAAGGACGGGAAATGCCGCCATGCGTATGTGGAACCATACTGAAATCGCCCATTTTCATGACATCATCCAGGTGGCAGTCTGGTAAAACACAATTGACAGGCTTAAAGCCAGCAGTGTATTGAACGCCATGGAAAACATCCCCCATTTCCATGATCCAGATTCCCTGGCAATGCAGACCACTGCCACAAAACACGGGGAATAAAAAATGGTGAACAAAATCAGGCTGAAGGCGGTGACGGGTCCCCATCCTTCCGCTGTTTTCAACCGCTGGGCCAGAGACATGCTGTCTTCCGGGTCCACCTCTCCCAGGGAATAGGCCGTTCCCAAGGTGGACACCACCACTTCTTTGGCGGCAAATCCACCCAGAAGTGCGATATTGGTCTGCCAGTCAAATCCAGCATACCGGGTGACGCTTTCCATGGCCATGCCCATGCGCCCGGCAATGGAATGGCGCAGGGCCGCCGCCCCCGGATCCATGGTTTCCGCCCCAGGTGTGTGCATTCCCACTGTATTTTCATTGGACACGGTTCGGGTATCCAGTTGCGGAAAGGTCATCATGGCCCACAAAACAATGGAAATCCCCAGAATCACGGTGCCGGCTTTTCTGATATACTGCCAGGTGCGTTCCCAGGTATGAATGGCCAGGCCTTTGAAGGTGGGCAGCCGGTAGGGAGGCAGTTCCATGACAAATGGGGTGGCCGGCCCTTTGATGACTGTGGATCTCAGCAGCTTTGCCACCAGCAGCGCGCCCACCCAGGAGATCAGGGTAATGATCAGCATGACCTGGGCCCGGTAATCCGTGAAAAATGCCGCCACCAGCAGGGCATACACCGGCAGCTTGGCCCCGCAGTTCATAAAGGGCACAGTGAGCAGAGTGGCCAGGCGCTCTTTGGGTGATTTAAGGGTCCGGGTGGCCATGACACCCGGTACGGCACAACCGCCGGCAATACCGCCGGAAACGATAAAGGCCATGACCGATGCCCCGTGCAGACCAAACATCCGAAACACCCGGTCCAGCATGAACGCCATGCGGGCCAGATACCCGGAATCCTCCAGAAACGAGATGCCCAGAAACATGAACAGGATCAGGGGCACAAACCCCAGGACCCCGCCCACCCCGTCAATGATCCCTGAAATCACCAGGGACTTGAACAGCCCGTCGGCAAACAGGGTGTCTGTCCGGTCCCCCAGCCAGGTGAAAAAATTCTCACACCACCCCACGGGCACCTCACTGTAGGCAAAGGTGAACTGATACAACCCCATGAGCACCCCGATCATGATCAACGGCCCCAGAAACCGGTGGGTCAGGATTTTATCGATCTTGTCGGACCAGGCCAGCCGGTTCGGGTCCAGGGTGTGGGAAATCACGCCCTGCTTGAGAATAGATGTGATAAACCCGTATCGCTGGTCTGCGATCATGCCTTCCGGATGGGTGTCCAGGGTGGTTTCCAGATGATGGGACAATTTCAGGGCCTTAGCTGACAGCCATTCATGAGTTCCGGCAAGGTGTGCTTTTCCCGCTTCCAGAATCTGAGCATCGTTTTCCAGGTATTTCAATGCCACCCACCGGGATGGATACGGGTCCGTCAAAAATTGATCTGAACGGATTCTTTCCTCCATTTCATCCAAAGTGTCATCAATATCCCGGCCATAGGAAATTTTCAACGGTGCCGGCCGGGATACCACATGATCTGCAACGGTTTTGAGCAGTTGTGCCCGGCCCTTTCCCGTGCGGGCCACCATGGGCACCACGGGCAGTCCCAGCAGCAAAGACAGTTTTTCAACATCAATGGTCACGCCCCGTTTTCCAGCCACATCCATCATGTTCAAGGCGATACAGACATTGGCCCCCATTTCCATGAACTGAAGCGTCAGATACAGATTCCTTTCCAGGTTGGATCCATCCACGATATTCACGATCATGGCCGGTTTTTCATTCACAATAAAATCTCTGGCCACCACTTCTTCCATGGAATACGCGCTCAAGGAATAGGTCCCCGGCAAATCCACGATATCAAATATCTGATTTTCGGCCGTGCAGGTGCCCTGCTTTTTTTCCACGGTCACCCCGGGATAGTTTCCCACATGCTGCCTTGCCCCGGTCAGGGCATTGAACAACGTGGTTTTTCCGGAATTGGGATTTCCGGCCAAAGCAATGGTGATCGCCATATCAGTGCACCTCCACGAAAATATAATCTGCTTCATTGTTTCTCAAGGTCAGGGTGCCTCCCATGATCCGAAGCGATACCGGATCTTTCAACGGAGCCCGCCCCTGAATCCGGATATCCTTTCCCGGGACCAGGCCCATATCCCGAATGCGCCGGCCCAGCTCTCCCCTGGCTCTGACACTGACAACGGTACCCGTCTGATTCACCTGCATCCGCCGCAATGAGATGCCTTCCATCATATCTTCTCCTTTTGCTGAATCATTCAAATGACTAAGTTTTATATGACTAACATTAATTTTTGTCAATAACAAATATGATGCCTATGAATTTTTTTTTAATTGACTTACTATATCATCAGAAGATAAAAAAAACAGGACCCCAACATGGAGGAAGACATGGAAAAGACAGTTCCGCTTTCCGAAAACATTGAAGATTACCTGGAAACCATACTGGCGCTGCAAACGCAAAACACGGTGGCCCGATCCAAAGACATTGCCGAAAGACTGGATATCAAACGGGGATCGGTCACAGGCATGCTCAAAAAACTGGCAGCCAGAAAACTGATCAACTATGAGCCGTATGGATATGTCACACTGACCCCGGAAGGGGAAAAAATCGCAAAAAAGATTGAATACCGCCATATGGTACTCAAGGATTTTTTGTTCAGGATACTGGAAGTGGATGAAGCCCGTGCCGATGAGACCGCCTGCCGCATGGAACATGCCATGGACAGTCAGTCATTTAAAAAATTTGTGGCATTTATCGCCACGCTGGATGCCTGTCCCTACCGGAAACAGGGCATCGATTGACCCAAAAAAATCTCACCACCGATTTTCAGACCAGATCACCGTGGCGGTCAGTCCTTGCTGTATGCGGCTGATCCGGCCGTCTGTCTGGATGGTTTCCAGATAGGACTGAATGATCCGCCTCAATTTTGCCTCAGGTACGGAACCGGCCTTCTGGAAAAATGCCGTCTGGTTCTGAATTTCCTGACCTAAGGTGGCGGTCTGGTGCCATTCCATTTTGTCAAACCAGACATCGGGAAAATATTTCATGGCAATCAACAGATTGATTTTATAAAGAATGGATTGGGGCCGGTCGTCCAGGGGGCGATCCATGATTTTTTCCCACAAGGCCGCCATGACGGGATCCGGTTTCTTGTCCGCCCACCCCCGGATGGCAAATCCTTTTTTGCCGCAGGCCATCATTTTAAAAAACGACCGGGAGGTTGACAACGCCGGTGCCATGAATCCCGTGACCAGATCGAACCGCTTTTCCCACTTATTTTTCTGGATATCCATCCCATGCCAGTCGTCACAGCGCAAGTGGATCCGGTCCTTCAAATGCGGCGGTATGGACTGGCCGAACCGGTCCAGCATGGCAGCCGAAAAATCCAGGGCCGTGACTTTAGCCCCGGTTTCAGCCAGACCCAGGGCCAAATCACCGGTACCGCATCCGATGTCCAGCACGGTCATGCCTTCAGACAGCAGGCCGGCCTCCCGGAACCGGGCCAGGGCTTTATCTGTTTTCCGGTTGTCTTTTTCCTGCGTTCCCTTGTTGTAAGTGGCTGCGGCCCTGTCCCAGTATTCCGGCGTGGCAAACCCTTTATGCACGGCATAGGTGTCATCGGATTTAATTTTTTCCCATTCCCGGATCCAGAAATCAGGGGTAAAAATATTGTCCATATCTCATTTCCTTTACACCCGGTTAAAGGCGTTCTATTTTGCGTCTGTATTTTTTTTGCCGGGAAACACGCACACATCAAACAAAGGGCACTGGTCACACTTGGGTTTTCTGGCATCACAGATGTCTCGGCCAAAATAGATGAGCTGCAAAGACAGATCACTCCAGGCTGATTCCGGAATAATTTTCATGAGATCAAATTCCACTTTGACCGGATCCCGGGACCGGGTCAACCCCAAACGGTTCACTATGCGCAGCACATGGGTATCCACCACAATGGCCGGATGGCCGAACGCAGCCGATCGTACCACATTGGCGGTCTTTCGCCCCACACCGGGCAGTTTCACTAAAAGATCCAGGTCATCGGGCACCTGGCCGTCATGGCGGTCAAGCAGGGCCTGGGCGCACGCCTTGATATTTTTGGCCTTGTTGTTGTAAAATCCCGTGGAATAGATAATTTTTTTGATGTCAGACAAATCGGCTGGGGCCAGACCGGCGGAATCGGGAAACCGCGCAAACAGATGCCGGGTCACCTGATTGACCTGGCGGTCCGTGCACTGGGCCGACAAAATTGTGGCGGTCAGCAGCTGAAACGGGGTCTGATGCACCAGTTGCGTCTTGACATCCGGGTACCGGTTTTTTAATGTGCTCAGCAAAAATTGAATATCCACGTGTTTCATGAAAGATATGTATATATGAGTGACAGAAAAACCACAACCCCTGTCCGGGCGTTGGGGCTGTGTTCCGGTGGTCTGGACAGCATGCTGTCCGGCGTCATACTTAAAAATCAAGGCATCCATGTGACCTGGATCAGTTTTGAAACCCCGTTTTTCTCATCAAAAAAAGCGCAAAAAGCGTCCGCCATCTGTGACATCCCTTTGATCACCAAAGACATTACCGGGCCGTATCTGAAAATGATGGAAGCCCCCAAAGCGGGGTTTGGAAAAAATATGAATCCGTGCATGGACTGTCATGCACTCATGTTTGAAACCGCCGGCCGTCTCATGCAGGAAATGGCATTTGACTTTCTGTTCAGCGGAGAGGTGGTGGGCCAGCGGCCCAAATCCCAGACCAAGAACGCCCTGCAATATGTGGAGAAAAACAGCCGGTTCAAAGGGTTGATATTACGGCCCTTAAGTGCCCGGTGTCTGCCGGAAACGCCCATGGAAATCCAGGGGCTGGTGGACCGAACACAACTTCTGGGCATTAACGGCCGGTCCCGGAAACATCAGATCGCCCTGGCCCGGCAACTGGGGATTATTGAATACCCGGCCCCGGCGGGCGGGTGCCTGCTCACGGACCCCGGGTTTTCCACCCGGCTCAAAGATCTGTTCGATGTACAGAAAACCAAAGAGATCCGGCACATTCACCTGCTTAAATACGGCCGCCATTTTCGCCTGACCGATACCTGCAAACTGGTGATCGGACGATCAGAAACAGACAATGAACAGATCATGACCTGGTATGACCCCACAGCGGATGTTCAACTCAACCATGCATGGCTGCCGGGTCCCACGGTCCTTCTCACCGGGCAGTTCGGAAAAGCCCAGATTGAAAAGGCCGCTGCCATGGCAGCGGCCTATACCAAAGCGCCTGAAAATGAACCCACACAGATCCGGGTGACCATCGGTCCCGAACAGACCCGAATCACTGTGGTGCCTTTAAAGCCATCAAAACTGGGATCCCGATTGATCGGGTCCTTTGACAAGGATCAATAATAGATCATTTTTTCCCAGAATTCCTTTTCATCCTTATCCCAGTCCTTGCCGAACTTTCTTTCACAAAAGGAGGCCAGACGTTTATACCAGCTGGTCCAGGGGTTCTTTCCCTCTTTTCTGGCTTTCAGAACATCCAGCAGAAACGTTTCAATATTTATCATCTCTTCTTTGGGAATATAGGAGCAGGCCCCGCCCAGGTAGGATTTTTTAATATTATCCGGACTTAAGGCATGGGCCGTGAGCATCACGGTGACAATCTCTTTTTTATTGGCCGTTTCCAGCAGCTGGTATCCGTCTACGCCCATGATATCGAGTATGGCAATATCAAATGTCTGCTCTTTCAACAGCTGATCGGCTTGTTCAAACGACTGGGCCCGGATCACAGTAGCCATATCCAGCAGTTCTTCCAGAGAATCCAGCACATCGGGTTCATCATCCACAATCAGAATTCTTTTGTTTTCCAAACTGATATCAGTCATGATTTTTTCCATTCATATTTACGGGTTTGAGATAATTTTTTTAAGGGATTTAACATAAATGTCAACCCAACTGAGTAAAATAAGGCCTTTTTAATCGATTTCAATCCCTTTATTCTTTTGCTGGGCCTGGAGCTGGCCACATGCGGCCAGAATATCCGCTCCTTTGCTTTTTCTTACAATGGCGGTCATATTTTTATCCAGCAATATCTGCAAAAATCTTTTAACGGTTTCCGGCTCCGGTGCTTTCAAACGGGTTCCCGGATGCGGGTTGAATGCAATGAGATTGACCTTGGCCCGCACCGGGGACAAAAGCCGGACCAGGTGACCGGCATGGGCCGGCGAATCGTTCACGTTTTTGATCAGGATATATTCAAAGGTGATCTTGTTTCTGGGCTTCATGGTGAACTGTTGACACGCGGTCAAAAGCCGTGTCATGGGATAGGTGTTGTTGACCGGCATCAGCCAGGACCGGGTCTCATCATCCGTGGCATTGAGGGAAACGGCCAGATTCACGGCGCACGCCTTTCCCAGCGCCAGAATTCCAGGCACCAGGCCGCAGGTGGACACCGTGACCCGTCTCGGAGAAAATTTCAATCCGAAATCCGTATCCGTGATCACGGCAATGGCCTGGATCACCTGATCATAATTGGCCAGGGGTTCACCCATGCCCATGAACACCACATTGGACAGTTTCTGGGGATCCACGTTTTTGTGTGCAAGAAACATCCGCACGGTCCGGACCTGAGCAATGATCTCCCCGGCAGTCAGGTTTCTTTTCCATCCCCCTTTGGCCGTCAGGCAGAACCGGCAGTTCATGGCACACCCCACCTGGGAGGACACACACAGGGTAAAATGATCTTTTTCCGGTATGAGCACGGACTCGATATGGGCCTTGTCCGTCAGCTGAAACAGATATTTTTCCGTGGTGTCCGCAGACACCTGGGTGTCCGCCAGAGTCAGGCAGTCAAAATAAAAATGATCGGCCAGCAGGGCTCTCAGATCTTTGCCCAGATCGGTCATCTGGTCAAAATCATCCACCAGTTTCAGGTACAGCCATTTGAAAATCTGACCGGATCGAAACGGACGGACCCCTTTTTCCTCAAGCCATCGGGAAAGATCTTCCCGGGTATAGTTCAATAAATTTTCCATTCTTATTCCTGTGGATTCACCTGGATTATTTCCTTGACATATCACGGTTTATGGACTAAATTCAATGATTTGATTTGATATTGGGATGAAGGTCTTTTTATGTTTGAAAATTTGAGCGACAGGATTGATTCGGTCTTTAAGAAGCTGAAAGGCCATGGCACCCTGAATGAGAAGAATATTGAAGAAGGTCTCAAACAGGTGAGAATGGCACTTCTTGAAGCGGATGTCAATTATAAGGTTGCAAAAAATGTCATTTCAGATATAAAGACCCGGGCACTTGGCTTGGAGGTCATGGACAGTCTGACACCGGGCCAGCAGGTCATCAAAATCGTGAATGATGAATTCACCCGGATGATGGGATCAACACACCAGGCCTTGAATCTGGGCACGGGGTCTTCCGGGTCCATTATGCTGGTGGGACTTCAGGGGTCGGGTAAAACCACAACTGCCGGCAAGCTGGGTCTTTATCTGCGCAAGCAGGGAAAAACCCCGCTTCTGGTGCCCGTGGATGTGTACCGGCCGGCAGCCATTGACCAGCTGAAAAAAATCGGGACCCAGCTGGATCTGCCTGTGTTTGACAGCACCCCGGACATGAAACCCCTCAAGATCTGCCAGGACGCCCAGATAGCGGCCCGGGAACAGGGATGTGACACCCTGGTGTATGACACGGCCGGACGTCTGCACATGGATGACACCTTGATGGCGGAACTGGAAACCTTGAAAAAAGGGGTGAATCCTTCGGAAATACTTCTGGTGGCCGATGCCATGACCGGTCAGGATGCCGTGAATATTGCCGGCTCCTTTGATCAGCGCCTGGACCTCACCGGGGTGGTTCTGACCAAAATGGATGGAGATGCCCGGGGTGGGGCTGCGTTGTCCATCAAGGCAGTGACCGGCAAACCGCTGAAATTTATCGGTGTGGGAGAAAAATTTACCGGTCTGGAACCGTTTCACCCGGACCGGATGGCCTCTAAAATTTTAGGGATGGGAGACACCCTTTCTTTTATCGAGCGGGCCCAGGAGGCCGTGGATGAAAAGGAAGCCAAAACCCTTGAAAAAAAACTGCGGCAGAACGCCTTTACCCTGGAAGATTTCAGAGACCAGATGAAAACCGTCCGGAAAATGGGATCGGTCAAAGATATTTTAGGCATGTTGCCGGGAATGAACAAAAAACAGCTGAAAGGGTTGAATATCGATGAAAAGGAATTTGTGAAAATCGAAGCCATCATCAATTCCATGACTCTGGAAGAAAGAGAGAAATATGCCATTATCAAGGCCTCCCGGAAAAAGCGCATTGCCTTTGGCTCCGGGACCACGGTCCAGGATGTCAACAAGCTGTTGAAAAGCTACACCCAGTCCATGAAAATGATCAAGAAATTCAATAAAGGCGGCATGCGGTCATTGAAAAACATGCTGCCGTTTTAAGGAGAAAACAACCTATGTCCGTTAGAATCAGATTGACCCGCAAGGGCACCAAGAAAAAACCGTTTTACAGAATCGTGGCCGCAGACATTGAAGCCCCCAGAGACGGCCGGTTTCTGGAAACTCTGGGAACTTACAACCCCATGACCGAACCGGCCGGCATCGTGCTCAAGCAGGACCGGATCCAGTACTGGCTGGACAAGGGTGCCAAACCGTCCACCACGGTGACGAGCCTTTTGAAAAAACAGGCGGCCGCGCCCGAACCGGCTGCAACGGCCTGAACCTGTTCTTTATTGACACATCCGGATGCATACCCCTTTGACGCAGCAAGGAGATGGACACATGAAAGAGCTGATTGAATACATTGCCAAAGCACTGGTGGATAGTCCCGACCAGGTCCATATTTCGGAGGTTGTCGGAGATCAGACATCGGTTCTGGAACTTAAAGTCGCCAAAGAGGATCTGGGAAAGGTGATCGGCAAACAGGGCAGATCGGCCCGGGCCATGCGAACCATTTTAAGTGCGGCATCCACCAAAATGAAAAAAAGAACCGTTCTGGAAATCATTGAATAACGGCGGATCCGTGACTGGGACTTCCTCTTCAGACACCGGTTCCCTTCCGCTGCTGGTCATGGGCGAAATCACCGGCGCCCATGGGCTGGAAGGCAATATTAAGGTTCGGTCCTTTGCCCAGGCACCGGATCTTTTTGCCCCGGGAAGCCGGGTGTTTGTGTCATCAGGGACCCGGGCGGATGCGCAACCGTTTGTGATTGATCAATGCGTTCCGTATAAAAAGGGACTGCTCATGCGGCTGGCCGGAATTAAAGACCGGAACATGGCAGATGCGTTGATCGAAAAACAGATTCTGGTTCCGCGCAGCCGGCTCCCGGAACCGGAAGAAAATGCCTGGTACTGGGAGGATCTGTACGGTCTGACCGTGACCGATGAAGTATCCGGTGATTTAGGGACCATTGACACTATTTTTTCCACCGGGGCCCATGATATACTGGTGGTGAAAACCAAGGGCAGAGAACTGCTGATTCCCATGCACCGGCAGTTTGTCATGTCAGTGGATATTGAAAACGCCCGGGTGGTTACCCGGCTGCCGGAAGGATATGATGCAGGCCTGTGATGGACTTTACGGTGTTAACTTTGTTTCCGGAGCTGGTGCAGGCGTTTTTTGATCACGGCATGATCGGCCGGGCCATCCGTCAGGGTCTGATCTCCGGGCGGACCATCCAGATCCGGGATTTTGCCACTGACCGGCACCACACCGTGGATGACCGACCTTATGGCGGCGGATGCGGCATGATCATGAAACCCGAACCCCTGGCAGATGCCATTGCTCGGGCAAAAAATCAAGCCCCTGATGCCCAGGTGGTGCTTATGACACCCCAGGGGGAACCGTTTTACCAGCAGGCAGCGCTGGAAATGGCAGACAGCGGTACAGCGATGATTTTTGTATGCGGCCGATACGAGGGCATTGATGAACGGATCATCACCCGGTTTGTGGACAAAGAGATTTCAGTGGGAGATTATGTCATGACCGGCGGAGAACTGGCCAGCATGGTGGTCATGGATGCCGTCTCCCGGCTGATCCCCGGCGTCCTGGGAAAAGAAGGGTCCTTTATATCGGATTCTTTCATGGATCACCGGCTGGAACATGCCCAGTATACCCGGCCGGAAACATTCATGGGAGATCCGGTGCCGGAGATACTCCTGTCCGGGGACCATGGACGGATCGAAAAATGGCGGACCCGGTCATCTTTGGCCCGGACCTTTGTCCGGCGGCCGGATCTTCTGGCAGCTCACCCGCCGGATCCGGAGGAAAAGGCGTTGCTTATGCAATGGCACAAAGACCTGGAAGCACTGCTTTACCCCCATTAACCTGTCATGGAAACTTGTTGTATGGACAACCTGTATATTGCCCTGGTCCATTATCCCGTGGTGAACAAAAAAAACCAAACCATTGGCGCCGCCTTGACCACCATAGATTTACATGATATTGCCAGGGCCTCCATGACCTTCGGAGTCAAAGGGGTGTATGTAATCACCCCTTTTCCGGACCAGGCAGACCTGGCCCATGAAGTGATCCGGCACTGGACCCACGGGGCAGGATCCCGGTTGAACCCTTCCCGGAAACAAGCCCTGGAACTGATCCGGGTGACAGACACATTTGAAGGGGCCGTCCGGCAGATTCAGGCGGAACACAACCGGCCCGTGGTCACCATAGCCACCAGCGCCCGGATGAACCGGAAAACGATTTCACCCCATGCCTTGAAACAGGAACAGCGGTCAGACACCCCGTGTTTGCTGATTTTCGGGACTGCATGGGGATTGGCGGATGAACTGATAAACCAATGCGACATCCAGCTGGACCCCATCACAGGTCCGGGGGATTATAACCACCTGTCGGTCCGATCAGCAGCATCCATTTACTTAGACAGACTGATGTACGGCTGATTTTAAGATATCAGACAGCAACCAGGAGGAAACATGAGCAACGTAATAGAAAAACTGGAAAAAGAACAGATGCGCCTGGATATTCCGAAATTCGATTCAGGAGATACCATCAAGGTGCATGTGAAAATCAGGGAAGGGGACAAAGAACGGATCCAGATGTTCCAGGGTGTGGTGATCAAAAAGACCAACGGAATGGCCGGTGCCCGGTTCACCGTGAGAAAAATTTCCAACGGCATCGGCGTCGAGCGTATTTTTCCGCTGCATTCCCCGATCATCGATCAAATCGAAGTGGTGACCAAAGGGCGAGTCCGTCGTTCCAAACTGTATTACCTGCGCAATCTGCGGGGAAAAGCAGCCAGGATCAAAGAAAAACGCTTTGCATAATGCCGGTGTCATGTGGCAGATCGAACAAGCGATCCGGCAAAAAGGATTTCAACGGATTGCAGGTATTGACGAGGCCGGCAGGGGACCCCTTGCCGGCCCTGTCGTGTCCGCGGCAGTCATCCTTCCTGCAGACTTTTCCTGCCCGGGCATTACAGATTCGAAAAAACTGTCGGAAAAAAAGCGGTGCCGGTTTTTCCCGATAATCATGTCCCATGCCGTGGCTGTAGGCGTGGGATTGTGCGACCACAAAGAGATCGATGCCACCAATATCCTGGCGGCAGCACTGGTTTCCATGAAGCGGGCGGTTGCCAATCTGGACACCCCCCCGGATTATCTGCTGGTGGACGGCAAATTTCCTCTGGCCATGGATATTTCCCAGCAGGCCGTGGTCAAGGGAGACAGTAAAAGCATCTCCATTGCGGCGGCATCCATCATTGCCAAAGTGACCCGGGACCGGATCATGGCAACCCTTCACCAGGCTTTTCCCAGGTACCTTTTTATCCGGCACAAGGGATATCCCACTGCCGCACACAAACAGGCCCTTCAAATCCACGGTCCCTGCCCGGTTCACCGGAAAACCTTTAAAGGAGTCTTGCAGGCATGACCCAATATCGAAAGCAACTGGGCCGATCCGGAGAACAAGAGGCGGTCAGACATTTGATCGAATCCGGATACACCATTGTGGAAACCAATTATACCACCCGGTTTGCTGAAGTCGATATCATTGCCGCCACCCAGGACTGTTTAGTGTTTGTGGAAGTAAAAGCCCGTACCAGTTTAAAAAAAGGACTGCCCAGAGAAGCGGTGCATGCTGCCAAGCAGCACAAAATCATTCAGGCAGCCCAACACTTCCTGAAAACCCAGCCTTCGGCCGCCCGGCACCACATTCGATTCGATGTGATGGAAGTTTTTTTTGAACCTGCCCAAACCCGGATCAACCACATCCCCCATGCATTCCATATTGGATAACACGCCGGATACCAGCGGCACCTTGTTTGTGGTGGCCACGCCTTTGGGAAATCTGGAGGATATGACATTTCGGGCAGTCCGAATTTTAAAAGAAGCCGCATTAATCGCTGCCGAAGACACCCGGCATTCCAGAAAACTGTTATCCCATTACAACATTACCACATCAATGATCTCCTGCCATGAACACAATGAAGCCCGGGTTGCGGAGAAACTCATTTTGCTGTTACAGCAAAAAAAAAATATCGCTTTGATCACGGATGCCGGCACACCCTGTATCTCTGATCCCGGATACCGTCTGGTATCTGCGGTGTTACCCCATGATATTCCCGTGGTACCCATTCCAGGATGCAGTGCAGTCGCAGCCGGGCTCAGCGTGGCAGGCCTGCCCACGGACCGGTTTCTGTTTGCCGGATTTCTGCCCAGAAAAGTCTCCCACCAGAAACAGGCCATCCAGGCTTTGGCGGATCAGCCGGCCACGCTGGTCTTTTATGAATCCCCAAGGCGCATCCGACCCCTTGTTGAACGGCTCATGGCCATCCTGGGGGACCGCCAGGCCTGTCTGGCCAGAGAGATTACCAAACTGCATGAAACCTTTATCCGGGGGCCGCTTTCCAGTATCATTGACCGCCTGGATCCGGACCTACCGCCCAAAGGCGAATGCACATTATTTGTGACCGGGGCAAAAGCGCCGGAAACGCTCTCGCCCGGGGAGTTGGAATCTTTGATCCAAGACCGGGTGGCTGTTTCCCGGAAATCCACGGCAGATCTGGCCAAAGAGATTGCTGCTTTGTTTCACGTGTCCAAAAAACAGGTGTATGACACGATTATAAAATATAAATCCGAAATTCAAAAACCAGAATCAGGACAAATCCCATGAGCTTAGAACTTTGTTATGTCATTATCGGCATTTTACTGTTGTTCGCATTTTTTGATCTCATGATCGGAGTGAGCAATGATGCCGTCAATTTCCTGAACTCTTCCATTGGATCCAAAGCCGCGCCTTTTGTAATCATCATGTCTGTGGCCAGCCTGGGGATTCTGGCGGGGGTGACGTTTTCAGGCGGTATGATGGAAGTGGCCAGAAAAGGCATCTTTCATCCCCAGTTTTTTACCATGCCCGAACTTCTGGCGATCTTTTTGGCCGTCATGATCACCGATATTTTACTGCTGGATCTGTTCAACACCTATGGATTACCCACATCCACCACGGTTTCCATTGTGTTTGAACTGCTGGGTGCGGCCGTGGCCATCTCAGCCATCAAACTGATGTACACCACCGGCAGTACCATGGCGCTGTGGGATTATATCAACACGGCCAAAGCCATGGCCATTGTGGGCGGCATTCTCCTATCCATTGTCATATCCTTTTTTTCCGGCGCCATTGTTCAGTTCATCTCCCGGCTCATCTTCACATTCGATTATCAGAAACGGCTGAAACGCTATGGTGCGGTTTGGGGAGGTGTGGCCATGACCGCCATCACCTTTTTTATCCTCATAAAAGGGGCCAAAGGGGCCACTTTTATGACGGAACCCACCCAGACATGGATTCATCACCACACTTTGACGATTCTGGGCGGCATATTTGCCGTTTCCGTGATTGTCCTTCAGATACTGTTATCTATTTTCAAGGTCAACATTCTCAAGCCCGTCGTTCTGGTGGGCACCTTTGCCCTGGCCATGGCGTTTGCCGCCAATGACCTGGTGAACTTCATCGGCGTGCCTCTGGCCGGCCTGAAAGCGTTTACCACGGCCCTGGCATCCGCTGATCCCTTGAACATCACCATGGAAGCCCTGAGCAAAGCGGTCCAGACCCAGACCGGGTTGCTGCTTTTAGCCGGCAGTATCATGGTGGTCACCCTGTGGGTATCCAAAAAAGCCCGGACCGTGACGGAAACGGAAATCAGCCTGGGAAAACAGGATGAAGGACCGGAACGGTTTGAATCCATCTGGCTGTCCCGGAAAATCGTGGCGTTGTTCTACCATATTTTCAGTTCCCTGCGCACGACCATTCCCGACCCCCTGCGCCGGGCCGTGGCGGCCCGGATCACGCCCACACCGGTGCATCACGGGGGGTCTGCCGGAGAAAAACCCTCCTTTGATCTGATCCGGGCCTCAGTGAATCTCATGGTGGCCAGCACGGTGGTCTCATTTGCCACGTCTTTGAAACTGCCGTTATCCACCACCTATGTGACATTCATGGTGGCCATGGGATCGTCTTTTTCAGATCAGGCCTGGGGACGGGAAAGTGCGGTCTTCCGCATCACCGGTGTCCTGGCGGTGGTGGGCGGCTGGTTTATGACGGCATTTATCGCATTTATGGTGGCCTTTGTGTTTGCCAACATCATCTATTTTTTCAATGCCTGGGGAATTGCCGGCCTGATGTTGTTTGCCGGATTCATGATCTGGAAAAACAAGAAAAAACACGATGACCAATCCAAAGACAAGCAAGAGATGAACATTTTCCAGTTTGAAAAAGTGGATGATTTTCAGGCAGCCGTATCTGACACGTTCGATCATCTGGCATTGCAGCTCAAAGGCATCAGAGAATCCTTTGACCGGACCTTTGATGCCCTGTTCACCGAAGATGTCGGCACCCTGCGCCAGGAGCGGAAACGGACCAAACAGGTCCAGTTGAGCACCAATGTGATTGTGGCCAACATTTTCAAGGTGTTGCGACTGCTTCAGAAAACAGACAATCAGGTGTCTTACAACTACTACCAAATCATCCGAAGGCTTCAGAAATTGTCCGATGGATACCGGGATACCGTGATCCGGTGCACCATGCATGTGTCCAATCGCCACACCGGGTTGCTGCCGGTGCAGGTGGAAGAGCTCATGAAAATCAAAAAAGTGATCCTGCACATTTTTTTAACGGTTGAAACCGCACTGGCAAAAAAACAGATCGTGGAGTGCCGGGAGATCGTGGCGCAATTTCATTATCTGCGGGAACTGGTGGATGAATTCAATGCCAATCAGATTGAACGGATCAAAAACGATTCCTCCAAAACAAGGTTGAGCATTCTGTTTTATGCCATCTCCGGCAACTGTGTCATGATGGCCAAGCAGACCGTTAAGCTGCTGGAAATATTCAACCAGGCATTTATTAATCCTTCCGGAAAAACAGGACAGACCGCCAATACCTGTTCAGAATACAACCTGGATTAGTCCGGGCTTAGAAGTGGTCTCCAAACGCCTCAACACCTTGAAAAACAAAAAGGTTCTGTGCAAGAAATCCCCCGCACAGAACCTTTTTTTACATCATTCAGAAACGAATCTGAATTAAATTACATTTTGCTGCCTTCGGCATGACTCTGGAGTTTGACCTCCACTTTATCTTTCAGCCCGGCATAATATTCTCTCAATATCACCAGAACTTCATCACGGCCGAAATGGTCCACCACTTCCTCATTATTGGACAGGGCATGGCGCAGTTTGGTACCGGACAGGATCACGCGGTCGTCCTTGGTATGCGGGCAGGTCTTCATGGAAGCCATGCCGTCACATTTGTAGCAGTAGAAAGTCCAGTCAATCTTCAGCGGTTCGCACAGCAGGCGTTTGCCGTCTTCTTCGGGCTGGGGAATCTGGTCAAAGATTTCCTGGGCCTCGAACAGGGTGTAAAAGTCACCCACGCCGGCATGGTCTCGGCCGATGATCATTTTGTTGACGCCGTAGTTCTGGCGGAAGGTGGCATGAAGCAGGGCCTCTCTGGGACCGGCATATCTCATGTCCAGGGGATATCCGGCATTGACCACATGCTCGGGCACAAAATACCCTTTGATCAGGGTATCAATGCATTTGATCCGGACTTCGGCCGGGATGTCACCGGGTTTGAGGTTGCCGATGAGAGAATGGATCAACACACCGTCGCACACATCCAGAGCGATTTTGCACAGATGCTCATGGGACCGGTGCATGGGGTTTCTCAACTGCATGGATGCCACGTTGGCCCAGCCTCTTTCATCAAAAATGGCACGGGTTTCCGCCGGCGTGAGGTAAACGCCTTTGAATTTTTCAGGGAATTCCCCTTCAGACAGTACTTTCACCGGGCCGGCCAGGCAGAACTCTTTTCTGGCCATAACCATTTGCACGCCCGGATGGTCTTCCATGGCGATTTTCCAGAACACATCGTCTGCAGATTCTTCACCATGTCCTTTATAGACTTTTTCACATTCCCATTTTTTCTCGTCTTCACCCATTTCAAATTTTTCTTCCACCTTCATGGTGGCATAGATCTCGCCGTTTCTTTCCAGGGCGATTTCATCCCCATCCTTGATTTCAGCGGCATCTTCCTTGGCAACATCCAGCATCACGGGCACGGGCCAAAAGGTACCGTCCGCCAGCAGATAGTTTTCACATACACCTTTCCAGTCCGCTTTGGTCATGAAGCCGTCCAACGGGCTGAACCCGCCGATACCCATCATGATCAGGTCACCTTTGACCTGGGAAGAAATTTCAACTTTTTTCAGGCCCTGGGCTTTTTTGAGTTCCGCTTCTTTTTCCGCACCTTCGAGCTTGCAGCATACCAGACCTTTTCCACCGTGGGGAGCTACTAATTTAGACATATAACGCATTCTCCTTAAAAAATTATATATTAACCCAAACAAATAAATGTTATACCAACATTTATTTAAAATTTTTATTAAAAATCTTGTAAGATTTAATGATGATTGACAAATTTGTCAAGAATTTTATTTATTTATCTGCAACCCCCAACGCTGAAGCAATGTCCGCCATGGCCCTGGCATACAGGTCTGCTTCCAGCTGAGGCTGCCTGAATGCGGCAAATACTGTGCCCGCAGCTCTGGCCGCCTGTTGATCATACATGGAATCGCCGACGAACAATATCTGATCCGGGCTCAGTAAAAACCGGTCCATGATTTTTTCAAGCGGCTCCGGATGGGGTTTGGGATTTTTCACGTCTGCGGCCGTCACCACCATATCAAATTGATCTGTCAACCCATAATGAATGAGCACCTGTTCCATGGTATCGGTCCGGTTGGTGGCAACCGCCCGGATATATCCGTGGAATTTCAGGCCCGTCAGCAAATCGACCAGTCCGTGCGCTATTTCCATATATGGAATAAAATTATGTGCACCGATCTGTTTGACACACTGAAACACAGGGTTTAAATCCGTCATCTCCGCAAACAGATACGATACGGCATCGGCCACCGTCATCATGTGGACCTGAATAAACTGGGTGTCGGTCAGAGGCGGTTTATTGAAATGATCCAAAATCTGATCATAAAATTTCCGATTGGCCATGGCCGTATCAAACATCACCCCGTCACAATCAAACACCACGGCTTTGATCTTAGATAAATTCATCTTAATACTCGCTTTTGTTTATTGATTCTTCACCCCGTCACACCGCCTGTGCAAGGGCATGGTTGATTTTTTCACACACCCCGGGGTCCTGAACAACGGGCACCCCGTTGACATGATTCACCGGCACGGCTCCCATCAGGGCATTTGTCAGCACCACATTGGCACAGGATGCCAGGTCTCGGACAAAAAACGGTTTGTGTTCAACCACATACCCCTGCTGTTCCAGTGCCCGGATTGCCGCCCCCGAAGTGATGCCGGGCAGCACATGATCAGAGGCCGGGACAAGGATGCGGCGGCCTTGGAGGATCATGATATTACAGGTATTGGTTTCAGAGACCGTCTGATCGGAATTCAGGATCAAGGCCTCATCTCCGCCGTTTTCCCCGGCATATTGCCTGGCCTGGTCATAAAACAGGTAGTTCAGGGTTTTATGACCGGCCAGAAACGTATGCCTGGGACAGGGATAGGTAACCAGATCCAGACCGGTTTTACCCAGAACCGCTAGTCGATGCCGGTATGGCCGGACAAACGCCGCTGAAAATCCGGGAAACGCCAGAATGATCTTTAAGGCGGCATCCCGGCCGTCCAGATGGTTTTCCCGGATCAGATATGCCGCCACTTTCTCCCAGGTGATATCCGGGGGGGGGGTTTTAAACAGCGTTTCCCAGGAATGATTCATGCGAAGAATATGCGCAGCAAGCCGCACCGGACGGCCATGGGTCACTCGGATGGTTTCAAACACCCCGGCACCATATTGAAATCCCGGAATCGATGCCGGCACCATCACCTGATCCTGATCCACCAGTTTGCCGGTGACCCAGGCTTTTGGACCGGATGATTGCCGGGGGTGATCTTTCCGGGTCAAGGTGTTCATGATTGTTTTCCCTTTGTCCAGGGTTTCCTGGAACTCTTTTTCCGGATCTGAATCATAGACAATGCCGCCGCCCACGGAAAAAAACAGTCGATGCTCATGGATGGTGGCGGTCCGGATGGCAATGGACAGGTCCATGGTGTCGTGAAAACTGATATATCCGATGGACCCGGTATAGACATGGCGTTTTACCGGCTCCAGTTCATCAATGATCTCCATGGCCCTGATCTTGGGACATCCGGTAATGGAACCACCTGGAAACGCCGCTTTCAACAGATCCACACCCGTGTGGCCGGGTGCAAGTTCCCCCTGGACCACGGACACCAGGTGAAACACATTGTCATAAGGCTCCAGACGTTTGTGTTCCTTCACTGTAACTGAATCCGCCACCGTGACCCGGGACAGGTCATTGCGCATGAGATCCACGATCATGGTGAGTTCCGCATCATCCTTGATGCTGGCAGACAGAGCCGCACTGTTTTCTTTGTCCTGGGCCAAAGTGGCCCCCCGGGCAATGGTGCCTTTGATGGGACGGGTTTCCACAAAATGGCCCTGCTGGAGCAGAAACCGTTCCGGTGAGGTGGAAACGATCTGATGATCTCCGGCCTGAACAAAAGAAAAAAACGGGGCGGGATTGCGCTGAAACAAGGAGAGAAACAAGGCATAAGGATCGCCTGAAAACTTTGTTTCAAAACGCTGGGCCAGGTTGGCCTGGTAAATATCTCCGGCTTGCAGATATTGAATGATTTTTGCTACGGCTTTCAGGTACTGTTTTTTTTCAATCCCGGACACCCAGCCTCCGGCATCCATGTTAAATATTCTGGCGTGTGCTTCAGGTTTGGGCTGGGCCAGCAGGTACTGTTTGATCCCCTGGATGGACATCCGGGAGGCGGCACTGTCTTGTGCATCTTTTTGCCCAGGCACGCACACGGACAAGGTGGTTTTTCCGAATTTCCGGTCCTGAACAAGGATGATGGACGGCGCAACCAGATACATATCCGGCAGACCCGTATCCACGCAGGTGCGGGGTAAATCTTCGATCACATCCTTGAGATCATAGGACAGATACCCCATGAGTCCGGCTGAAAAAGGCAATGTATCCGAAGCGCTCCGGGTAAAATGATACCGTTCCAGCAATAATTTCAGGCAGACAAACGGATCGTCTTCAATCACCCGGCAAACACCCCCACAATGGATTTCCAGGTGTCCATGGATCATTTTGATTTGAATCCAGGGATCGATGCCCAGAAAATGATACCGGGAACAGTCCAGGTCGGTTCCGGACAACAAAACCACGGTCCCGGGCCGATGGCTGAACCGGGCGGCAAACTGCTCAAAAGGTTCCGCCAGGTCAATGGATTCCTGGCGGACCGTCACCCTTTCAGGCAGTTGTGTCACCCATGAATTCATCGCAAAAAAGGATTCATGCGTTTTTCATCGGCAATGGTGGTTTCCGGGCCGTGCCCCGTATACACCACGGTATCATCGGGAAGGACCAGCAGTTTTTGTTTGATACTGGCAATCAGGGTGTCATAGTCGCCCCCTGGCAGATCGGTCCGGCCGATGGATCCGGCAAACAGGGTATCGCCGGCAAACAGGTGCCCGGGCGTGTACAGGGCAATACCGCCCCTGGAATGTCCCGGCGTATGAATGACGGTCAACGTGATATTGCCGAAGCGCACCATGTCTTTGTCATGAAGCAGCAGGTCCGGTTCCGGTGAATTTTCCGCAGACAAACCAAACGAGGCCGCGGACCGAGACAACTCGGACAACATGGGTACATCATCCGGATGAATGGCCAGTTTGGCACCCGTGACCTCTTTCATGCGCCGGTTGGCCCCCACATGATCAAAATGGCCGTGGGTATTGATCAGATACTTGACAGTCAGCTTTTCTTTGGCCAGTATCATGAGTATCCGGTCCGCGTCATCTCCGGGGTCAATCACCACGGCTTCCCGGGTATCTTCGCACCCCAGAATAAAACAATTGGCCATGATCGGTCCTACTTCAAGTTTTTTAATAATCAAAACACCCTCCTTGTGTCGTTATTGTCTTACTCCGGTATCCCCATACTGTGCCCCCATGATATGATTTGATGCGCATCATCGGCCGATGGACAAGCGTATCCGGTCCAGAATCCCGTTTACAAAGGATCCTGATTCCCGGGTACTGTATTTTTTCGCGATATCCACGGCTTCGTTGATGGTGACGGACGGGGGGATATCCTGTCTTTCCAGCAGCTCAAACGCGGCGATACGCATGATGTTGCGATCCACCACCGGCATTCTGGATACTTTCCAGTGTTTGGAACAGGTTTCCAGCATGGGATCGATTTTATCCATGGCTGTGATCACGCCCTGGACCAGATCCATGAAAAACGGCCGGATCGTTGGGGTCAAATCCGTCTCATTTTCCAGGCAGAACGCTTCCACATCCGCAGCAACATCGTTGGATGAATTCATATCCAGAAAAAACAGGGCCTGAAGCGCCAACTCTCTGGACTGCCTGCGATCTCCCATGGATTATTGATCCTTTCCGAGGATCTCTCCCAGATTGGCCATTTCAATGGCCCCCATGGCCGTATCAAAGCCTTTGTTTCCGGACTTGGTGCCGGCCCGCTCAATGGCCTGTTCAATGGTTTCCGTGGTCAGGATTCCGAACATGACCGGCACACCGGTTTCCAGGCTGACGCTGGCAATGCCTTTGGAGACTTCCGCACACACATAGTCATAATGGGATGTGGCTCCCCGGATCACAGCGCCCAGGCAGATAATGGCATCATATTTTTTAGTGGCTGCCATCTTCTGGGCTGCCAGGGGAATCTCAAACGCCCCGGGCACCTTGACGATGACAATATCCTGATCCTGGGCGCCGCTGCGGATCAATGCATCCAGGGCACCCTCCACCAGTTTGCCTGTGATAAAATCGTTGAACCGGGACACAATAATCCCGAACGTCTTGCCCCGGGCCGAAAGTTGTGCATCGATAATCTGTGGCATGGTTGTTTATCCCTATTTAATTGTCAAAATGTTTCAGCAATATTTATCCATATGCAGCAGATGCCCCATTTTGGCCTGTTTGCATTTGAGATATCCCTGGTTGTAGCAGTTGGGCGGCACTTCAATGGGAACCTGTTCCACCACGGACAGGCCGTACCCTTCCAGCCCCACCATTTTTTTGGGATTATTGGTCAAAAGACGCATTTTTTTCACGCCCAGCTCCACCAGCATCTGGGCCCCGACCCCATAATCGCGCATATCCGCCGCAAACCCCAGTTTTTCATTGGCTTCCACGGTGTCCATGCCCTGGCGTTGATATTCATAGGCTTTCAGCTTGTTGACCAGCCCGATTCCCCGGCCTTCCTGACGCAGATACAGCAGCACCCCGCTGCCTTCCTCCTCCATCATGGCCATGGCCCGATGCAGCTGGTCCTGGCAGTCGCACCGGAGCGAGGAAAAAATATCCCCGGTCATGCATTCGGAATGCACCCGCACCAGAATGGCTTTTTCCGGATCGATTTCGCCTTTGACCAGGGCAATGTGGGTCAGGTTGTCCAGATCATTTTCATAGGCGATAATTTTGAATTCTCCGCCCACCCGGGTGGGAATCACGGTCTGGGCCGCCCGTTTAACAAAATTTTCAGTTTTGAGGCGGTATTTTACCAGGTCCGCCACCGTGCAGATCCCGATGCCGTGCTCTTTGGCAAACTGTTCCAGAGACGGCATCCGTGCCATGGTGCCGTCTTCATCCATAATCTCACAGATCACACCGGCCGGTTTGAGCCCGGCCAGCCGGGCCAGATCCACGGATCCCTCGGTCTGGCCCACCCGGACCATCACCCCGCCGTCCCTGGCCCGTAACGGAAAAATATGCCCGGGCCGGGCAATATCATCGGGAGTAGTATCATCGGCCACGGCCGTCAGAATAGTGGTAGCCCTGTCCGCAGCGGAAATCCCGGTGGTGACCCCTTTTTTGGCTTCAATAGACACCGTGAATCCCGTCTCGAACTGGGAGGTGTTGTTCTCCACCATCATGGGAAGATTCAGCCGGTCCGCAATATTTGAATCCAGAGACAGGCAGATGAGCCCTCTTCCGTATTTGGCCATGAAATTAATGGCTTCCGGCGTGACAGCCTCGGCAGCCATGGTCAGGTCCCCTTCGTTTTCCCGGTCTTCATCATCCACAAGAATGACCATTTTGCCATTCTTTATATCATCAATTGCCTGTTCAATCGTTAAATGCGGCATTTTATATGTCCTGTTTTCAATGTTAAGTTATAAAAATCCATTCTTGGCCAGCAGCGACATGCTGATATCGGTATGTTCTTTTTCGGGAACGATGGCTGTGGTGTGGGTTAAAAATTTTCTGACATACTTTCCTATCATGTCGGTTTCGATATTGACAAAATCCCCGGTCTGCTTGAATCCGATGGTGGAGAGTTTTGCCGTATGGGGGATGATGCTGATGGAAAACTCCGTGTCTGTGCACTGGTTGATGGTCAGGCTGATGCCGTCCACGGCCACGGATCCTTTTTCAATCATCTGCCCTGCCAGATGCGCACCCACGGCAATGGTCAAAAGGATGGCATTACTTTTGTTTTCAATGCGGGTGATCACCCCGGTCCCATCGATATGCCCGGACACCAGATGACCGTCCACACGGGACGACAACTGCATGGCCCGTTCCACATTGACCTGCATGCCGGGGGCCGCGGTTTTGAACGTGGTTCGGGCCACGGTTTCCGGGGCCATGTCCACGGAAAATGCGTGTTTCTCAAGATGTACCGCTGTCAGGCAGGCCCCGTTCACGGCAATGGAATCGCCGACGCGGGTGTCACTCAAATCCAGGCCGCACCGAATCTGCAATACCTTTCCCTCACCCTGGGGAATGACCCGGTGAATGGTTCCCAGACTTTCGATGATACCGGTGAACACGCTGTTTTTCTCCCAAATCTATCTTTCTTTTACGTTGCCTGTTTATTTAATATATCCCTGCACCAAAATATCCGTATCCACCCGGGTCATAGTCATGCGCGCCAGGGTAACGGCATCCGCCAGTTTTTCCACCCCTTTGCCCTCAAACACGGCTTTCCCGTCACTTCCCCCCAGCAGCTTAGGGGCCATAAAATATACCAGTTTATTGACAATCCCTTCTGCCAGGGCATTGGCTGCAACCGTTCCGCCCCCTTCTATGAGCAGACTGGTCACAGACATATCTCCCAACGTAACCATGAGTTGCCGTAAATCAAGGCAATTGTTTTTCAGGCCGATTTCCAGAATTCGGACATTTTGTCTTAAAAGACGCGCTTTTTTGTCAGCCGGCACATCCGGTCCGGTAACAACAATGGTGGGGGCAACAGATTCCTGCCGGATCACTTTGGCATGTTCGGAAATGGTCAAACGGGTATCCAGAATGATCCGGGCCGGATCCCGGGTCTGTTTGCCGGAAATCCGGCAGGTCAAAGAGGGATTGTCTGCATGCAGGGTTCCGGAACCCACCAGAATGGCATCCACCTGCCCCCGGATGTTATGGCCAAAGGCTCGAGCCGCATCACCCGTGATCCATTGGGATTCGCCCGTGGATGTGGCAATGCAACCGTCCAGGGTCGCAGCGCACTTGAGAGTGACAAACGGGGTGTGATGCCGGACATACCAGAGAAAATCTTCGATCAATGTTTCCGCCTGGTCCTGGAGCAGTCCACAGGACACCGCCACATTGTTTTGAGACAGAAACGCAAGCCCGCCGGATGCTGCCGGATTGGGGTCCGGGCAGGCCGCCGTCACCCGCCGGATGCCGGCAGCCAGTATTTTATGGGTGCAGGGCGGGGTCTTGCCGAAATGGTTGCAGGGCTCCAGGGTCACAAACAGGTCCGCGCCTCTGGCCGCATCTTTCGCATCGTCAATGGCCATCACTTCTGCATGATCTGCACCATATGCCCGGTGCCAGCCTTGACCCACCACTTCCCCGTTTTTAACCACCACCGCGCCCACACACGGGTTGGGGGATGTGAACCCTTTGCCCCTGGCAGCCAGGGCCAGGGCCAGCTGCATGTATTGCTTATCCGTCATCCGATGTTTCCGAAATCCTGTCCAGGACATGGCTGTCTTCAGGCCGCAGGCCTTTGAGTTCCTGGATAAAATCAGTGATGTCCTTGAATTCCCGATATACGGATGCAAATCTCACATAGGCCACATCATCCACCTGTTTCAGGGCCTGGATGATTTTTTCCCCCACCACTTTGGATGATATTTCCCGCTCATTGATTTCGCGCAGATCCCGCTCGATGCCATCCACCAGGTTTTCAATGAGGTCCATGCTGATGGCTCTTTTTTCACAGGCTTTTTTAATGCCTTTGAGCACCTTTTCCCGGTCATACTCTTCCCGGCGGTTGTCTTTTTTGACAATCATGACCGGGACCTGCTCCACCCGCTCATAGGTGGTAAACCGCTGGGAACAGGACTGACATTCCCTCCGACGTCGAACTTCCATTTCAATCTTGCCGGGCCGTGAATCCACCACCCGGGTATTGGAAGCTTTGCAAAAAGGGCATTTCATGGCACAAAAGTCCTCAAATCTTTATCAGTGTCACACCGGCTTTGTCAAACATGTCCAAAGCCAGGGGGTCATCATATCCATCCCGGTAATAGATCTCTTGAATACCGGCATTGATCAGCATTTTGGCACAGATGGAACAGGGCTGATGCGTACAGTACAAGGTCGCACCGGCCACGGCCACCCCGTGATACGCCGCCTGAATGATCACATTCTGCTCCGCATGCACACCTCTGCACAGTTCATGCTTGACCCCGGACGGCACATTGAGCTGCCTGCGCAGACACCCGGTTTCCCCGCAGTGGGGGATGCCGGCCGGTGCCCCGTTGTATCCGGAGCACAGAATCCGCCGGTCCTTCACCAGCACGGCCCCGACTTTTCTGCGGATGCAGGTGGCCCGCCCGGCCACCAGGTCTGCAATGCCCATGAAATAGTCATTCCAGGAAGGCCGGTCCGGCATATCCCGGGTCATCGGACTTCTCCCGGATATAATGGATATTGACGGCACAGGTCTTTGACCCGGGCCGCTGTGGGGTCCACAGCTGCGGGATCATCAAGCACATCACAGATAAATCGGGCGATTTGTTGAACCGCATCCGGTTTCATCCCTCTGGAAGTGACCAACGGCACCCCGATGCGAATCCCGCTGGTGACAAACGGCCCTTTTTTTTCATGGGGGACCGTGTTCTTATTCACTGTGATACCGGCCCGGCCCAGGCGGGTTTCCGCTTCTTTTCCGGTCAGGGATTTGTCTGTGAGATCCATTAACACCATATGATTGTCCGTGCCGTTGGATACCAGTTTATATCCCCGGTTCATGAGTGCATCCGCCAGCACGGATGCATTTGCCACCACCTGCTGCTGGTATCGGGAGAAATCAGGCTGCAGGGCTTCGTTGAACGCCACGGCCTTGGCGGCAATCACATGCATGAGCGGTCCGCCCTGAATCCCGGGAAAAATCTGGGCGTTGATTTTTCCGGCCAGATCCTCTGACCCCAGAATCAATCCGCCCCGGGGCCCTCTCAAGGTCTTATGGGTAGTGGAGGTGATCACATCCGCATATCCCACGGGCGTGGGATGAACCCCGCCGGCCACAAGCCCGGCAATATGGGCCATATCCACCATGAACCGCGCATGAACAGATGCGGCGATGTCGGCAAATGCCTGGAAATCGATGATTCGGGGATAGGCACTGGCACCGGCCACGATCAGGCGGGGTTTGAATGATTTGGCCAGATCCGCCACCTGGTCCATGTCAATGACTTCAGTATCCGGGGTCAGTCCGTAATGGGCGAATTCAAATAAACGACCGGAAAAGCTGGCCGCAGCCCCATGGGTCAGATGTCCGCCATGGGACAGATCCATGGCCAGAATCCGGTCCCCGGGATTTAACAGGGCAAAATACACGGCCATGTTGGCCTGGGACCCGGAATGGGCCTGCACATTGGCATAGGGCGCGTGGAACAGTTTTTTGGCCCGGGCAATGGCCAGATCTTCGGCCTGATCCACAAAGTCACACCCCCCGTAATACCGCCGGGCCGGATAGCCTTCGGCATATTTGTTGGTGAGTACGGATCCCTGGGCCGCCAGCACGGAACGGCTGACCGTATTTTCCGACGCAATCAGATTCAACCCCTGTTCCTGGCGGGTTGTTTCATTTTCAATTATCGCAGCTATCTGCGGATCATTGGTTACAAGCTCTGCCATTTGCCTTTCCTTGTTATACAGGCCGGCAAGCCCTGTCAGGCGTTTTCACATGCAGGCAGGCCTTGTCCGCCGGAATTCTCAGCAATCCATGGATTGAATCCGTTCCAGATGCCTGCCTTCTTCGAATTGCGTTTCCAGAAACGTTTTCACCAGTTCAAACGCCAGCAAATCTCCAATCAGTCGTCCCCCCAGCGCCAGCACATTGGCATTGTTGTGCTGCCGGCTGAGTCGGGCGGAAAGCAGATCCGCGCACAATGCCGCACGCACGCCTTTGAACCGGTTGGCGGCCATGGACATGCCGATGCCGGAACCGCACACCAGTATTCCTTTTGAAAACCGGGCTTCAGACACGGCAATAGCCACTGTTTTGGCATAATCCACATAATTGACAGATGATTCGTTGAAAGGTCCGGCATCGTCAACCGTGTATCCTTGGGAAATCAGGCGGGTACGAATTTTTTCCTTCAGTTCAAACCCGGCATGATCGCTGCCGATGATAATGGATGAACTCATATAAAAGGTTCCTTGAAACCATCAGGATTTAGATTTGATGAAATCAATGGCATCCTGAACCGTGACCAGTTTTTCTGCGGCTTCATCATCGATTTCAATTTCAAAAATTTCTTCCATGGACATAATCAACTCAACGATGGTCAATGAATCCGCCCCTAAATCATCGATCAGGGATGCTTCCGGCACCACATCTTCAATATCGATATCCGGAATTTTTTCTGCGATCACTTTTCTTACTTTGGTTTCTATGGTCATGGGAAAACCGTTCCTTGAAAATAATTATGTAACGTTCGGCACCATGTAACCGGTTATTCATCCGCCGTCATTTTGAGATTTCTGTCCTTGTACGCCCCGCATTCCGGGCAGGCCGTATGGGGAAGTTTGGGTTCCTGGCACTCGGGGCAGGTGGTCACGGTCGGGGCCTGGGTTTTGTAATGGGTCCGTCTTTTTCTGCCCCTGGATTTGGAGCTTTTCTGCTTGGGTACTGCCATGGGTATGTCTCCTAAAAACTATCGGTTCAGTCCAAATAATTTGCGGATTATTCACATTATCTGCAATAAAACAAACCTAATTACCGCAATTTATGGGTTGTGTCAAGATCTAAACCACTTTCGCAAACACGGGCACCCAATGAAAAGTGTTGCCTCCCGGGTGGTTTTATGATACCTAAAGGCTCGATTTTACAGATGGATTTACACGCAAGGAGAGACTATGAAACCTGTTGTCACCCGTTTTCCCCCTTCCCCCACCGGTTTTCTGCACATCGGCGGTGCCCGGACCGCTTTGTTCAACTGGCTGTATGCCAGAAAAACCCGTGGAAAATTTGTCCTGCGCATTGAAGATACAGATGTTGACCGATCCACCCGGGAATCCGTGGATGCCATTTTAGATGCATTGGCATGGCTGGGAATCGACTGGGATGACGGCCCGTATTTTCAGACCCAACGAAAAGAGATTCACGACCGGTATATTGACAAACTGGTGGCATCCGGTCATGCCTATTATTGTTCCTGCACCCCGGAAGAGATTGATGCCATGCGGGAAAAAGCCCGGGCCCAAGGGCTCAAACCCATGTATAACGGCAAATGCCGGGAACGGGGCCTGTCAAAAGCACCCGGCACCGTGGTTCGACTCAAAACCCCGGACAGCGGTGTGACCGTGGTGAACGATATTGTCAAGGGAAACACTGCGTTTCAGAACGCGGAAATGGATGATTTCATCATCCGCCGCAGTGACGGATCGCCTATGTACAATCTGGCTGTGGTGGTGGATGACCTGACCATGGGGATCAACACGATTATCCGGGGAGATGATCATTTGATCAACACACCCAAGCAGATTCTCATCTATCAGGCCTTAGGCGCCGACCTGCCGGTATTCGGCCATGTGCCCATGGTCTTAGGACCGGACAAGGCCCGGTTGAGCAAACGTCACGGGGCCATGTCCGTGAGTGAATACCGGGATATGGGATATCTGCCGGATGCGGTGATCAACTATCTGGTACGGCTGGGATGGTCCCATGGAGATCAGGAATTTTTTACCCGCCGGGATCTGATCGAAAAATTCGATCTTGAACACCTGGGCCGGTCTGCAGGCATGTTTGATTTAAGCAAGATGACCGCTCTCAACGCCAAGCATATCCAGGCCAAGACCCCTGCAGAACTGGGACCTTTGTTTTTGCCCCATCTGCAGCACCTGGGAATCGATGCTGCAGATGATGGGTTCACCCACCAGGTGATTGAAACGCTTCAGCCCCGGAGCAAAACCTTGAAGGATATGGCCCGGGCCGCCCGTTTTTATTACATGGATGAACCGGAAATGGATGAAAAAGCGGCGGCCAAGTTTCTGACTCCGGAGATGGCAGACATGCTCAACCAGGCCGCAGACGACATTGAGGCACTATCGGACTATACCCAGCCGGCACTGGAATCCGTGTTTAAAAAAATCATGGCTGATTTTAATCTGGGTTTCGGCAAAATAGCCCAGCCCCTGCGGGTGGCCATCACCGGCACCACCGTCAGCCCGGGAATTTTTGAAATGCTCCTGGCTTTGGGAAAAGACAACACCGTTCAGCGGATCCGGCGGACAGCCGGCCGACGGTGAGGCTTGTCATGATGATGCGGTATCCCTTTTTTTTCAGCTTTGTTTTATTTTTTTTTCTGGTGTGCGGAACCCATCCGTGTTTTGCTGAAAAAGATCCCAAGGAACACAGCACGCTCACATTTTATCTGGAAAACGATGTGGTCACTGGCACGGACAGGGAATATACCAACGGGGTCAAATTAACATGGATCTCCAAAGATCTGTCTGGTTACCATGAAATTGATACCCCGGCCTGGAGCCGCAGCATGATCGATGCCCTGCCATTTGTGAACAAACCCGGAACCGTCCGGAATGTGTCCTTGTCCATCGGCCAGAACATGTATGCCCCCGAAGATCTGGAACGAACCGATCTAATTTTAGATGACCGGCCCTATGCCGGCATCACCTATCTGGCAGCCGGTTTTCACAGCAAAGACAGCAACCGCATGGATACGTTTGAGATCAATATCGGGATTGTGGGTCCCCACTCCTATGCGGAACAGGTTCAGACAACCTGGCACAAATGGATTGATACCACCGACCCCAAGGGCTGGGATCATCAGCTGAAAGACGAGCCGATTCTCAACCTGCACTATGAACGAAAATGGAAACTGTTGAAATCAGACCTGGGGAAAGGATTTGGATTCGATGTCATTCCGCACTTAGGCGCGGCCCTGGGCAATGCGCTCACCGGCGTCAACACCGGGGCCCAGGCCAGGTTCGGCTGGCATCTACCCAACGACTATGGGACGTTTCTGATCCGGCCGGGATCAGACACCAATGCCCCCATGAATGAAGATGACCCCCGGTTTTATCCCATATCCAGGCGCCTGGGATACCATTTTTTCGCCGGGTTCAATACCAGTGCCGTGCTCAGAAATATCTTTCTGGACGGCAATACATTCCGGGACAGTCACCGTGTGGATAAAAAACCGGTTGTCCTCCAGGGAATCGCCGGTGTGGCCGTCATTGTTCACCGCTTTAAAATCACCTATGCCTATGTATACCAGACCAAAGAATATGATACCCAGAACGAGGATCAGGAATACGCATCCATGACGGTGTCCTATTCATTCTGAATCCAGATGCAAAACAAAAGACCGTTGAGGCCCCAGGCCGGTCCGGCGTGTGACTCCCCTGTCAATCCATTCCATACAGCAGCCCGGTATAGCCCACAAAAGAATCGGACGGATTTTTATCAAAACTGGTGGCATACGCCAGGACCCGGGCGCGGGCCGCACCCATTTTTTTAGCCGCAGCCGCCGTGGCAGCCGCTGCCCCGGGACAGCACATGTTTTGATGCGCCAGGCCCTCGGAGAGAATCGCCTTCTCATCCATGGATGCCATGGCATCAATGGCAGCGGCATCGTTTTTTGTCGTTACCCATTGAACCGCATCCCGGCCGGAACCGGCCGGCTCAAACCCGAAATTCGGCCCGTAATGGGTCATGTCCGTGGAACCGATCACCCGGATATGTTTGTTCAGGGCATGGGCAGCATCCACGGCCATGGTGCCGATAATCGGGGCAAAAAAAGACGGGGCCACCCCGCAGACCACGATGCGGGCATCCGGAAAAAAATATTTAATAAACGGGTACTGGACCTCCAGGGTGTTTTCATCCACAAATCTGCCGGGCGATCGTTTGCGGATGCTGATATTGTCACACAAGGCATCCACCAGCGGCCCGTCCACTTCAATATCTCCCAGCGGGGTGTCGATCACCCCCTGGGTCATGATGAAAGGCTCGGACTGGCGGTGCATGTGTGCCCCGAACAGCACAATGGTATCCACAGGGGACGATTTTTCCGGCGGCACCAGAGCGGCAATGGTCCGGCAGGCAATGCTCCCGGAAAAAACCCATCCGGCATGGGGAACGATGCCGGCAACAATCCGGCCTTTGTCCGGCGGCAAGGTTTCTTTCAGAAATGTTTGAATCGCCTGGTTACACGCCTGTGCTGAATCCGGATACCAGGTGCCGGCAAATGCTGCTTTTTTTCTTTCCATAAATCACCACCTTTGCCGGGATTAAAGTTGCTGGCGCAGCCACTCGAGCCAGGGCTCAAATCCTTGCCCGGTCTTGGCGGACAGTTCAAACACCGGCATGCCCGGATGCACTGTTTTCATATTTTCCACGGCCAGGGCCGCATCAAATTCCAGATACGGCAGCAGATCCACTTTGTTTAAAATAGCGGCATCCGACACCTGAAACATCAACGGATATTTCACTGGCTTGTCTTCGCCTTCAGTGACGCTGAGCACCACCACCCGGGCATTTTCTCCGATATCAAATTCCGCCGGGCATACCAGGTTCCCGATATTTTCCACAATCAGCAGATCCAGGTCATCACATCCCAGTTTTCTTGCCGCCGTATCGATCATGGGCGCGGTCAAATGACAATCTCCCCCGAACTGGTCCGTGTTGATCTGGGTCACTTTTGCACCGGTTTTGGCCAGGCGGTCGGCATCGTTGGTGGTGCAGATGTCCCCCACGATTACCCCCACCTGGATATCGGGCATCAGCTGTGCCAGGGTCCGGCACAGGGTCTGGGTCTTTCCGGATCCCGGCGATGACATCATGTTAAGAACAAATACGTTTTTTCCCCGGAAAAAATTCCGGTTTTTGTCGGCTTCCGTCAGGTTTTTTTCCAGAATATTTTTGCGAATTTTAATTTCCATCAGTCTTTGGATCTCCCATGTTTTTAAAACGTCAGTGTACCGGGTTCAAAGAATCACGTCAACCAGATGGGCATCATTCCATCAGTGTAAGGGAATCAATATCGATCTCCCGGCCTGAAATCATCCGAACCTGCCCGTTTTCACAATCCGGACACCGGAACACCGGAGTTTCGGCTTCCCATTGCCTGCCGCAGGTATCGCAGCGAATCACCACCGGCACCGTCTCAATGTCAAGGCGGGCTTGTTCCAGGGGGGTGTCCTTGGTGATGATTTCAAAACAGAACGTCAGGCTGTGGGGCACCACGGAAGACAATTTTCCGATTCTCAGATTCAAAGACGCCACTTTCGGGTCTTTCAGGTCCCGGGGCAGTGCGTCCAAAGCGATCCGAACCAGTTCCTGGGCAATTCCCATCTCATGCATAATGCTTTCCTTGTTTGTTTGTCAGACACCGCGTGCCCGGGTTTCATAAAATTGCCGCTTGAATTCATCAAACCCATCCGCCTGGATAGCCTCACGTATATTTGCCATCAGATCCAGGTAATAATGCAGATTATGAATCGTATTCAAGCGGTAGGCCAGCAGTTCCCGGGATTTATACAGATGATGCAGATAGGCCCGGGTATAATTTTGACAGGTATAACAGCCACAGTGCTCGTCAATGGGCCGGGTATCGAATTTGAACCGGGCGTTGGGAATGTTCATGTCTCCCCTGGATGTGAACAATTTCCCGTTTCGGGCGTTGCGGGACGGCATGACGCAGTCAAACATGTCACACCCCATTTGTGTCAGTTCCACCAGGTTTTCAGGCGTACCCACCCCCATGATATATCGGGGTTTGTTTTCAGGCAACAGCGGCAGGGTATGATCCGCCATCTCATACATCAGATCCGTGGGTTCTCCCACAGACAGCCCGCCAATGGCAAATCCGGAAAAATCAATCTGCATCAGCTGGTCTGCGGACCGGGTTCTAAGATCCTTGAACATGCCGCCCTGAACAATGCCGAACAGGTTGTTGGGGGTACCCTGGGCCTGCCAGTAGTCATAGCCTTTTTTCGCCCAGGCCGTGGTTTTTTCCAGAGCGGTTTGTGCCTGATCAAAAGTGGCGGGATATCCCATGCACCAGTCTAACGACATCATGATGTCTGATCCTAAAATGGTCTGGATCTCCACGGATTTTTCCGGTGAAAAAAAATGTCGGGACCCGTCGATATGGGACTGGAACGCCACCCCGTCGTCCGTGAATTTGGCCAGTTTGGCCAGGGAAAAAAACTGAAACCCCCCGGAATCGGTGAGCATGGGACGGTCCCACCGGATAAACTCATGCAGCCCGCCCATGTGTGACATCACGTCACACCCGGGCCGCAGATACAGATGATAGGTGTTGCCCAAAATGATCTGAGCCCCGCAGTGCTTCAGATCATCGGAAGTCAGGGCTTTCACCGACCCCACCGTGCCCACGGGCATGAAAATCGGCGTTTGGATCCGGCCCCGGGGGGTATCGATCATGCCCAGTCGGGCCCGGTTTCGGGTGGATTTTTTTATCAGGGTAAATTTCAAAAACAAGTCTCCTGTGGTTCATTCAATGAGCATGGCATCGCCATAACTGAAAAAACGGTATTTTTCAGCCACAGCCCCAGCATAGGCATCCAGCATTGTCTTTCGGTCATAAAACGCGGACACCAGCATGAGCAGCGTGGATCTGGGCAGATGGAAATTGGTGATCATGGCATCCACGCACTTAAATCGGTATCCGGGATAAATATACAGATCACACATGCCCGTACCCGGGGTGACATGCCCGTGGTCGTCAGCGGTAAATTCCAGGGTGCGAACGGATGTTGTGCCCACGGCCACCACCCGCCGACCCTGATCTTTGGCTTCATTGATTTTTTGGGCCGCCCCCGGTGGCAGGGAATAATATTCCGAATGGATTTGATGCTCCCGGATATCTTTTACCCGCACCGGCACAAACGTGCCGTATCCCACGTGCAGCGTGAGGTGAACCATGTCGATCTTTTTCTGGGCCAAAGCTGCCATCAAGGGTTTTGTAAAATGGAGGCCGGCTGTGGGGGCAGCCACGGCCCCATCATTTTTTGCATACACGGTCTGATAATTTTCCCTGTCTTCCGGGACCGGGCTGGTTTCCGGATCCCGCCGGATATACGGGGGCAGCGGCAGGGAACCCGCAGATTTCAAATACGTAACAAACTGTTTTCCCCCTGAAAACAGAATCTCACAAACCCCGTTATTGACCGACATCACCTGCCCGGTCATCTGATCTGTAAAATACAGCACACTGCCTGTTTTCGGCATTTTAGAGGCCCGGACCAGGCATTCACACTGGAATGTCCCGGTTTTTTCCAGGTGCTGCATCCCTTGCGCATAATCAATGATCAACACCTCCACCCGGCCGCCGGTGGCTTTTTTCCCGAACAACCGGGCCGGAATCACCCGGGTGTCGTTGACCACCAGCAGGTCACCGGATTGCAGCAGCCCGGGCAGATCGGCAAATCGGCGATGAGACACGGCGTGGGTGTTTCGGTGGATGTGCAGCAGCCGGGAATCGCTGCGGATATCACAGGGTGTCTGGGCAATGAGATCTTCGGGCAGATCATAGGTATAGTCTGATAAATCAAACATCAGTTGGCTTTCATGGCCACGTACACCACCCCCAGTCCGGCCAGCATCAGAAAAAAACCGAACCGCCGCAGTTTCAGGCTGTCCTGACCTGCAATAACCTGTATCATCTCTTTCATCCGGTGTGGAAAGGCGAAATAGGGCAGGCCCTCCACGATCATCACCATACCCATGACACACAAGAAAAATTTCATAAATTCGGACTCCCCTTTTTTTGATTTGCCCTGTATATCATTTTATAAATAAAAATTCATGACAAAATCCAGATAACCGATCAATTTCCGCTTGCCCTGTGTATGACAAAACGATATCTCTGAGAAAAACAAACAAAAAGCATGAGCATGGATAGTTCAAATATAAAATTTCATTGATAAATCAAGCGATCAAGGCTATAAAAACAGATTGGTATCAATGATCAAAAAAAATATCAAAAGGGAAACCCGTTTATGCAGTTCGAACCTGTCATCGGCCTGGAGGTCCACGCCCAGCTCAAAACCAAGACCAAAATTTTTTGTGACTGCCCCACCACTTTCGGCAATGCACCCAATGCCAATACCTGCCCGGTGTGCACGGGTATGCCCGGAGTCCTGCCGGTATTGAACAAAAAAGCAGTCACTTTCGCCATCCGGGCGGCTCTGGCCACCCACTGCACCATTGCCCAAGAAAGCCGGTTTGACCGGAAAAATTATTTTTACCCGGACTTGCCCAAAGGCTACCAGATTTCCCAATATGCCGCCCCCATTGCCGAACACGGCCATCTGGACATCGAAACCGAGCAAACCGGGGCCAAGACCATCGGCATCACCCGGATTCACATGGAAGAAGATGCGGGCAAACTGATCCATGATCCCGTGCGGGGCAAAAGCATGGTGGATCTAAACCGCACGGGAATTCCTTTGATTGAAATTGTCAGTGACCCGGACATGCGCACCCCGGCCGAAGCCGGGGCTTATCTGAGAAAGCTTCATGCCATCCTCAAATATATCGATGTGTGCGACGGCAACATGGAACAGGGCAGTTTCCGGTGTGATGCCAACATCTCGCTTCGGCCGGCCGGACAAACCCAATTCGGTACCCGCACGGAACTGAAAAATCTCAATTCCTTCCGGCATGTGGAAAAAGCCATTCAATACGAGATTGACCGCCAGACCCATGTGCTGACTCAAGGGGACACCGTGATTCAGGAAACCCGGCTGTGGGATCCGGAAAAAATCAGAACTGTTTCCATGCGGGGCAAGGAAGAAGCCCATGATTACAGGTATTTCCCGGATCCGGACCTGGTACCGCTCATCGTGGATGCCGACTGGATCGCTCAGGTTTCCGATCGCATGCCGGAATTGCCGGATCAAAAAAAGGACCGGTTCATCTCCCAGTACCAGCTGTCGGAATATGATGCCCGGGTGTTGACCGCAGATATTCATCTGGCGGATTTTTTTGACCAGGCCATGTCCCATCTGTCCAATGCCAAGCAGACGGCCAACTGGGTTATTACCACCCTTTCAGGTCTGCTCAACGCCCAGGGAATCGACATCGCCCGATCCCCGGTATCTGCAGACAACTTTGCCGGGCTCATGGGGTTGCTGGAATCAAACACCATCACGGCCACGGTGGCGAAAACCGTGTTTGAAGAGATGGCAAAAACCGGAAATGATCCCAAAGCCATTGTCAAACAAAAAGGCCTGGAACAGGTCAATGACAGTAGGGAACTGACGGCGTTAGTGGATGAAATTCTGGCCAAAAATCCGGATGAGGTGGCCGCTTATCAGAATGGAAAAACCAAACTGTTCGGATTTTTCATGGGCCAGGTCATGAAGCAGACCCGGGGCAAGGCAGATCCCAAAACAGTGACCCCCATATTGCAATCCAAACTTGAGTCAGGGAGTTGATATGAAATATTTCAGTCTGATGTGTCTCACCTTATGTGTTCTGGCCTGTGGTGCCACGTTCAGCCTTGCATCAAATGCAGACACACAACCAGATTCGTTCCGGCCCGTCACCATTGCCGTGCTTCCCTTTGTCATGCATACAACAGAAACGGATGCACATATTCAAAAGGGCGTGGTGACTATGCTCAATACCCGCCTGACCTGGCCGAATCAAGTGAACGTAATTCCCGGACAAAAAATCACCACGGTGCTGACCCAGCTAAATTCAGACAACCGCAACCAGATGATCGAAAAAGTGGCTGAACAAACCGACAGCCGGTATGTTTTAGACGGCAGTATCACCCAGCTGGCTGGATCATTCAGCATCGACGCTATCGTCTACGACATCTTGAACAAGCAGCATATGACTTTTTTTGAACAATCTGACAACAGTGATGAATTGATCGACAAGATCAGCCGGATCGCCGCAAACATCAATAAAGAAGTGTTTGACCGGTCCACCACGGACTGGGAAAAAATCGAGCAGGAGCGTCAGGCCAGGCGCAATGAACAGCGGCGCCAGAATCCGGAACATCTGATGCAGAACCCCCAATGGCAGCCGACCCGGAAGTCCCCTGGCTGGAAAATTTGGAAATACCTGTTTTAAACATGCTGAGAACATCCACTTAAACCGCGTTTATCAGTAAAAACACTTGACACCGGCACGTGTCAAGGATAAATCCAAATAATAAATGTTAGCAAATCATGTCTATGGAGCTGAAAAGCTGTTTTTTAATTACCTCTAATTTTTTTGAAAAGGAGAAGGCAGATGGGAAAGACAAGCGCGAGTATTTTGACTGCACTGGTGATGCTGGTCGGTGTTTTTTCTCAAACCGCTCTGGCAGGCGGCATTGACAACAAACAGAACTGGTCGGCCCGGTATCTGGCCACGGGATCACGAAATGCGGCCACGGACGGGGTGGATATCGCCGCCTACAACCCGGCCGGGATGATGTTTCAGGCAGACGGCATCGGCCTGGGCCTGGATGTCCATTATATCTGGAAAAATTATGAGCACAAATATACGGACCTGGCAGCAGGACCCGTGACCCGGGACCAGGATGAACCCTCCATTATTCCGGGTCTGTTTGCCACATACAAGTCCGGCGACTGGGGGGTGTTCGGTTCCATCACCAACAACGGCGGCGGCGGGATGGTGAAGTATGAATCCGGCAATGCCATCACCAATACCATAGCCATGGGTTTCTTTCCTTTGCCGCTCACCAATCAGTTCATCGAAGCTGAAAGCATGTACATCACCTATACCGCTGGCGCCAGTTACCAGATCAACCCCATGGTATCTGTGGCCGC
>JAIPDL010000130.1 GCA_021737695.1 Desulfotignum sp. | reverse complement strand
CCAGGGTCATGGGCCCGTTTTCCAGGTTCCGCTCGATGGCCCGTTTGACCACGCCGGGTCCGGACACGCCGACATTGATCACGGCATCGGCCACCCCCACGCCCAGATAGGCCCCGGCCATGAACGGCATGTCTTCGGGAATATTGGCAAACACGCACAGCTTGGCACAGGCCAGGCCGTCCTGGTCTGCGGTGAGTTGTGCCGCCTGTTTAATGGCCCGTGCCATGAGCAGCACGGCATCCATGTTGATGCCGGCCTTGGTGGTGGCCACATTCACAGACGCGCACACCCGCTGGGTTTCGGCCAACGCCCGGGGCAGGGCATTGATCAGGGCCGTGTCACCGGTTGCCATGCCTTTTTCCACCAGCGCGGAAAATCCCCCGATAAAATCGATGTCCACGGCTGTGGCAATCTCATTGAGTTCATGGGCGATTTCAACCATCTGGTCGGCGGAAAATGCGGCCCCCACCAGGGCGATGGGGCTGATGGAGATGCGTTTGTTCACCACCTGGATGCCGTATTTGTCTCCCACGGCATCGCACACGGATTTTAAAGCACCGGCATGGCCCGTGATTTTTTTTCTGATATTGTACCTGAACGTGTTCAGGTCGTGGCTGATGCAGTCAAACAGGTTGATGCCTAAGGTCACGGCCCGGACATCCAGGTGTTCGTTTTTCACCATTTCAATGGTGGAGATGATTTCATGATCTTCAAACATGGAAAGTTCCTTGCAATTGAATAGCTGTATGTTGAACCGCTAAATTTTATTGATGGCATCAAAAATATTTTTGTGCTGGATCCGGATATCCAGGCCCAGTTCATCCGCTTTTTTGCGCAGATCCGCAAACATTGCCGCTGTATCCATATCCGGGGTGACCCATACCTGGTAGGACATGACATTGTCTCTGGGGTCTATCCCGCCTTTGAACACGGCTTTCAGATTGACGATATTGGCCCGGTATGCGGCCAGAATATCGGAAAAGCCGGCCACCAGCCCTTTCCGGTCCGGTCCGATGGTGGTGATCAGAAAAATGTCTCCGTGCGCATCCATGCCAGTTTCATGGGTTTCCTCCAGGGTATTGACATGAATCACCAGATCCCGGCCTTCCGACCGGGCCGCCAGTGTTTGTATCAAATGTTCTTTGTCCATACTTTCCGGGGCTTCCACCAGAAACAGGCCGGCAAACTGGTTCTGGAGAATCATCTGATTGACGTTTTCAAGGTTGCACCCCAAATCGAACAGAATCCGGGTCACATGGGCGATAATGCCGGGCCGGTCCTGGGTCAGTACGGTGATGATGAATTTATTCATGGCTTACCTTTCAGCGGCCAGACGTAACGCCGCAATGGTGTCAGTGTAGTCGGGGGTGTTGAAAATGGCCGAGCCTGCCACAAAACAGCTGGCCCCGGCCCGGGCTACGGCGGCAATGGTGTCCGCATTGATGCCGCCGTCCACCTGGATGATGGCAAAAGGATTTTTTTGGGCCAGCAGATCGGACAGGGCTTTGATTTTTTCAATGCTGGATTCAATGAATTTCTGGCCGCCGAATCCGGGATTTACGCTCATGATCAGCACAAAATCCAGCTGATCTGCAATATACTCGATGAATGACAGCGGGGTGGCCGGGTTCAGGGCCACGCCGGGCTTCACGCCCAGCTCCCGGATCTGCTGAAGGGTCCGGTGCAGGTGCGGGCAGGTTTCTGCGTGCACGGAAATATAATCCGCCCCGGCTTTGGCAAAATCCGGAATGATGGCTTCGGGTTTTTCAATCATCAGATGGACATCCAGGGGCAGGGATGTGACCCGTTTGCATGCCTGCACGATAATGGGGCCATAGGTGATATTGGGCACAAACCGGCCGTCCATGACATCGATGTGGATCCAGTCGGCGCCGGCATTTTCAACCGCTGACAGTTCTTTGCCCAGACAGGTGAAATCAGCGGATAATATGGAAGGGGCAATATGTGCCATGATCGGTCTCCTGTGGTTCAATCAGGTGTTAAAAAAGGCATACCATAATGGGTATTTTGTCAACAATCAACTGTTTTTATGGACGGGTTTCCGGAATGAGGCGTTTCAACCGGGCTGCAAAAAAACCATCCATGTCCATGCCGTTGGGAAAGGTCGTTAAATACCGGTCCATGGGCAGGCCGAAACAGTCCAGGACCGGTTCCAGGACATAATCTTTGCGTTTTTTTAAAAATGCCGCCACCACTTGTTCGTTTTCTTCGGGTTCTCCGGAACATACGGCATACAAAAGGATCCCGCCGGGTTTCACCCGGTTGGCTGCGGCATTGAGCAGTTTTTTCTGCTGAGATGCCATGCGCCCGATATCCTGAAACGAGCGTTTCCATTTGGTATCCGGATTTCTGCGCAGCACGCCTAAGCCCGTGCACGGGGCATCCACCAGGACCCGGTCAAAATATTGGGGAAAATCGGTCTGATCCGCTTTCATGAGATCCAGGGTAAGGCGTTGGATATCCCCGGCCCCAAGCCTGTGGGCTTCGGCTGTCAGCAAATCCAGTTTGCCAGGATCCGTATCCATGGCCGTAATCCGGCCCTGACCGCCCATGATCTGGGCCATGTGCAGGGTTTTACCGCCTAAGCCGGCGCAGGCATCCAGCACAGTGTGATGGGGTTTGGGGTCCAGAATCAATGAGACCAGCTGGGCCGCTTCATCCTGGACCGCAAACAGGCCCTGGTCAAATCCGGGCAACGCGTCGATGCGGATGCCGGATCCCATGATCGATATCCCGTGGGGGCTCAACGAGGTGAGCCGGACATCATACCCCGCGGTTGTGAGTATGCCGCTTAATTCAGACCGGGTGGTTTTCAGGGTATTGGCCCGCAGGGTCAGCGGCGGCACCTGGTTGATGGTCCGGCACAGCTCCAGGATCTGTTCGGGGCCATACCGGGACAGCCAGCGTTTGGCCAGCCATTCGGGAATGGAATGCACAATGGTGATATGGCCCAAAAGATCGGTGTGCGGGTCAGGCAGATCCAGTGTGTGGAACTGCCGGACCGCGTTTCTCAACACCCCGTTTACAAACCCGGCCGTTTTTTTCCCGTTCCGGTGTTTGATTAAATTCACGCTGGTGTCAATGGCGGCAAAATCCGGAACCCGGTCCAGAAACCGCAGCTGGAACAACGCCATGCGCAGCACGGTCAATACGGGCAGATCCATGCGGGTCAGGGAAATTTTTGAAAAAGACTGGATAATGAAATCCAGAAAATTGCGGTGGCGCAACACCCCGAACACAATGGCATGGCACAGATTTTTGTCCGGCTGGGACAAATGGGCCAGGTTGGGAGAAACCGCATCCAGGGCCCGGTCCAGGGTGGCGTGTTTTTGCTCGGTTTGCAGCACAATTTCCAGGGCTGCTTCTCTTGTGTCAAAAGCCATGGATTACTCGAACCGGTCTGACAGGGCCAGGGAATGGCCCCGCAAAAATTGTTCCGCAGTCAGGCGTTTGCCGGACTTGCCCATGAGTTCTTCGATGATGACCGTGCCTTTGCCCGCAGCCACGTGAATGCCGGCATCGTTTATGGCACACACGGTTCCGGGCGGATCGGTTGCCGTATCGCTGCCGGCCCTGGCTGTAAACAGTTTGATACGCCGGTCCGATAACTGCGTATACGCGCCCGGCCAGGGATTCATGGCACGGATATGGGCCACCACGTCCAGATAAGAAAGGGTCCAGTCGATGCGGCCCTCTTCTTTTTTGAGCATGGGCGCATATGTAGCTTTTTCAGGGTCCTGGGGGGTGGGTGTCAACCGGCCGGCATTGATCTGGTCAATGGTGTCCAGGATCAGCTCCGCCCCCAGTTCAGCCAGCCGGTCATGCAGGTTTTGGGCCGTGTCCTCCGGATGAATGGGGGTCTCTTTGACCAACAGAATATCCCCCGCATCCAGTGCTTTGGCCATGACCATGGTGGTGACCCCGGATGTGTCATCCCGGTTCCGGATGGCCGCCTGGATGGGCGCAGCTCCCCGGTATTGAGGCAGCAGCGAGGCATGGATGTTGATGGGAAATTTTTTCGGGATATCCAGGATCCGCTGGGACAGGATCTGGCCGTAGGCCGCCACCACATAATAATCCGGGGCCAGGGCCGTCAGTTCTTCCACCATGGCATCCGTGTTGAGTTTTTCCGGCTGGGACACGGCCAGGCCCATGTCCATGGCCGCTTTTTTCACCGGCGGCGGACTGGGTTTTCTACCCCGGCCTTTGGGCCGGTCCGGCTGGGTGATCACCCGGCAGATCTCAAAATCAGGCCGGGCTGCCAGGGCTTTCAGCGGCGGCACGGCAAAATCCGGGGTCCCCATGAAAACGATACGGATCATGATATTGTTTCTTCCTTGAGCTGTTTCAAGCGCTTTTTTTTATACATGGTCCGTTTCAGCGTACTGATGCGGTCAATGAACAGAATTCCGTCCAGGTGATCGATTTCATGCTGCATGATCACTGCCATCAGGCCATCGGCTTCAAATTCCATGGGGTTTCCGTCCATATCTTTGGCCTGCACTGTCACCTGTTCGTACCGCTTGACATCGGCCCTGAAATCCACCACGCTCAGGCATCCTTCATTTTCCGATACTTGACTGCCCGAGGCCTGGATGATTTTCGGATTGATCAACGCGATAATCTGTTGTTCCGGTCCGTCGTCATCCGGATTCTGTGCCCTGGCATCATAGACCAGGATGCGTTTGTTGACCCCGACCTGGGGCGCGGCCAGTCCGATGCCGGATTCCTGGAACATGGTTTCTCCCATGTCCCGGATCAGTTGTTTTACCCCGTCATCGATGGTTTCCACCTTGTCCGAGGGCATGGATAATGATTTTTCAGGATATGTGACAATCTTCAACAGAGCCATTTTTCAATAATATTTCCTTTGCAGTATCAATATCTTTCCGGATCTGGGCAGACAGTTCCCGGATGTCGGCAAATTTTGTTTCATCCCGCAGCCGGGCCACCATATTCACCCGAATTCTGGTGTCGTAAAGGTCCTGATCAAAATCCAGGATATGGACTTCAATGGTAAAGATATGGTCGTCAAATGTGGGGGAGTATCCGATATTGGCCACACCCATGAAATTGCCGTAGATGGTTTCCACGGTCACGGCATACACCCCGAACTTGGGACACAGTTCGTCATGCAGTTTGATGTTGGCCGTGGGAAACCCCAGCTGGCTGCCGCCCCGGCTGCGGCCCCTGACCACTTTGCCCCGGATCTGGTAGTGCCTGCCTAAAAACTGCCGGGCCTGTTCCACCTGGCCGTCCATGACAATCTGCCGGATCCGGGTGCTGGAAATCCGGTGGGTGCGGCTGGCCGGATCTTTGATCCAGTCCGCCACAATGGTTTCAAACCCCAGGATCGGGCCTTGCTCCCGGAGCAGGTCGATATTGCCGGTCCGGTTTTTGCCAAACGTATAATCCGGTCCGATGATGATGGCTTTCATACCAATTTTGTCCACCAGGATTTTTTCAATAAACTCCCGGGCCGGGATGTCGGCAAAGGCTTTGTCAAACAGCAGACACATCACCACATCGATGCCCGATGCATCCAGCAGCTCCATTTTCTGGTCATGACGGGTGATGACCGGCGGGGTGTCGATGCCCAGAGCCCTCAATGGATGGGGCTCGAATGTCAGGGCCACAGACGTGCCTGATATTTTTTTTGCTTTAGAAATGACCTGTTTCAGCAGGGCCTGGTGTCCTTTGTGAACACCGTCAAAATTGCCGATGGTGACCACCGCATTTTGAAAAGGGGTGCTGATCCGGTCCAGGGATTCAACAAGTAGCATATTTTCCTTTACACCAGCATAAATATTCTTGACAATTCTTCCAAACACATATATATATCCCAACCATTGTTTGAACGCAACGTTAAATTGCGGCTGACAACGCAGTCAACAGATGTGCCGAAGTGGCGGAATTGGTAGACGCACTAGTTTCAGGGACTAGCGAGCGTACGCTTGTGGGAGTTCGAATCTCCCCTTCGGCACCATCTTTTCCTTACAGACAGATCCAAAGCCGAAGTGGTGGAATTGGTAGACACGCTAGACTTAGGATCTAGTGCCGCAAGGCGTGGAGGTTCAAGTCCTCTCTTCGGTACCAAAAATTAACAAAAAAAGGGCGTTTGAAAACTCAATGCCGATGACTGGATATGTTTTATCCCAATCTTATTTGTCATAGACAAACAGGCCCTTGAACAGCTCTTTTCTGCCTTCAAACAGACATTTCAACGTATCCAGGAACAAAGATTTGCCAAACCGCCGGGGCCGGGAAAGGAAATAGTCTTTGCTGGAATCGGCCATTTTCAGGGCCAGCGATGTCTTGTCGATATAGACGTAGTTGTCTCTCCGGATTTCAGGAAAATTCTGTATACCCAGGGGCAGTTTTTTCATGACAACTCTCCATGCCGGGCTTCATAGGGACGAATATGCTGTATGCAGTTGTTTTCAATCCCGGCAAAAGGTGGGATTATGTTGAGATCATGCCAGGCTGCCTGCGCTCAAATCCGGGTTTTTCAATGATCCTGCCGACCGGCTTATTGCAGCGACTGCAATTCATCACAATGCCCCTTTGATCACCGCAGACAAAAAGCTGAAAAAATTAGAACCGCTGACAGTGATATGGTGACCCGTGCAACTGCAGTCCCATCGATGGATGGTATTCTGATCCCCTCCCAATAACACATACCCCTTGACGGATTTCCCCATGCCGGATAAAATTCCACCATGACCGATGAAAGAAAGACAGCAGGGGTAATCAATCCCCATGACAAGGTGATCAGAGAAGCATACAGTGACCGGGAAAATGCCCGCAGCCTTTTATCCAATCACCTGCCAGACAAAGTGCTGAAACTGGTGGATCTGTCCACCTTGGAGATCAGCAAAGACAGCTTCATAGAAAAAGACCTGGCCGACTATTATTCTGATATGCTGTACAAGGTGAATCTGACAGACGGTAACCAGGGTTTCATCTATGTGCTGTTTGAACACAAAAGCTATCATGACAGATTTGTGCATCTGCAATTGCTGGAATACATGGTCAAGATCTGGCGTTTGCATATAAAGCAGCGCAAAAAGAAGCCGATCCTTCTGCCCATCGTGATACCGCTGCTGATCTGTCAAGCCAGGAAAGAATGGCCGGAAGATACCATACGGCTGACCTCGTTGCTGTCAGGTCCGGTGGAAGAGCTTGCCGCGTACATACCCGACTTCGGGTTTGAATTGTATGACCTGCACCGGTTCTCGGATGATCAGATCAAAGGGACCATCGCAAGCCGGATGATATTGCTGCTGGTCAAACACATCAGAGATCCGGATTTGCGGCAGAAGCTGCCGGGAATATTCGCTCTGCTGCGGACGTTGATGGAAAAAGAAACCGGGCTGCAATGGCTGGAAGCAGTGATCCGGTATCTGGCATCGGTGTTGGATGAAGAAGAGTTATCACTGGAACAAATAAAGGAGATAGCGGAAAAGGCTATCTCCAGAGAGACAGGGGGATATGTTATGACACTGGCGGAGAAATTACGGAAAGAGGGTGAAAAAAGAGGGGAAAAAAGGGGTGAAAAAAGGGGTGAAAAAAGAGGGGTAGCAAAGGGCCTGAGAAACGCCATAGAACTAGGTATGACCCTTAAATTTCCGGGTGATATTGAAGCTGTGATGGCCAGGGTAAATAAAATCAATGACATTGATATCCTGGATGAAGTTACCGAAGCCTTAAAAACTGCAAAAGACAGCTCAGAGATCCTGGCCCTGCTGAAATAACATGATCGGTTGTTTGGATAAAAGGTGACAAGTTGCCGGGTTCCCTTCATACCTGTTCCCACTCAAACCCTGTCAGGTTTCTTTTTTCCTTTGAAAATTCGATACCGATGAGAAATATGTTTCTATCCTCCCCCATGGATTTTTCAAAATAACGCTTTTCCTTGATCTGTGCCAGCGGGTTTTTGCCTCTGGATTGCCCGGCCGGTGCTGACAGCGTCTTCCAGTTGAATGTCGATGCCCAGGGAATAAAAATAAGCATAAATCACACTGGTATAAAACACTTCATACTCGGCAATGGTTTTCTCAAGATGCGCAGAAGACTAGCATACATCTCCGCCAAAGCTGATTTTAATCACGGGATATTTTTTTCCCCAGTCCCATCTGTCATATACAAACAGGCCCTTGAACAGCTCTTTTCTGCTTTCAAACAGACATTTCAACGTATCCAGGAACAAAGATTTGCCAAACCGCCGGGGCCGGGAAAGGAAATAATAAGTCCCCTGTTCAGCCATGGCAAAGGCATGTTGTGTTTTATCGATATACAGATAGGGGCCTGTTCTAATTTTTTCAAAACTCTGAATACCCAGGGGCAATTTTTTCATGGTCAATCTCCATCCAGGGATTCATGGGAACGAACCTGCGCTATAAACTGTTCAAAATCCGGGAGATGTTTTTGAATGATGCCGTATATCAGTGCATCGTCTATCCGGTCATACCCATGTACCAGAATATTCCTGGTGCCGGCCATGGGTA
>JAIPDL010000129.1 GCA_021737695.1 Desulfotignum sp. | reverse complement strand
GCGGAAATATTTTTCAAAACGATTTCCATGTACTGCCGGCTTTTTTCCAGTTCCGCATTCTGCTGTCTGAGCATTTCCCGGGAGAGTGCAATCTGTTCCCTGCCGGCGGCCAGCTGGGTGGTCATGGAATTGAACGATTTGATCAGGGTGCCCAGTTCATCATCGGTTTGAAAATCAATTTTATAGTTCAGATCCCCTGCCGTGATCCGGCGGGTGCCTTCGGCAAATTTCATGATGGGCACCGTGATGGATTTGGCCAGCTGGAATCCGAACCAGATGGCGCAGAAAATGACCAGCAGGGCCACAATGGACAGCGCGATGTAGTATGCCATCTGGGCCGGCCGTTTGGTCAGTTTCAGCTGATGATATTCTTCCATGCCGCTGAGAATGGCGGTCAGGTCTTCAGACAGGTTTTTGGAAATCAGCGTGGTGACCACGATGAACCCTTCAGCTTTGTCCAAAGTGACGTTAAACGGAATCGTGGAAATTGTTCGTAAAAATTCTCCCTGGTCAAAAGTCTGGTAAATGGTGTTACTGGCCCGGTCCGGAGGGATTTTTTTGAGTTCGGCCGTGGTGAGAATCCCGAAATACAGATGCTCCAGTTCATTGGCCAGAGACAGGCTGACCCGTTTGGCATCCGGCGTGTAGATTTCCACGGCATGACGGTTGAACGCCCGCTGCACCACCTGCACATATCGTCTCAGTTCATTGTGATTGTCATTTTTCAACAATTTTCTGGAGTCGATCTGAAAAGCGGCCCGCTTGGCAAAAAATACGTCTTTTTCTTCAATATACGCATACAGCTGCTGCCCGACATCCAGTGAGCTTTCCAGGGTTTGTTCCACGGGCGCGTTGAACCAGAAGGCAATGGAGTTGGAAATAAACTGGATGGAAAAGAAAAACAACACCGTGGTGGGAACCAGGGCGAGAATGACAAACGACGTCACCAGGCGGGTTTTGAGTTTGGAACCAAAGACGTTTTTTTTCTTCTCATAATACAGTTTGGCCAGGTTCCGGAACACCAGAAGAAACAGAGTTAACAGCAGCAGCAGGTTGATGTTGATGAGAATGAACATCACCACGGTGCTGGATAAAGAGATTTCAGACCCCAGGGAGGTGATGCTGGTTTCAACCAGTGTGAGAACGGCCACGGCAGCCAGAATTATGAAAATAAAAACAAATTCTTTTTTACGCCTGGATTTTTTTTGCCCGGCCTGTTCTGAAGCATTTGTCATGGGTGAATTTAAAACGGCTAATAAGTAAAATTGATGACATACCAGTCGGTTTCGATATCCCAGAAAGACACGAAATAGAACACATAGCGCAGTGCAAAAGGAAGGGTCACCCGTGTCAGCTGTGCTCTGATCCGGATTTGATATTTTTCACCTTTTACCAGGTCTGTCAGCGGGGCGACAATCAGGTTGTCGATTCGGGTCATCCGATCTCTGGCTTCATCAAAGGATTTTGTCACAAGCGGTTTTTTTTCTTTCCAGAGCTGTGACACGGTATATTCCTGTTTCAAAGAATTGTATTTCATGGTGGATTGGATATCGATTTCAGTGATTTTTTTATCCAGCCAGGATCCGCCGGTCTTATACAAAGAAATATGAAACGAAAAAGGGGTGAGAATTCCGTTTTCAATCCGCTGGATGATTTTCGGCGAAAATGCGTTTTCCACCTCAAAATAGATGAGCAGGTCATCCCGGGTATTGGCCAGTTTGATATCCGTTAAAACCGGATGGTCTTTGTCTTTCGCCAGGGTGAGGGCCGGTGTCAGAAACTGCGCCAGAAAAATGCCGGTCAGAAACAGACAGATCCATGTTTGATGGGATAACCGTGTGATATTCATACGCAGGTCTGCCCCTGGGATACGGGTCCGGTTTCCCAGGCATCTTTGGTGTCCAGCAGTTTTTGAATAAACATGTGATTCAAGGTGTGACCTGATTTGTGGGAGATGATGTGTCCCTGTATGGGCATTCCTAATAAAGCAAAATCACCGAGACTGTCCAGCAGTTTGTGCCGGACAAATTCATCCGGGTACCGCAGTCCTTCTGAATTTAAAATCCGATCCTTGTCGATCACAATGGCATTGTCCAGACTGCCGCCCTTGCCCAGGCTGAATCTTTTGAGCAACTCCAGGTCCTGGATGAATCCAAAGGTCCTGGCATGGCTGATTTCTTTTTCAAAATCATTCTGGATCCGATCAAAGGTGATGCGCTGTCTGCCGATGAGAACATGGTTAAACTCAATGGAACAGGTGATTTTAAACCCCGGGGCCGGCTGCACTTCCACAAATTTGTCATCATCCTGAATCCGGATGGGCTTTTTAATGATCATGACATGTCTGGGCAGATCCTGGGTCACGATACCGGCCGCAGCAAATGCCCGGGTGAACTCTTTCGCACTGCCGTCCATGATAGGCATTTCGTATTCATCCATTTCCACCAGGGCATTGTCGATCCCGAGACCGGCAAAGCTGGCCATGAGATGTTCAATGGTGGAGACAATGGCGCCGTTGATACCCAAAACTGTGGCCAGACTGGTATCCACCACCCGTTTGAACAGGGCCGGAATATCCTGGGTCCCGGGCAGATCTGCCCGCCGGAACTTGATACCGTGATTTTCTCTGGCTGGTTTGACCATGATATGATTTTTTTTTCCTGAATGAACCCCTGTTCCGGACAGGGCCACGTTCTTTGCCAGGGTCTGCTGCCTGAACGTAATATGCTTCATATATATTTTGACTGTTTAGGTTTAACATTTTAATGTGAAAGTTCTTAAGTTTATACTTGATTTTAATATATATGGCAAAACAAATAAGAATTTTCTTTGGTTCAAGGGTAAATTCTGGTAAACACAAAAACAGAAAATAAACTCGCGTGCAACAATTCAGAAGGTGATCCCGTGATAGCTAAAACAAGTTCCTGTTCCATTAATGGCATTGATGCCTTTGTGGTGGATGTGGAAGCTGATATTTCCATGGGACTGCCCGTGTTCCAGATCGTCGGTCTGGCGGAAGCCTCAGTCCGGGAGAGCAAGGAACGGGTCCGGGCCGCGGTGAACAATTCCGGGTACAGTTTTCCCATGGACCGGGTGGTGGTGAATCTGGCACCGGCGGATGTGCAGAAAACCGGCTCCGGGCTGGACCTGCCCGTGGCAATGGCCGTTCTCGGGGCCTCGGGACTGGTCCCCCCCGATGTGATGGCATCGTATCTGTTGTCCGGAGAATTGTCGTTGGACGGCCGGATCAAACCCGTGCGCGGGATTCTGCCCGTGGCGCTCACGGCCCGGGAAAAAGGATTCAAAGGCCTGCTGGTGCCGGCGGACAATGCCGAAGAAGCGGGCATGGTGGACGGCCTTGATATCCTGCCCGTCTCCCGGTTGTCCCAGGTGGTGGCATATTTTTCCGGGCATGAAAAGATCGTTCCGTTTGCCCGGGATGACCATCATGCGCCTCAGCCTGATTTACTGGACGGGATCGGGGATCTGTCAGATGTCCAGGGCCAGTCCCATGCCAAACGGGCGTTGGAAATTGCTGCGGCCGGCAGCCATCATTTCCTGATGACCGGCCCACCCGGATCCGGCAAGAGTATGCTGGCCAAACGGTTGACCACGATTCTGCCTTTGTTGACGTTTGAAGAGATTCTGGAAGTGGCCCGGGTATATTCCGTGGTGGGCGGCCTGGAGATCTGGAAGAAAGAATCCGGGCAACGGCCGTTCCGGTCGCCGCATCATACCATTTCAGATGCCGGCATGGTGGGCGGCGGTTCCCGCCCCATGCCCGGAGAGATCAGTCTGGCCCATCACGGGGTGCTGTTCATGGATGAACTGCCCGAGTTTAAACGAAACGTGCTGGAGGTGCTGCGTCAGCCTTTGGAAGACGGCCGGGTGACCATTGCACGGGCCGGCATCAAAGCGGTATTTCCCTGTCAGTTCATGCTGGTGGCCGCCATGAACCCCTGTCCGTGCGGCTATCTGTCGGAACCCGGTAATACCTGTACATGCAGTTTTTCCCAGATTCAGACCTATCGATCCCGGATTTCCGGTCCTATGATGGACCGGATGGATATTCAGGTGGCCGTGCCCAGGGTGTCTTTTGCCTCCCTGGTTTCCCGGAAAAAATCCGAGGATTCCGCCAGTGTCCGGGCCCGGGTGACGCCGGCCAGGCGCATTCAGATCGAGCGGTTCAAATCCAGCCCTGTTTTCTGCAATGGCCGCATGGGTACCCGGGAAATTCAAAAATACTGCCGTCTGGATGCCAACGGACAGCGGTTGCTGGCCCATGCGTCAGAAACCTTGATGTTTTCGGCCCGGGCCGTTCATTCTATTCTCAAAGTGGCCCGCACCATCGCGGACCTGGATCGATCCGCAGATATCCGGACCGGACATGTGGCGGAAGCGGTTCAGTACCGGGGTTTTGACAGAGAAAACAATTCAACGCTAAATGGATGATTCAAGATGATAAAAAAAGATATTTTCAATCAGGATGTCAAGGCCCGGTTTAAAGCGGCCGCCAAAGACCGGGTGCACCGCTTTGTCATGGCAGACAACAAAATCAAGGGCGCCATGGTGCACGCCACGCTCATGGTGAATGAAATGCGGGCCAGTCATGAACTGGGGCCGGTGGAAACCCTGATTCTGGGGCAGGCATATATTGCCGGGGCCCTGCTGAGTACCACCCTAAAAGGGGAAGACCGCATCAGCCTGAGCATCGAGTGTTCAGGGCCCATCAAAGGATTGGATGTGGAGGCCAATGGATATGGAGAAGTCAGGGGATTTCTGAAAACCCCGGAAATCGTTGCGTCAGATTCAGCCCATACCCAATCGTTGTCTTCTTTGTTCGGGGCGGGATTTCTGACCGTGACCAAATATCTGGAAGATGCCAGACACCCTTATTCCAGCCAGGTTCACCTGGCACACGGCACCATTGCCCAAGACCTGGCCGCGTATTTTCTGGAGTCGGAACAGATTCCCACGGGACTGAACTTAAGTGTGGTGTTTGATGAAAACCAGGCCGTGACCGGTGCCGGGGGTATTTTTCTTCAGGCCATGCCTGGAGCGGATTTACAATCGCAGGATATTGCGGAACAGATCCTTGGGCAGATGGATCCCCCGGGTCAGACGCTGGCCCGGGGAAAATCAGTGGAAAATGTGGTGATGGCCGCGTTTGCCCCCTTGTCTCCCCGGCTGCTGGACCAGACCCGGATATCGTTTTTCTGCCGGTGTTCCCGGGAACGCATGCAGGGGTATCTGAAAAATCTGTCTCCCGAAGTTCGGACCGATATTCTGGAAAACGGTCCCTTTCCTCTGGAGATCCGCTGCCATTACTGTCATTCCGTGTATCATTTCACCCAAAAGACCCTTTCCCGGGTCCTGGGCTGATTCTGATGCAGATCACCGGAAGGGGCAGATCCTGGCAACATACCAGGAATGGATCGGTTCTGTCGGTCCTTGCCGCAAATAAAATATTTGCAGAAACAAGAGTTTTCCTTGCAAAGCAGCGCTGTTATATTATAAATATGCGAAAGTATGAGATAGCCATATGACGGCTATATTCAAGCTAAATATTAAAATGGCCATCCATCAACCCATACGATAAGAGGTGTTACCCATGTGTAATCATTGCCACGAACATACCCACACGCATGCCCCTGAAATTGTTCAGCTCATGCCGATCACCCACCCGCTGTTTGCCGTGTATCAATCTTCCCCGCCGCCGGCATTTGTCAGTGAAAAAGGAAAAAACAACATCAGCCTGGTGCCCGTGCTGTTCATGGGACTGATCCGGCACGGGGAAAAAAGCATGGTGGAAGGTTTTTTTGCTTCAGGAACGATTCAGTCGTGCGAAGATATTGACGGGTTCAAGGGATATGCCGCTTCCCTTGATGTCGCTGAAAAACTGTATGCGTAACATTCACGCTTAAACCAAGGAGGACTCATGCACAAATTGTTACAGGACCTTCCGGGAGAGAAGATCATGCTCCTGGGAAACGAAGCCATTGCAAGGGGAGCTGTGGAAGCCGGGGTGGCCTTTGCCACGACCTATCCGGGAACCCCTTCGTCTGAAATCTCTTTGAACCTGTTCCAGATGTCTCAGGAATCTGATCTTTACTTCGAATACAGCACCAATGAAAAGGTGGCACTGGAAGTGGCGGCGGCAGCAGCCAATTCAGGACTTCGCACGTTCTGTATGATGAAGCATGTCGGGCTCAATGTGGCGGCGGACCCGCTCATGACTTTGGCCTATGTGGGCGTGACCGCCGGCATGGTGATTCTCAGCGCGGATGATCCGGCCATGTTCTCCAGCCAGAATGAACAGGATAACCGCTACTACGCCAAATTCGGTAACCTGCCCATGATGGAGCCGTCTTCTGTGGCTGAAGCCAAGGATATGATCAAAGATGCGTTCGAGCTGTCCGAATCCTTGAAACAGCCGGTGCTTTTGCGTACCACCACCCGGATCAACCACTCCAACGCATTTGTCACTTTCGGGGACATCAAGCCGAGAAACACGAAGGGCCGGTTTGAAAGAGATCCCCATCGCTGCGTCACCGTGCCGGCCGTGTCCCGGGGCCTGCATGTCAAGGTGCTGGAAAAAATGAAGAACGCGGCCCGATTGTCTGACACCTCATCGTATAATTTTGTTCAGGGACAAGGGCCTTTCGGGATCATCACCAATGGTGTGAGTTTTTATTATGCCGCGGATGCGGTCAAGGATCTGGGGCTGATGGACCAGGCAAAAATTCTGCGCCTGGGGTTTTCCAATCCGTTGCCCCGAAAAATGATTGCCGATTTTCTGGCTGAATGTGAAAAAGTGCTGGTGGTGGAAGAGGGCGAGCCGTTCATGGAAGAAGCGGTCAAGGCCATTGCCCAGGAACAGGGCATCACCATTCCCATCAAAGGCAAGTCCGAGGATCTGTTTACCCGGCTGTTTGAGTATGATCCCGCCATGGTCCGGGAAAAAACGGCGGCATTTTTCAATGTGCCGTATACGCCGAAAACGTCAGTGGACACATCTGATGTTCCGGAAATCCCCATGCGGCCTCCCAACTTATGTTCCGGGTGTTCCCACCGGGCTACCTTTTACGAGGTCAAACAGGCAGCCAAAGACATGGATGTGATCTGCCCCAATGACATCGGCTGCTATACCCTGGGATTTCTGCCGCCCTTGAGCACGGGTGATTTTGTCATCTGCATGGGATCTTCCGTGAGTTCTTCCTGCGGATTCAGCAGGGCCACGGATCAGAAAGTGGTGTCGTTTGTCGGAGATTCCACGTTTTTTCATTCCGGGATCACCGGCCTGGTCAATGCCGTGTTCAACAACCACAATTTTACGCTGGTCATTCTGGAAAATGATATCACGGCCATGACCGGCCATCAGCCTCATCCGGGCGTGGACATGGATCGGTTCGGCCTGTCCGGATACGGCCGGGTCAATATCGAACAGCTGGTCCGTGCCGTCGGGGTGGAACATGTCTCCATCATCAAACCGTTCAAGGTGCAGAAAAGCATTGATGTGATCAAGGAAGCCCTGGCCTTCAAAGGGGTGTCTGTGATTATCTCCCAGGAACCCTGCGCCCTGTATGCCAAAAGCCTGAAGCTGAAAAAAATCAGGCCGTTTATGGTGTCTGACAAATGCGTGGATCACCGGGACTGCATCACCACCATTGCCTGTCCTTCCTTTTACCTGGACAAGGACAATCGCGTGGCCATTGATGCCAACACCTGTGTGGGCTGTGCTGTCTGTGCCCAGATCTGTCCGGAGAACGCCATTAGGCCCCTGAAGCAATAACCCAAAAAATACAAGGATGTGAATATATGGAAACAACCAGACTTATCATTGTAGCCGTCGGCGGGCAGGGCAATCTTCTGGCATCCAAGGTGCTGGGTGAGGCCGCATTGCTTGCCGGAGTGCCCGTGCGCATGAGTGAAATTCACGGCATGGCCCAGCGGGGAGGCGTGGTGGAATCCGCCATGGTCTTCGGAGATGCCCAAAGCTCCATTATTTCGGACGGGGAAGCCGATATCCTTTTGGGATTTGAACCGGCGGAAACCCTGCGGGCCATCAAACGGTGCAACAAAAACACCCGGGTGATCACCAATACCGCGCCCGTGCCGCCCTTTACCGTGGCGGCCGGCCTGGGCACGTATCCGGACGTGGAAGAGATCAAACGACTGATCCAGGCCAAAACCGCCGGACTGGTGGCCATTGATGCCATGGCTCTGGCCCGGGAGGCGGGCAGTCCCATGAGTGTCAATATTGTGCTGTTAGGCGCCCTGATCCAGACGGGGACCCTGGGATTTGACCGGGATGTGGTGGAAGAAGCCATCAAGCGCCGGGTCAAGCCCGCTTTTCTGGATGTCAACCTCAAGGCGTTTGATATGGGATTCAATGCAGCCGCCAATGCTTGATATTTATGTTTTAAACGGTCCCAACCTGAACATGCTGGGAAAACGGGAGCCGGAAATTTACGGCTCCCGAACCCTGGATCAGATCCACGGGGAACTGACAAAAAAAGCAGAACCCCTGGGTCTGTCCCTGCATTTTTTTCAGTCCAATCACGAAGGGGCCCTGGTGGATGAAATTCACCGGATCTACGAAATGTCATCCGCCGGGGTGATCATCAACCCCGGCGGACTCACCCACACCAGCGTGGTGTTAAGAGATGCGCTGGCCAT
>JAIPDL010000128.1 GCA_021737695.1 Desulfotignum sp. | reverse complement strand
GTGACCTGAAGCCGGACATGTTTGCAAATATAAAAATCAATACCAGCGGGGATGCCGCCGGCCTGATTATTCCCTCCGAGGCGGTGATCCACTCCGGGGAAAAACAGCTGGTGTTTGTGGCCAATGGCAATGGCCGGTTCACCCCCCGAAAGATCACCACCGGTGTTCATCTGGAAGAGGGCAGGGTCCAGGTGCTGACCGGTCTGGCACAAGGAGAGGATGTGGTGGTGTCCGGCCAGTTCCTGCTGGATTCCGAATCCCGGCTCAAAGAGGCCATCCAGAAGATGATCGCATCCAAATCCGGCACTGCCAAAGAAAAAAAGGAACCATCCCAAAATGAGGGGGACCGCTTTTTTGAAGACATGGAAGAAGACACAGAATCCGGAGATGATTTTTTCCAGGACATGGAAAAGGGCATAGAATCCAAAGATGACTTTTTCCAGGATATGGAATAACAGACAGGGGATGCTGCAATGATAGACAAGATAATTGAATGGTCTGTATACAACAAATTCATGGTGGTCCTGGCCACTTTTTTTGTCATTGCCGGGGGGATTCTGGCCATGGTCAACACGCCTCTGGATGCCATCCCTGATCTGTCCGACGTGCAGGTTATTATTTATACGGAATATCCGGGCCAGGCCCCCCAGGTGGTGGAGGACCAGGTCACCTATCCCTTGACAACCGCCATGCTCAGCGTGCCGTTTGCCAAGGTGGTCCGGGGATATTCCTTTTTCGGGTATTCTTTTGTCTATCTGATATTTGAAGACGGCACCGATATCTACTGGGCCCGATCCCGGGTGATGGAATACCTCAATTTTGTGTCCGGCCGCCTGCCTGCCGGGGTGACCCCCAGTCTCGGGCCGGATGCCACAGGTGTGGGATGGGTGTATCAATATGTGCTCCAGGACACCACAGGAAACACAGACCTTGCCGAACTCAGGTCACTTCAGGACTGGTTTGTGCGCTATGAACTCACGGCGGTGCCCGGTGTCTCAGAAGTGGCCAGCATCGGCGGATTTGTCAAGCAGTACCAGGTGGAGGTGGACCCCAACAAACTGGCATCCTATGATATTTCCATCCGGAAAATCAAAAATGCCATCCAGCAGTCCAATGCCGATGTGGGGGGCAGGCTCATTGAGATGGGAGAAATCGAATTCATGGTCCGGGGCCTGGGGTATATCTCTTCTGTGGAAGATATTGCGCAGATTGTTGTGTCCTTTGATGACAAAGGCACCCCGATTCTGCTGGGGGATATTGCCAATATCCAGATCGGTCCGGAGCTGCGGCGGGGCATTCTGGAATGGAACGGGGAAGGGGAGACCGTGGGCGGCATCGTGGTCATGCGCTACGGGGAAAACGCCCTGGAGGTGATCAAACGGGTCAAGGCAAAATTGGCAGACCTGGAAAAAGGGCTGCCAGATGGGGTGGAGATCCTCACAGGGTATGACCGGTCCGCTTTGATTGAACGGGCCGTGGATACCCTGAAAACCAAACTCACCGAGGAGATGATCGTGGTGGCGTTGGTGTGCATCATTTTTCTGTTGCATTTCAGATCGGCATTTGTGGCCATCTTTACCCTGCCGGTAGGCATTCTGATGTCATTTATGATCATGTATCCGTTCAACGTCAACGCCAATATCATGAGCCTGGGGGGCATTGCCATTGCCATCGGCGTGATGGTGGATGCCTCCATTGTGATGGTGGAAAACGCCCACAAACACCTGGAGCGGGACCGGGGCAAAAAAAACCATACCCAGATCATTATAGATGCGTCAAAGGAAGTGGGGCCGGCCCTGTTTTTCAGTCTGCTGATTATCACGGTTTCCTTTCTGCCGGTATTCACCCTTATGGAGCAGTCCGGCCGGCTGTTCAAACCCCTGGCCTACACCAAGACCACAGCCATGGCAGCCTCTTCGGTTCTGGCCATCACCATTATCCCGGTGCTCATGATCTTTTTTGTCCGGGAACACCCCATTGATCCTGCTTTGCCCAAAAAAGCAAAGGCAAAGATCTGGGTGCCGGCCCTGGCAGGACCGCCCCTGGCGGTTGTGTGTGCCGGCCTTGCAGGTGTAACTCTTCCGGATATCAGCCTGGTCTTGGCCCTGGGACTTTCCGTGTTTTTCGGCATCTGCCTGTTTCCCCAGAAAATAATTGCTGAAAAAAACAATCCCTTGAACCGGTTTCTGATCTGGATCTATCTGCCTGCAATCAAATGGGTGCTGCACTGGCGTAAAATAACCATACTGGTTGCAGTGGCCGTCATTGCAGTTACCTGGTATCCCATGACCCGGGTGGGCAGTGAATTCATGCCGCCCTTGAATGAGGGAGATCTGTTGTACATGCCCACCACGCTGCCCGGAATTTCCATCACCAAGGCCAAAGAGCTTCTCCAGCAGACAGACAAAATCATCCAGCGGTTTCCGGAAGTTGCAACCACCCTGGGAAAGGTCGGCCGGGCCGAAACATCCACGGATCCGGCCCCATTGTCCATGATCGAAACCGTGATCATGCTCAGGCCGGAAATCACCTATGAAATGGTTGATACCCCGCGGTTTTTTTCTGCATGGCCGGCCTGGCTGAAAAAGCCGCTGACCTGGATCTGGCCGGAACAGGTCAAGGGAGAAATTTTACATGAATGGCGCAAAACTCCCATTGACTGGTTTTTTGCAGACTGGCCCGGGTTTTTAAAGGCCCCGCTTACCTGGATTCTGCCCGAAGAGCGGTATATCACTATCCAGGAACTGGCAGATGATCTGGAAGAAGCGGTGAAATTTCCGGGCCTGAACAATGCCTGGACCATGCCCATCAAGACCCGCATCGACATGCTGTCCACAGGGATCAAAACCCCGGTGGGAATCAAGGTCATGGGACCGGATCTTTCGATCCTGGCTGATCTGGGAGAACAGATCGAAAGCCTGCTCAGGGACAAAAAAGGGACCCTGTCCGTGTTTTCCGAACGGGTCACCGGCGGCAACTACCTGGATTTCACCATTAACAGAAAAGAAATTGCCCGGTACGGGTTAACGGTGCAGGATGTCCAGGATATTATCAAGACCGCCATCGGCGGGATGAATGTTACCTATACCGTGGAGGGCCTGGAACGGTACCCTGTCAATCTGCGGTACAACCGGGAGTTCCGGGACAATCTTCACATGCTGCGCCGGGTGTTTGTGCCCACCCCGTCCGGTGCCCAGGTGCCCTTGACCCAGCTGGCGGACATCTCCATTCATAAAGGCCCGGCCGGGATAAAGAGTGAAAATTCCAAGAGAAGTGCCTGGGTGTTTGTGGATATCAAAGGGATGGATCTGGGCACCTATGTCAAGCAGGCCCGGCAGCTGGTGGATGAAAACATCGATCTGCCGTCAGGGTATTCCCTTGTCTGGTCCGGCCAGTATGAATATATGGAAAAGGCGAAAAAAACCCTGCAGCTGATTATTCCGGCCACCCTGCTGGTGATATTCATCCTGCTGTATATCCATTTCGGCAACCTGACCGAGGTGATCATTGTGATGGCCAGCCTGCCGTTTTCCCTGATCGGTGGGTTCTGGCTGATCTATATTCTGGGATACAACATGTCTGTGGCCGTGGGGGTGGGGTTTATCGCCCTGGCAGGGCTTGCCACGGAAACCGGCATTGTGATGCTGGTGTACCTGGATGAGGTGTATAAGCGCAAAAAAAAGGAAGACCGCATGCGCACGGCATCAGATCTGTACAGGGCCGTTGTTGAAGGGGCCGTGGACAGGGTCCGTCCCAAAATAATGACCGTTGCCACCACCCTGATCGGCCTGTTGCCCGTGATGTACGGCACCGGGGCCGGCTCCCAGATCATGAAGCGCATTGCAGCACCCATGGTGGGGGGGCTTGTGTCTTCCGCCGTCATGACATTGATTATCATTCCGGTCATCTACATTCTGTGGAAAACCCGGGAAATTAATAATACCAACCATTTGTAAGAAAGGATGTTTACCCATGAAAAAAATATCAGTAACACTTGTTTGTCTTGTTGCCCTGGCATCTGCCCTGGGTTGCTTTTCAACCACTGCTTCTGCAATGGATGACGGCCATGATATGGATTCATCTGACAAAATCGGAGAGCTGTTCCATGAATCCATGCAAAACGGGTATATGCTCTCCTATTACCTGATGGACCTTCGAAACCAGGGTGATGACAAGGCATCCGATCATTCCTCGGGAGATCATGCTTCCCATGGCGAAAAACAGATGGACAAGCCCCATCACATCATGGTGTATATCATGGACAAAGACCATACACCTGTGACAGATGCCAAAGTGGGGTTTCTGATTAAAAACGATGCCGAAGAAACCCAGAAAATCATGGCCATGTATATGAGCAAGGGGTTTGGGATTACTGCTGACATGAAGGCCAAAGGGGTGTATAAGATCGCGGTCAAGGCGGTGGTTGACGACGTTACCCTGATGGACCGGTTCAGCCATGAGATGAAGTAGCCGGGTACCGGATGATCAAATGACCCGTGCCGGGCGGTCCCTGGAAATCTCACCCTCTGCCGTGTTTGACAGGGAGTAAGGGCAAGCTGCGCTGAACGGCAAAAACTGCGGGCAGGTATGTCCTCAAACAGTTTGCCGTTCTTAACGCTTCGCATGCCTGATCGGACATTTTGACATTGACATATTCCTGTGAACACCGCATGTTATTGATATGCTTTATTATCGAAAAACAGGTTCAGGCCCGCCTCTGATTCTGATTCATGGGCTTTTGGGATCGTGTACCACCATGGGGATGCTGGCCAGGGGTCTGGCCGGGCAGTTCGAGGTGCTGGCTGTGGATTTGAGAAATCACGGCCGGTCGTTTCATGGGCCCGGCATGACCTATTCAAAGATGGCAGACGACCTGGCCGGGTTCATGGATGAAATGAAACTGGAATCCGCCGGGGTCGCCGGCCATTCCATGGGGGGCAAATGCGCCATGCAGCTGGCCATGGATTTTCCGGAAAAAGTGACGGGACTGGCTGTGCTGGACATGGCGCCCAAAGCATATGAACCGGTATGGAAAGACGATATTCAAATGTTGCTGGATCTGGATCTGACACGGATCATCCGCCGGGACCAGGCGGACCGGATTCTGGCGGAAAAGTTGCCGGACAAGGCATTCCGGGGGTTTCTGCTTCAGAACCTGAAACGCAGCCATGACGGCGGGTTTTTCTGGCGGTCAAATCTTTCTGGTATTTTAAATGCCACATCCGACATTTGTGCCCCCATATCCGGCCGGCCATACCCGGGACGGGCGTTATTTGTCCGGGGGGGTGCCTCGGATTATGTGTCCGACAGTGACTGGGATGATATTCAATCCCTGTTTCCGGCAGCTGATCTTAAAACCATTGCCCGGGCCGGGCATCTGGTTCATCTGGAACATCCGGATCTGGTCACGGAACTTTTGGCCGGTTTTTTCAGGCAAAAAAATGATTGATGCAATGATGCAAATTAAAAACAGGAAAACAGGGACACCCGATGCCGGTTCATATTACCCATAAAGTTCAGATCCCGGATCACGAGATTCAGCTGGAGGCGATCCGTGCCCAGGGGGCAGGGGGGCAGCACGTGAACAAGGTGGCCACGGCCATCCATCTGCGGTTCGATATCCCTGGTTCCAGCCTGCCCGAAGAGATTAAATCCCGGTTGCTGGCAATTGCAGATCAACGGATTTCCAAGGACGGTGTGGTCGTTATCAAGGCCCAGCAGTCCCGCAGCCAGGAAAAAAACCGCACCGATGCCGTCAAACGGCTGCGCCAGTTGATTTTAAAAGCCATGGTCCAGCCGAAAAAACGCCGGCCCACCCGGGCGTCACAAACGGCCCGGAAAAAACGGATGGATCGTAAAACAAAACGGGGGCGTATCAAACAATTGCGTAAATCCGTTTCTCCAGAGGATTGAATGTATCGGGTGGGAACCGGCACATCCTGTTTAAAATTTGAATTTATCAGATTCCTGCTTGACACCTTTGTTCGGAAGTGATATTTACCCAATCTGTTCTGATTCGGGGCGTAGCGCAGTCTGGTAGCGCACTTGTCTGGGGGACAAGTGGTCGCTGGTTCAAATCCAGCCGTCCCGACCATTGAAAAATTATGGCTTCTGGCGATTTTGTCAGGGGCCTTTGTTGTTTTTGAACAATTGGCTTATCTCCAATTTTTGACACCCGGGTTGTTTTTGTCAAAATATCGGTGTAGGGTAATAACCATTTTATGGATGAACCAGCCTGGAGCAAGGATGATAGACAATTTTCAAAATAAAAAAGAATCCCGGTCGGAAATTCGAAATTCGGCTTCTGAAGGTGCCAGCATTTCATTCAAACCCCCGGGTGGGGTCTGGGAATATCAGATTAAATTGCGGGATTTCTCGGATTCCGGACTGGGGCTCCTTGTCAAGCAGGATTCGGATCTTTTGAAACAAATAAGTGTGGGCGATGTCTTCACCGTCAACTATTGTGAAGACAGTGTTCCCATGACGGTTCAGCATCAGGCTGTACAGGTTCGGCACATCTCTTTTCCGCCCACTGGAATACCTGAAAACCATATGATCATCGGTTTGCGGTTTCTTGAACAGGATGACGATCAATAGGTCATTGTTTTGTGCCTGGATATCGTCAGAATACCAGAGAATCATGGCAGGATTGCAGCGATTTCATCTTGACAATCCCGACTGTTTTTATTACGTCAATTAAGCTTGTCAGGCAAATGGTCTGTATTTTTGTTTAACCAATCAGGAGAGACTGCATACATGAAAAAGGCGAATCAACTGGCACTGGTTTTACTGCTGATGGGATTTTTTGTGGTTCCGGTAACCCTGTTTTCTTTTTCCGGCGGTCCGGGCATGTCACTGGTGCAGAGTGTTCATGCATCTGAAGATGCAGTGGAATCCGGTCACGGTGGTGACGATACCCTTGGCGGCGGCCATGGACACGGCCACCCGGATCTGGGTAAACTGCTGCCGTTGTATGCGTGTATCCCTTTTGCCTGCATGCTGTTGTCCATTGCGCTGCTGCCCCTGGTTGCCGGTACGTTCTGGCACCATCATTTCGGCAAAATATCCGCGTTCTGGGCCGCCGCTTTAGCGATTCCGTTTGTGGCCGTGTATAAAGGGGATGCTGTGTATGAAATTCTTCATATTATTTTAGCGGATTATGTGCCGTTTATTATCCTTTTGTGGGCGTTGTTCACGGTGTCGGGCGGAATTTTACTCAGAGGCACGCTGCGGGGAACACCTGCCGTGAATACGGGTATCATTCTTCTGGGAACGATTCTGGCCTCCTGGATGGGAACCACCGGAGCCGCCATGCTGCTGATCCGGCCGTTTCTGCGGGCCAATGACTTTAGAAAAAACCGGACATTCATGGTGGTGTTCTTTATTTTCCTGGTGGCCAATGTGGGGGGCTCCTTGACGCCTCTGGGTGACCCGCCTTTGTTTCTGGGGTTTCTTCATGGGGTGAGTTTTTTCTGGACCTTGAACATTGCGCCCCACATGCTGGTGGTGAGTGGCATCCTGCTGGTGATCTATTTTTTTCTGGATTCCTGGCATTTTAAAAAAGAAGGGGCTGTGGTGCCCGATGACGGTGAAAAACAGCCGCTGCGCCTGGTGGGGACCTATAATTTTATTTTCTTAGGCGGTATTGTGGGGGCCGTGCTCATGAGCGGTGTCCTGGATTTGGGAGAGATCAACACCCTGGGTGTACACCGGGCCGTTCAGGACTGGCTGAGGGATATCACTCTGATTATACTTGGAGTCCTGTCGTTGTGGGCCACCCCATGGACCCTGCGGGAGGAAAACGAGTTCTCCTGGTTTCCCATCATTGAGGTGGCATATCTGTTCATTGGAATTTTTGTCACCATGATTCCCTGTCTGCTCCTGCTCAAGGCCGGACCGGACGGGGCATTTGCATTTCTGATCGCCGCAGTGAAAGAACCTTACCATTACTTCTGGGTCACGGGGATGCTGTCCGCGTTTCTGGACAATGCGCCCACCTATCTGACATTTTTCAACACCGCTTTGGGCAGTTTTTTTGCGGGTATGCCGGAATCGGCCTCCGTGCCGTTGCTGATGACCGACCGGATGGTTTATCTCCAGGCCATTTCCACCGGGGCCGTGTTTTTCGGAGCGGTCAGTTATATCGGCAATGCCCCCAATTTCATGGTCCGGTCCATTGCCGCGGAATCCGGCACAGCCATGCCCAGTTTTTTCGGGTATATTCTCAAATATTCTTTGGTGTTTCTGATTCCCACCTTTGTGATTGTCACCGTGATTTTCTTTTAATATACTGGTCATGACAAAATATTATTGAAAAAGGAGCAGCCATGTATTTTGACCTGAAGGGATTGAAAATTGCCATCATCGGTGGCGGTGACCCTTGCGGGGAAATTCTGGATCACCTTACCGGGCCGGGATTGAAAGATATGGGCATCCAGGTGCTCATGGTGGCTGATACCATAGATATCGTTAAAGGCCTTGTCCGGGCAAAAGAACGCAACATTCCTACTGCAAATGATTACAATGCCGTGTGTGATCTTTCAGGCCTGGACCTGATCCTGAAACTCAAAAATGATGAACTGCTCTCGTGCATCCTGGAAAAGGTGAATTCCGAACGGGTGAGTATTATTGATCTGGATGATTACGGCGCCATGACCTTTATCAATTTTTTAAAGACGGAAGCAGAAAAAATCAGGATCAGAAAACGTATCCAGAATCAGGATATATGCAAGGAAGAAACCGCTGACCTGTTTGAACGATTTTCCACCCGGATCAATGAAATTGCGGAAAACCGCATTGCCTATCTGGAAGAGGAACGCCGGGACCTGCAGAAAATGGAAAAAGAGCTGAACCAGATCATCCAGGGCAGCATGATCCCCACCTTTATCATCAACAATGAACACATCATCAC
>JAIPDL010000127.1 GCA_021737695.1 Desulfotignum sp. | reverse complement strand
GGTATTTCCTGGATTTCACGGTCATTGAATCCTGCGGCCAGTGTGTGCCGTGCCGGCTGGGGACCAAAGAACTGCTGGATGTGCTCAAGGAGATCTGTGCCGGTAAAGGCAGAAAAGAAGACCTGGATCTTTTGTACAACCTGAGTCTGGCCATCCATGCCGGATCCATCTGCGGTCTGGGACAGACCGCCGCGAATCCGGTGCTTACCACCCTGCGGTATTTCATGGATGAATATGAAGCCCATATTTTTGAAAAACGATGCCCGGCCAAAGTCTGCAAATCGTTGATTTCCTTTGTCATCCGGGAAGACAAATGCGTGGGATGCGGCATCTGTGCCAGATCCTGCCCCGTGAGTGCCATTTCCGGAGAAAAGAAAAAAGTGCATGTCATTGACCAGTCTGTCTGTGTTCAGTGCGGGGTGTGCCAGGAAAAATGCCCGGCCAAATTCAGCGCCGTGGACTGCGTGTCACCCAGAATTAAAACGTCGACGCCTGAAAAAATGGAAACGACCTGATCTTTATTTGAAAACCGATTGTAATTTGTGGCTGGATGATACGTTCATTCAGCCACAAACCGTTTTCAGACGAGCAAAACGACAAAAGCCCGGCATGGTTCATGCCGGGCTTTTGTTTTATTAAAAAATTACTTTATTGGTTGTTACGCGGCCGGTTCAATATTGATGGCACACACTTTGAGTTCCGGAATTTTGGCCACGGGATCCAGCTTGGCGTTGGTCAGCCGGTTGGCTGCAGCCTGGGCAAAGTGAAACGGCATGAAAATCGTGCCGTCTACGGCCTGATAAGACACTTTGAGCTTGGCACTGATCCGGCCCCTTCGGGAGGATACATTGACCACATCTCCCGTGCCCAGTCCCAGTTTTTTGGCATCATTGTGAGAAATTTCCACAAAACACTCCGGTGACATCACATTCAGCCCTTCCGTCCGGCTTGTCATGGTCCGGGTATGGTAATGGTACAGCACCCGCCCGGTGGTCAGAACATAAGGATAGTCCGCATCCGGCTGTTCCGCCGGGGGCTGATGCTCGATGGCATGGAACAACCCTTTGCCCCGGGTGAACTGGGTGGTATGCAGAATCGGGGTGCCGGGATGGCTTTCATCCGGGCAGGGCCAGGCGATTCCGCCTTTTTCAATGCGCTCCCAGGTAATCCCCCGGTAAGACGGGGTCACGGTACAGATCTCCCTGGAAATCTCATGGCTGTTTTCATATGTCATGTCATAGCCCATGCGTTTCGCGATCTCACACAGGATCTCCCAGTCCAGTTTGGCCCCTTCCGGGGGCTCCACGGCTTTTCTCACCCGTTGAACCCGGCGTTCGGTGTTGGCAAATGTACCGTCTTTTTCCGCCCAGCAGCACGCCGGGAATACCACATCTGCCAGGGCCGTGGTTTCGGTTTCAAAAATATCCTGAACCACCAGAAACTCAAGATTGGAAAAGGCTTTTTCCGCATGATTCAGGTCCGGATCAGACACCATGGGGTTTTCTCCCATGATATACAGGGACTTCAACTCTCCCTCATACGCCTTTTCGATCATTTCCGTCACGGGCAGACCAGGTTTGGCAGGCATATCCAATACATTCCAGGCAGCCTCATACTTTTTTCTTATATCCTCATTGGTCACAGCCTGGTAGGCCGTGTACACATTGGGAAGCCCGCCCATATCACAGGCCCCCTGGACATTGTTCTGCCCCCGCAACGGATTGACACCGCCGCCGGGTTTGCCCAGATGCCCGCACAGCATGGACAGGTTGGCCAGAGACTTGACATTGTCAGTCCCGCAGGTATGCTGGGTGATGCCCATACAATAGCAGATGGATGCGGAGGAAGCTTTGGCGAATTCCCGGGCCACATCGATGATATCCTGGGCCGGGATTCCCGTGATCTCTTCCACCCGTTCCGGGGTATAAGACGTCACCACATCCTTGAGTGCATCAAAATTTTCCGTGCGGTCCGCAATAAAGGGTTTGTCATGCAGATCTTCTTTAATGATCACATGCATCAACCCGTTGATCCAGGCGATATCTGTTCCGGGATTCGGACGCAGCCATGTTGTGGCGTTATTGGCCAGCTTGACGAACCGGGGATCGATCACCACCAGTTTTTTGCCTTTCAAGACGGCCCGTTTTATAAACGTGGACAGCACCGGGTGGTTTTCCGTGGTATTGGACCCGGTCACCAGAATCAGATCTGATGTCTCAATGTCTGCAATGGTGTTTGTCATGGCACCACTTCCAAAAGATGCAGCCAGACCGGCTACAGTGGAGCTGTGTCACAGTCGCGCACAATGGTCGATATTGTTTGTCTTGAGCACGGCCCGGGTAAATTTCTGGGCAATGTAATTGTCCTCGTTGGTGGCCCGGGCCGAGGTGAGCACGCCCATGGTATCCGGCCCATGCTTCTTTTTGATTTCAGTCAGTTTTTCCGCCACCAGATCCAGGGCCTCATCCCAGGAGGCAGGCACCTGTTTACCGTCTTTTTTAATCAACGGCGTGGTCAACCGGTCCGGTGCGCCGACAAATTCAAACCCGTACCGGCCTTTGACACACAGCATCCCATTGTTGGGAGGCAGGTTCCGGTCGGCCCCGTCGATTTTAACGATTTTATTGTTCTGGACATGTAAATCCATCTGACATCCCACCCCGCAGAAGGAGCAGGTGGTCCGCACGGTGCTGGTGGGAACAAACCGGTCATCTCTGAACGCTTTGGTGGGAATCAATGCCCCCACCGGACAGACCTGCACACATTCCCCGCAGAACACGCAGCTGGATGTCATCAATGTGTTGCCGGTTCCGGCGACAATTTTCTCATTGGTGCCGCGGAACCCGTAATCAATGGCCTGGTTCACCTGAAGCTCGTTGCAGGCGGCCACACACCGGCCGCACAGGATGCACCGGGACATGTCCCGGATAATAAAGGGATTGTCTTTTTCGATCGGCACTTTCACGGGTTCTCTGTGACGGCCGCTGACCCGGCCCTTGACCTGGTACCGGTACGCCAGGGCCTGAAGCTCACAATCCCCCCACACGGGGCACAGCTCCTCTTTCTGTTCGTTTTCCATGGCCTCGATCTGAAAATCGGTCCAGGATTCATCCGCTGATGCGCCGATATCACAGTTATGATTGCCCGAATCCAGCATCAATCCAATGTAAAATTTCCGGTATTGAACGACCTCCGGAGATTCTGTATGAACCACCATACCGTTTTTGGCCGGTGAACTGCATGATGACACCAGTTTCTTTCCCCAGGATTCTTCCAGTTCCACAATACAGACACGGCAGGCCCCGGTCGCCCGGGTGCCTTTCAGGTGGCAAAGATTGGGGATATCAATATTGTTTTCCTGTGCAACGTCCAGAATGGTCTGGCCGGGTCTAAATTGATAGACGTGACCATTGATGGTAATGCTGTTCTGATCCATGGTGAACCCTTCCTTAAATTTTTACTTTCCGGTCATCCCTTTTTCAGGCGATAAACAATCCTGTCGCATGTATCACAGTCCCTGGATGTTGTCAATAACCAGGCATGGATCACTTTTGGCACAGCGTAAGGATAAATCCGGCGAATCGCCGGAGTATCCTGGTCACTTTCTGTCCTATGAAAATTGTTCTTGACATCCGGGTGCTGAATTTTTAGCTTAGCATTTTATGTTTTACCCTTGTTTCATGGAGATATCATGCCGGAACCGGATACGAAAATTGAGTCATCCAGTTATCCCATGCCCCTGTCCTCCCGGGTGACAGTGCTGGGCAATCACTACATCAACCTGTTTCTTGTTCAGGGAGACCAGAAAACCGCTCTGTTCGAAGCCGGCATCTCCGGTATGGTGGATACCGTCATCCGCCAGCTGGAACACTTAAATGCCGCACCGGATTATCTGATCATAAGCCATCCTCATTCCGATCATATCACGGGGCTTCCGGGACTGATGGAACGATTTTTCCGGGCACAGATTCTGGTCGGAACCGGTACCAGAGAATTTATCACCCATCCCAAAGCCGGTCCTCTGATGCGGGCAGAAGACGAATTCATGTCCCGGGGACTTGCCGACAGAGGCCTGCCGCCCCAGCGGCCCCCCATCAGCACCATTCCGGATCTGTCAAACGCCCGGGAAGTGTCAGACACGTTTGTGCTGGATCTGGGAGGGATCGATCTGGAGTTATTTCCCGTGGCCGGGCATTCTCCGGGCAATATTCTGGGACGGGTCAAAGATATTGTGTTCTGCTCGGACAGTGTGGGATTCCATTTTCCGGGCAAAGGATTCTGGCCTTTGTTTTTCACAGGCGCCAAAGAATATCTGGACACGCTGGCACTTATCCAGGCCATGGCACCGGCCATCGTGTGTCCGGGACATCAGGGGCCGCTGAGACATGAGTCAGCCACCGCAGGTATTCAGGCCGGCATTGACACGGCCCGGCGTTTCATTGACCGGGTCACCCGGACCGCCTTGACGGACCGGGAACTGGAGACCCAGCTGTTTCATGAAAGCTACCGGGATGAATTCACCCTGTACACCAAAGAAAACATCGCCAACTGCAACCGGCTGTTGATCAAGCGGGCCCGGCAGTCGGCAGCCTGACCCCGGAGAGGCTTAGATGACCGACACCCGCTTTTCAGACCAGATCCGCCCGTTGCGGGACGAAATCGACCGCATCGACACACAGATTCTGACCCTTCTGGCCAGACGTCAGGAACAGGTGGATCAGGTGGCGGACCTGAAAAAAAAATGCGACATGCCTGTGTATCATCCGGCCAGAGAAGAGGACATGATCTCTCGTCTCAGAACCCAGGCCAAAAACAAAGGCCTGGACCCGGATGTCACGGAAAACCTGTTCAGGGTGATCATCCGCCAGTCCCGAGTCAAGCAGACGTTTTCCATGCAGTACAAAGGGGTCCGGCCCGGCGCTGCCGTACTGATTGTCGGCGGTGCCGGACAGATGGGAGCCATGTTTGCCTCTTTGTTTGAAAAATCCGGGTACGGGGTCCGGATTCTGACGGAATCGGACTGGGAAGCGGCCCCCCAACTGTGCGAAGGCATTGACCTGGCCCTGGTGTCCGTGCCCATTGAACACACCGTGGCGGTCATCGAAAAAATTGCCCCGTTTCTGCCGGCCACTGCCCTTCTGGCAGACCTGACCTCCATCAAAAAAGCCCCCGTGGAAACCATGTGTGAAAGCCACGACGGACCGGTCTTAGGCCTGCATCCCCTGTTCGGTCCCACCACCTCTTCTTTGGACAAACAGATCATTGTCTACACACCGGGCCGGGACATGACCGCCGGCCACTGGCTGGTGGAACAGATGGGGCTGTGGGGGGCCATTCCGGTTCAGGCATCGGCCGAAGAACATGATGACATCATGGAGATCGTCCAGGCCCTGCGGCATTTTGCCACCTTCTGTTTCGGACGGTTCCTGTTTGAAAAACAGGTGAAAATCCAGCGCACCCTGGAATTCTCCAGCCCCATCTACCGGCTGGAGCTGGGCATGGTGGGCCGGTTGTTTGCCCAGGATGCCGGCCTGTATGCCCAGATCGTTTTTGCCACAAAAGAACGGCGGGACCTGTTAAAACAGTTTGTCGCCTCGTTGACCCAGCATACGGACATGCTTGAAAAAAAAGATATATCCGCATTTACCCGCCAGTTCAACGAAATTGCCGAGTGGTTCGGCCCATTCAGCGATCAGGCGTTGCGGGAATCCACGTTTCTAATCGACCGGCTCATCGAACGGTTTTAATAATTGGTGAGCTTGATCTCGATGCGACGGTTCTTGCGATAGGCTTCCGGGGTGTCTGCCGGGTCAATGGGATGGTATTTGCTGAATCCGGCGGCGGCCATCCGGTTTTCCGGTATCCCCTGACGGCTTAAAAACCGCACCACGGACACGGCCCTGGCTGTGGACAGTTCCCAGTTGGAGGCAAAAAATTCATTGTTGATGGGCACCTTATCGCTGTGGCCGTCGATCTGAAGAATCCAGTCGATATCGTTTGGAATCTTTTGAGCAACGGTCAGCAGGGTCTCGGCCAGGGCGGCCAGATGGGCTTTACCCGCCTCCCCGAGATCGGCGGATCCGGAGGCAAAAAACAGTTCCGCCTGGAACACGAACCGGTCGCCCCGGATCTGTATGGCGGGGTTATCCCCCAGAATTTTTTTAAGGCGGCCGAAAAACTCGGACCGGTACTGGGTCAGTTCATGAACTTTTCTGGCCAACGCAATATTCAACTGCTTGCCCAGATCATCAATTTTTTCATCCTTTTTTTCCCCGGCCTCTTTTTCCTGGGCCAGCGCCGTTCTGATGACATCCAGCTGATCTCTGAGCCGGGAGATCTGATCCGTGAGCAACGCTACCTCCGCCCTGGCTGATGCAGACAGCTGCTGTTCCTTTTCAATACTTTCCTTCTGGGATGCCAGCACAGCGGACAGCGCCTGGATCCGGATGTCCTGTTCGTCGATTTTTTCCTGGGCCAGCAGCGTCGTTTCTGTCTGATCCGCCAGCCGGGCCGCCAGGCGCATGGACCGGTCCCGCACAGCCCCCAGTTCCCGGTCCCGGGATTCCAGTACGGATGCCAAGTCTCCCACTTCCTGCTCCAGCTGTTCTCTGACCTGCTGCAACGCCGAGATATCTTCATTCAGGCTGGCAATGGTAAGCATCTGCTGTTTCAGGGTGTCCTCATCGATTTCTGCCTGGGCCTGATAATCCGCCACCTGGGACATGAGCACTTCTTTGTCCTCGGACAAAGCGATAATGGTATCGGATAACCGTGCCACCTGGGTCTCCAGGCGACCGGATTTCTCCTTTTCAACACCCAGCAGTTCCGCCAACTGGTTCACCTGGGCATGAAGTTTTGCCAGTTCACTCTCCTGGCCCCTCAGCACTTCACTGAGCATAAACTGGGCCACCACAAAAATCATCAGAACAAAAATCACCACCATCAGCAGGGCGGACAACACATCCACATATCCGGGCCAGGCTGTAATGGGACTCGCACTTCGCCGCGCTCTGGATAACATGTCAGCTCCTGTCGGACGTTTGTTTTAAATCCGCGTCCGTTTCTTTTTTCTTCTGCTCCCTAAGCAATGCGGCCATGGCCTGATTATTTTTCTGCATCTGATTGACCAACACCTGCAGGTTCGTATCAATGTTTCTGAACATATCAGCGGAAGCCCCTGGAACGGGGCCGGACAATTCATCCACATCCACCAGCCGGGTGACCCCGGACAGCCATTCTTCCATCTCATTGAAAAACCGGTTCTGGGCATGACCGGCCTGAATATCGATAAACCCCAGCACCAGGCTGCCGCCTAAGCCGAACAGGGAGGATGAAAACGCCGTTCCCATCCCTTTTAGCGGATTTTCCAACCCCTGTTTCAACCGGTCGAACAACAGAGCATAATCGCCATTGCCCACTTCCAGACCGCTGATCACCTGTCCCACAGTGCCGATGGTCTGAAGCAGCCCCCAAAACGTACCCAAAAGCCCTAAAAACACCAGCAGCCCGATCATGTACTTGGAAATTTCCCTGGCTTCATCCAGATGTCCCCGGATCCCGTCCAGCACCGTGCTCAATGATCCGGCAGACAGCCTAAACCGGTCCCTGTGAATCTCTTCCAGATGTTTGGCCAGAGGAGACAACAACGTGGGCGGTTCCACCGTGGAAATACCGGGGTCCCCGGTGCGGAATTTCTTGATCCAGTTGATCTCGGGCTCCAGCCGCAGAATCTGGAACACGTTGATGGCGATGCCCACACACAAAGCCGCCAGAATCAGGAGATTAAATCCCCAGTTGGCCATGAACGCGGCCTTGAGCGGGGTTGCCAGCAGGGCGCAGACCCCGGCCACCACCAGCAGATAGATGAAAGTAAGAAACAGATAATGCCGCGGATTGGTCATGTTACGCCTCCTTGAAGATCAGATGCCCGTTTGTGCCGGAACCCGGCGCCCGGGCACCCACAATATGAAAATCCGGTTTCACCGGTTGTACGCAAATGATACCCGATTGTCAAGAATCCACTTATTTGTCTTTTCCATACTGTTTAAGCTTTTTTAACAATGTTTTTCGGGTAATTCCCAGGCGCCGGGCCGTTTCGCTCTTGTTGCCGTCAGCTGCGGCATAGGTGGATAAAATCGCTTGTTTTTCAATCCGGGACAACGGCGTATTTTCCAGATGGCCGGCCCCATGAGCCATGTCCGGCGTTTCTGATTCATCCGTTTGTCCAAAGGGCAGATCCGTGCAGGTGATATAATCGGTCCGGGCCAGGACCACGGCCCGTTCCACGGCATTCATCAGCTCCCGGACATTACCGGGCCAGGCATACCGGATCATGGCATCCATGGCATCCGGTGCCACCCCCTTGATCTCCCGCCGGTTTTTTTTGGAAAACCGGGCCAGAAAATGCAGTACCAGTTCCGGGATATCTTCGGGGCGTTCCCGCAAAGGCGGGATGGTCACGGTCACCACATTCAAGCGGAAAAACAGGTCCTGCCGGAACGTGCCTTGTTCTGCCATGGCTTTCAGATCCCGGTTGGTGGCCGCAATCACCCGCACATCCACGGAAATATTGTCATCACTGCCCACGGGCGTGATCTCTTTCTCCTGGAGTACCCGCAGCAGTTTGACCTGCATGGGCAGGGTCATCTCACCGATTTCATCCAGCAGGATACTGCCTTTGTGAGCCAGAAGGAACTTTCCTTTGCGTTTTTTGTCCGCACCAGTGAACGCACCTTTGGCATGGCCGAACAGTTCCGACTCCAGTAGGGTCGGGGTGATGGCCGCGCAATTGATCCGCACAAAGGGCTGGTCTTTCCGGGGACTGTTGTCATGCAGGGCTGCAGCCGCCAGTTCCTTGCCCGTGCCCGATTCCCCGGTCACCAGCACATTGGCATCCGTGGGCGCCACCATGTTGAGCGTGTCCAGCA
>JAIPDL010000126.1 GCA_021737695.1 Desulfotignum sp. | reverse complement strand
GATCAATGGTTTTTTGAGAGCACCGGTGGCAGTTGACACTGGCTGACAGGCCCAGTTCATGGCACTTTTTTTTCACTTTTTCAAGCATTTCCGGCTGCAGATCCACGGCCCAGACCTTTCCGTTCGGCCCGGTCAGTTGGGCCATGGCCGCGGTAAAATAGCCGGGGCCGCATCCGAAATCAATGATGGTATCTCCGGGTCGGATATAAGGACCGGCAATTTTGACAGGGTTCTGGAACATCCGGCGTTGTAAAAAATTCTCCACCCGGGTCAGAAAATCCAGAAGAAATTCGGTTTGATCACTATTCAGGTTTTCCAGGTATGTGATAAATCCACCGTCCATGGTCTCATGCCAGTGCTTGTGGGCCCAGTAAGCCATATTCCCCAGGGCAGTCAAAGAGACCAGCAGTTTTGATCGGTTGTCCGGATCTTTTTGCTTTTGGGCCAGTCCCTTTTTTTCAATGCGTTTGAGTGTCTGGGAAACAGCGCCTTTGGTCACGCCGATCAGCCGGGCAATGTCCGTGACGCCAAGATCACTGACGTTTGAACTCAAGGTTGAGGAAGAGCAAGGCAGACGACTGAAAAAATCCTTTGAAATAGAGTTGGAATGGATACCTGGTGAAGAAGCGGCCTCAGGCAACGGCGCATCCATCCTCTAAAAACTGATTTCGGCATACGAAGGCGCCGTCAGGGTCGGTCTAACAAGATTGTTAATGAGCCCTTTTTTGGGGCTGCCCAGAACCGTCACCCTGAGGCGCTTCACCCCAAAGGCTTTTGCCCGGGTTTTTTCTTCCAAAGCCATGGCAATGTCCACCCGATGGCTGTAACGCGGATGCATCCGGTCCGTGACAACAAACTCCCCATGGTTTTCTATCAGAAGGCGGGTGCCCAAAGGAACAAAATTGGCGGCACACCGCATGAGGCCGTTTGCCAGGGCTTCGCACAGATTTTCCCCGTTGGCGCTGATGCAGGGATCGCCGGCGCACTGACTCTCATCACCGGCGTTATATGCGGTCACCTCCCGTATCGCTTCCCGGGTTTGTTCCATTTGCGCCACCAACGGTATATACCAGCTGAACCGGGAATGGATGCTGGGCAAATCTTTGAAGCGATAAAACCGCTCTATATCATAGTAAACCTGATCCGGGTCGGATTTTGGCCGGCCTTCATCGATCATACCCAACGAAAACAAAAAAACACAAAATATCACTCCGGCGATCTTCATGCACATACCGGTATGGAACCACGCTGACATTAAGCGGATCCGGCATACCAAATTTTCACTGTTACTATTCTTCATAATAGTCCTGTCCAGGGAAAGGTTGGATGATTTTTTTACACAAAGACAGTATAGCACATTTTTTCGGTATTGAAGTCTGGTAAAACATTGCCATTTTAAGTAAGTATGCACAATAAACACCACTGGCGAAAGGCGGGCCTGTGAAACAACACAAGGAATCCATAAGAAAACAGCTTGACAAAACCGGTATGATATTAACTGATCATGTGGGCAAAAAAGATGGAAAATCACATGGCAAGGCCGTTTTCAGATCCGGCGCCAGCTGGCTGGATTTTCTGGCAGATCACACCATCCTGCCGGGGATGCTGTTGTTCAGCCGGTTCGGGTACGCGCTGGCCCGGCGGTTCTGGACAGAACCGGCCGGGACCCTGTACGGCAGAAAAGTGGTGCTGACAGGGGGAACTTCCGGTATTGGAAAAGCTGCGGCCTTTCAGCTTGCTGAGAAAAAAGCGTTTCTGACGATTATTGCCAGAAACGAAAAAAAGGCGCTCCAGGTGCAGCAGGAAATCGTGGAAAAGACGGGCAACCCCCATGTGGATTATCTGCTGGCGGATTTAAGCCTGATGAAAGACATTGCACAGGTTGCCAAAGAGCTTCAGGACAAAAAAAAATCCATCGACATCCTGATCAACAATGCCGGAGCGTTGTTCAATGAACGCCGGGAAACTTCTGAAGGCATTGAACAGACATTTGCCACGGATCTGCTGGGGGTCTTTTATCTGACGGAACTGTTGAAGAACAACCTTGCCCGTTCGCCTGGCGCCCGGATCATCAATGTGGCTTCCGGCGGCATGTATACCCAGAAGATCGCTGTGGATGACCTGGAAAACCGACAGGGACCCTATAACGGGTCAAAAGCATATGCCCGGGCCAAAAGGGGGGTGGTCATACTCACCCGGCTGTGGGCAGCGCAGCTGAAAGAACACGGGATAAGCGTTCATGCCATGCACCCGGGCTGGGTGGATACACCGGGTATTGAACGGTCGCTGCCGGAGTTCCATGCGTTGGTAAACCGCATTCTGAGAACCCCTGATCAGGGTGCAGACACCATTGTCTGGCTGGCGGTTTCAGAAAAAGCCGGACACTCCACCGGCCGGTTCTGGCTGGACAGGCGGCCCCATGAAACCGTGGTCTTCCCGGGTACAGGGGAGTCGGAAAAAGAAAGACAGGTATTGTGGAACAGACTTCAGGATATGATTTCACAGCTGCGTGATTAGGATGCAGGAAAGGAAACCGGGTATCCAAATGACAATTCATCGAAATATACTGGTTGCGGCGGCATGGGCCTGCATGGTTTTTTCAGTTTATGGAACGGTGCATGCAGCGGTCACCATGGTGGACGGCACTGCATTTTCCAATACAGTGACAGTGAACCGGACACGCCTTCACCTGCAGGGGGCGGCGCTGCTCAGATACCTGTATTTCATTGAGGCGTATACCGGTGCACTGTATCTTCCGGAAACAGCAGACGGCTCCCGGGCACTGGAGAATATTCCCAGGCACCTGGTGCTGGAATACCGTGTTGCCATATCTGCAGATGATTTTGCCGAAGCAACCGAAAAAAAGATCAGAGATTCTGTCAGTGATGCGATTTTCCAGGCGCTCCTGCCCAAAATAGCCGCCCTCAACCGGTTGTATCAGGATGTGGTGCCCAAAGACCGGTATGCACTGACCTATATCCCGGGCGAGGGCACCATCCTGACCTTGAACGGCACCCCTCTCGGCACCATAGAGGGCGCAGAATTTTCCCGGGCCGTATTCTCCATCTGGATAGGGGAAAATCCCATAGACAAAGGGTTCCGGGACAGGCTGCTCGGGAAAAGATGATGAAAAAGTCAACCATTGGCGGCAGCCCCCGGCAGGTATCATGGGGGGACACCTTTGCCTATGCGCTGCCTGCCCTGTCTCTGGCGGTGATCGGGATCCCTGTTTATGTTTTTCTGCCAAAATTTTATACAGACACCATAGGGGTGGGCATATCCACAGTGGGGGCCCTGCTCATGGCTGTCCGTATGTTTGATGCCGTGACTGATCCGGTTATCGGGTATGTGTCAGACCGGACATCCAGTGCATTCGGCCGGCGCAGGCCCTATATCGCGGGCGGGGCCCTGGGACTGGCCGTATCCATTCTGTTTTTGTTCCAGCCGCCGGAGCTGCCGGGTGAAGAGGCGGCTCTGTACTTCGGGTTCTGGCTGTTTGCCCTGTTTTTTTTCTGGACCCTGATCACCATTCCCTATGAGTCTCTCGGGCCGGAAATGACCACCGATTACCATGAAAGAACAATGCTGTTTTCCGTCAGGGACGGTTTTCTGATCCTGGGTACGCTGCTGGCCGCTGCAGCCCCGGTCCTGATCGATGCGGCAATGCCCTTCTTTGGCATGGTACCCACGGAAAAGAAGCGGTTTTCCATCATGGCGTATATATTTGCGCCCATGATCCTTGTCTTTTCACTGGTCTGCATCTGCCGGATCAAAGAGAAAGTCACCCGCCGCATGACAGACCATCTTTTCAAAGGGTTTTCCGATGTAATGAAAAACCGTCCGTTTATGATCCTGATTGCCGGGTACACCATCAGCGCCCTGGGCAGCAACCTGCCGGCAACCCTGATCCTGTATTATGTGGAATATGTGCTCCAGGCCCGGCATGCAGAAGTGTTCCTGCTGATCTATTTTTTGACCGGCATTGTATTTCTGCCGCTGTGGATTGCGGTTTCCCGGAAAATCGGCAAAAAAAGCGCGTGGATCATATCCATGGTCATTAACACCGGCGCCTTCAGCGGTGTGTTCTTTCTGGGTCCGGGAGATGCCGGTATCTACGGGATGCTGGTGTTTCTGTCCGGGATCGGTTTCGGCGCCGGACTGGCACTGCCGTCCGCCATCCAGGCCGATGTGATCGACTATGACCAGCTGTTGACAGGGCAGCGCCGGGAGGGGCGGTACATCGGGCTGTGGTCCATCGCCAAGAAGCTGTCTGCTGCCCTGGGTATCGGTATCGGGCTGCTGCTTTTAGGCACTACCGGTTACAGCCCCAACGTGGAACAGACCCCATCCACGGTTTTCATGCTCCGGGTATTGTATGCCCTGGTGCCCTGCCTGTGCAATGTCGTGTCCATCGCCATTATCAGCTTTTATCCGATTTCAGAGGAAAAGCATATCCAGATCCGAAGCAAAATTGCGCGAAGGGAGCAGCAGACTTCCTGATCATATCCCCGTGATACTGGAAAATGGCATTATGCAGGAACACGGTGTCTACCCCGACGGCACCATTTTCCGGACAAGCCCCCCGGAACAGGTGATCAGCCGGGCAGCCCTTTCCAGGAAAAAAAGTTTCAAATACGCTTGACATTAGACGACTGGTCTATTATAGTTCGCCCCATGAAAACGGAAACAAAAGAAAAAATCATCCAGGCAGCGTTTGGGCTCATTCATAAAAAAGGGTTTAACAGCACCGGTATTCAGGAAATTTTGAAAACCGCCGGTGTGCCAAAAGGCTCGTTTTATTTCTATTTTCAAAATAAGGACGATTTAGGGCTTCATTTGATTGACTATTTCCTGGCTTCTTTTATTTCCATGGCAGATGAAACATTGAAAACAGACAAAAGCCCGATCGAACAATTAAGGCTCTTTTTCGATCGGCTTTTACACAATTGCGAAGAGGCAGGCTTCCAGGGCGGATGCCTCATTGGCAACCTGGCCCAGGAAAGCGGTGGATTAGACGATAAGTTCCGGGTGAAATTGAACGAAGCATTCAATGTCATTCAAGGAAAAATCAAAGAATTTTTAGAAAACGCTGTGTTGAACAATGAACTGCCGGAAACAACGAATGTAGATGAAACGGCCGGCTTTATATTGAGCGGTTTGGAAGGTGCCATACTTCAGATGAAAGTTGCCAAAAGCACGGGGCCGTTTAGAGTCTTTAATCATTTTGTTTTTGATAAAGTGCTGAAATAAACATATAAAAAAGGGATTAATTGCCGCTTGTCGGCATTTTTTTATGCAACATTAGTAGACGACCAGTCTATTACAACCCAACATGATTAAAAAAAAGGAGATGGCAATGAGCAGATTGTTTGAAACTACGGAGATAAACGGAATGAAGCTGTCCAACAGATTCGTCCGGGCCGCTACACATGAAGGTATGGCAGAAGAAGACGGGACAGCCACACCGAAGTTAACTCAGACCATGGTGGATCTGGCAAAAGGCGGTGTGGGGTTTATCATTACCTCGCATATGTATGTCAGTCCCGAAGGCAAGGCAGGTCCCTTCCAGTTGGGGATTTACAGTGATGATCTGGTGGACGGGTTGAAATCTATGTGTGATGCCGTTCACAACGCCGGTGGAAAAATTGTCGCCCAGCTGTCCCATGCCGGAAATTCCGCCGTTGAGACGGCCGGTCATGCCCCCTATGCAGTTTCCGTATTCAAAGAGAATCCCGAATCCCCCCGACATGAACTGACAAAGGAAGATATCAAAAAACTGGTCCAAGCATTCGGCGATGCAGCCGGACGTGCCAAAGAGGCTAGATTTGACGGAGTAGAGATTCATTCGGCTCACGGATATCTGCTCAACCAGTTTTTATCGCCATTACACAACCTGCGGAAAGATGAATATGGTGGTTCCATCGAAAACAGGGCCAGGGTTCACATGGAAGTTTACAATGCCATAAGAGAAGCCGTTGGCAGGAAATATCCGGTCCTGATCAAGATCAATAATGAAGACTACCTTGAAAACGGGCTTTCTTTGGAAGATTCGGTCATGGCTTCCAAGATGCTCGCAGATGCCGGCCTCGACGCCATCGAGCTTTCCGGCGGTACCCCCGATTCCGGCAAACTTGGCCCAGCCCGGGTCGGAATAAACAAGGAGGAGAAAGAAGCCTATTTCAGGGAAGCTGCCGCCGTTTTTAAAAAGGAAATCGATTTGCCCTTAATCCTGGTGGGCGGCATGCGCTCGTTCTCTGTTGCTGAACAAATCATCGACAGTGGAATTGCGGATTATATTTCCATGTGCCGCCCCTTGGTCCGTGAACCGGGGTTGATAAAAAGATGGCAGTCCGGGGATACCTCGCCGTCCACATGCAAATCCGACAACCTCTGCTTTGGTCCGGCAATGAGCGGTAAAGGGATTTATTGTGTGACAGAGGAGAAGGAAGGAGAGAAATGATCAACCTGAAAGCCTTATAAGCAGTTATTCCAGCGGATTTGCAGGTTTCCTCTGTCCCTCCACCCTGCAAATCCACTGAATCCTGATTGTGTAAAAGATGCTAATGAAATGCACCAGCTGCCAGTCCGACAACCGGGAAGGGGTAAAATTCTGTGAAGAATGCGGGACCTGCATCGCCCGGGAATGCCCGTCCTGCAAGACCAGGATACCCCTGGGAAAAAAATTCTGCGGAGAATGCGGCAGCAGGCTTCCGGCAGAAGTAAAAGCGGCGGCAGAGACAACCATAGACTACAACCGGCCGGAATCTTACACCCCGAAGTTCATGGCGGAAAAAATCCTCACCACCCGGAGCAGTATTGAAGGGGAACGCAAACTGGTCACCGTTTTCTTCTGCGACGTCACCGGATTTACCTCCCTTTCCGAACGTCTGGACCCGGAAGCGGTTCATCAGATCATGGACGGGTGCTTTAAGATCCTTATGAAAGAAATACACCGGTACGAAGGGACCATCAACCAGTTTACCGGAGACGGGGTCATGGCCCTGTTCGGTGCCCCGCTTGCCCATGAGGATCATGCCCAGCGGGCATGTGGCGCTGCCCTGGACGTACAGGCCGCATTGCTGGACTACAGCCGCAGGGTAAACGACGAATTCGGTGTGGCCTTCAAATTGCGTATCGGCCTGAATTCCGGCCCCGTGGTGGTGGGTGCCATTGGAGATGATCTGCGCATGGATTATACTGCAGTGGGGGACACCACCAACCTGGCCGCCCGGATGGAAAGGCTTGCGGAACCCGGTACCATCCAGCTCTCCGAAACCACCTTCAGACAGGTCCGCACCTATTTTGACTGCAAAAGCCTGGGTACAGTTGAAATCAAAGGGAAAAAAGACCCCCAGGAAGTGTTCAGGCTCATGGGTAAAAGTGCGGTGGAAAGCCGTCTTGAAGCCTCACAGGCAAAGGGATTTGTGAACTACATCGGCCGCGAACAGGAAATGGCCGATCTGGTCAGATTTTATGGCAGGGTTCTACAGGGCCGCGGGCAGGTGGTGGGCGTGGTGGGAGAAGCCGGCATCGGCAAATCCCGGTTTGTGTTCGAGACCCTGAAGGGGTGTGTTGATGCCCCCCGGATTCTTGACACCCGCTGCCTCCAATATAATGCCAATATTCCCTTTGTCCCGGTGCTGGATCTTGTCACCGACCTGTTCAAGATGGGCAAAGGGGAACCGGATGACGTCCTGCTGGAAAAACTGAACCGGGGCCTTGAAGATCTGGACCCGGCACTCTTGAATCTGATGCTGCCGTTCCGGCACCTGTTCTCCATTCCTTCGGATACCCCGGAATGGGACCGGATGGCTCCCCAGGAAAAACGGGAAAGCATATTTGATGCGCTGAGCCAGCTTTTCCTGAGACTCAGTCGAAATGCCCCTTTACTCATTATTGCCGATGATATGCAATGGGTGGACAAAACCTCCGAAGCCTTCTTCAACCATCTCATCGGACGGATGGCGGATGTCCCGATACTCCTGATTTTTCTCTACCGCCAGGAGTACGAACATGCCTGGGGAGGCAAACCCATTTACAGCCAGATTTCAATTCCTCCGCTCACCCGGGATGAAAGCCGGCAATTTATCTGCGCAGCACTGGATACCGATGCCGTCCCCCAGGATATGGAAGACCTGATTTCGTCCCGGACATCCGGGAACCCCCTTTTCATGGAAGAGCTTTGTGCCACTCTTATCGAAGACAGAACCATTACCCTACAAGACGGCAACTGGCAGCTGAACGCCGCCGCCGACATCACCCATGTGCCGGACACCCTCCAGGGAATCATTGCCGGCCGGATGGACCGTCTGGCAGAAAACACCAAAACCACCATGCAGATGGCTTCGGTCATCGGAAGGACATTCGGATTCAGACTGCTGCGGCAGCTTACCGGCATGGGGGATGAAGTGAAAACATATCTTGGCAAATTGCAGAACCTGGAGTTTATCAGTGAAAAGGCATTATTTCCGGAACCGGAATATATCTTCAAGAACATCATCACCCAGGAAGTAGCTTACAGCAGCCTGCTGCAGAACCGGCGGCGCGAGATCCACGGCCGAATAGGGCAGGCGTTTGAAAAGATGTATCCGGATCAACTGGATGCCTTTTTCGAAATCCTGGCCTTCCACTTTTCCAAGAGTGAATTCAAGGCCAAAGCTGTCCACTATCTTAAGGCCTCAGGCGATAAGGCCATGAGCAACCATGCGGCATTTGAAGCCTTTGCATTCTACGGACATGCCGTTGATATTCTTGAAAAACAGGATAACACCACCGACGGAACAAGACTTGAGATCCTCCATGCCACCATCGCCCCCATGATCATTCTCAACTTCCCAAAAGGCAGTCTAAAACGGCTGGAAGCAGGTGCTGAAGTGTCAAGGCGCCTGCAGGACGAACTTAGCCTCATACGGTTCTATAGCAATACAGGATATATGCATTCGGT
>JAIPDL010000125.1 GCA_021737695.1 Desulfotignum sp. | reverse complement strand
GGTATTCCGACGGCACCCAGGGATGGAAAGAACAAGGTCCGTTTGACGCCATCATGGTGACGGCCGGGGGCAACCAGATCCCGCCGCCGCTGGTGGAACAACTGGCCCCGGGCGGACGTCTGGTCATGCCCGTGGGCGGGCATTTCACCCAGGATCTGATCAAACTCACCCGAACCGATACCGGCATCCAGCAGGAGAACCTGGGGGGATGCCGATTTGTCAAACTCATCGGCCAGCACGGGTGGAATGAATAATATCAAAGATCTGCTCATGGGGGTTTGCTTAGGCGCCGCCAATATCATTCCCGGGGTTTCCGGAGGCACGTTTCTGTTGATTTTCAATATTTACGAGCGGGTATTCGGCATCATCAACTGCATCCGCCGGCCGTTGCTTTTGCAGGCAGCCGGCCTGGTCGGCCGATGGCTCCGGCATCCTTTGCAGAAACACACGGTTGGGGCCGTCACCTCCTTTTGTAGAGAAAATGATTTTGTGTTTTTGTTCAAGCTGATTGCCGGCGCGCTCATTGCCATTGTCGCGCTTTCTACAGTGATGAAATATTTGCTGACCCATTATTTTTCCTTGACCTATGCTTTATTTTTCGGCCTGATTCTGGTGTCGATTCTGATTCCCATCCGGCTGATCCCGCGGTTTAAAATTTATTTGTTCGGTTTTGCCTGTTTAGGCGCAGCCCTGACTGTGATGGTGTATGTTCAGGTCAATCCCTATGAGCGCATGAAACACAAATCTGATTTTTACCAGACAGTTTATGAAAGCCAGATTCAAGCGCAAACGGACCAGCCGGACAATGGGGCGGCTGCACCGTCTGTATTGCCTGCGGCCGGTGCCGAGTATCTGTATGCGGCCCTGTGCGGGGCGGTTTCCATTTCCGCCATGGTGCTGCCCGGTATCAGCGGATCCCTGGTTTTGATCCTGATGGGGGCCTATTATGATGTGTTGTCCGCCATATCGGCCCTGCCGTTTTTCCGTCTGGATGCCCTGCTGTATCTGGGAAGTTTCGGTCTGGGTATTCTGGGGGGCGGGCTTTTGTTTGCAAGGGTTATCAGTTTTGTGCTCAGGCGATTTTATGATGTCACCATGGCGTTTCTGCTGGGGCTGATGCTGGGATCTTTGTGGGCATTGTGGCCGTTCAAACAGGTGGCACTGCTGGAACAGCAGTATATAAAAGATAACGGGTCCGTGATCCTGCTGGAAAACGTGGTTGTGTACACCAATGTCAATGTGGTGCCGGCCATGGGTGGTCAGGTGGGATGGGCCGTGGTCCTGTTTCTCGCAGGCTGCGGCATCATGTATGGATTTGTGCGGGTTCAGGGAGCAAAGGCGGCATAATCCTGCGACAAGGTACTGCTCAGCAGGATTCGGGCGTGAACGCCACCACCTGGTCAATGGACGGGGCATCGGCAAACAGCATCACCAGCCGGTCCACGCCTAAAGCGATGCCTGCACAGGAAGGCAGGGCATCCAGTTCCGACAGAAACCTGTCGGGCAGCGGCAGCGGCGGCATGCCAAGGGCCTGCCGGATCTGGTTTTCCTTTTCAAACCGGTCCCGCTGGACATCGGCATCGGTCAGTTCCGTAAACCCGTTGGCCAGTTCAATACCGGCCATGTAGAATTCGCATCGCTGGGCCAGGCTGGAACTGTCCGGATGCAGGGCCGCCAGGCTGGCCAGACATGCAGGGTAATCCATGAGAAATACCGGCTGGTTTCGGCCCAGGCAGGGTTCGATCTCAAATCCCATGATGGCATCGAATCGATTGTCAGCCAGGGCCTGGTTACAGGATATGCCGGCATGGGTTTCAAATGCCCGGTGCACACTCAGCCGCTGAAACGGCCGGGCCAGATTCAGGGTTTTTCCCTGATAGCACAGCCGGCCGGCCATGCCCAGTTCCTGAGCAATATACTGCACCAGAGACTGACACTGGTCCATGAGATCCAGGTAGGTATCACCGGCCCCGTACCATTCCAGCAGGGTCATCTCCGGCAGGTGAAATTGGCCCCGTTCGTTTTTTCTGAAACATTTGCAGATCTGGAAAATTTTCGGATATCCCCTGGCCAGAAGCCGTTTCATATACAGCTCCGGGGAGGCCATCAAAAAATGGTCCTCTGACAGGATCGGATCGATATGGGCTTCCGGAATAACGGCCGGGCTCCGGACGGGTGTTTCCATTTCCAGATATTGATGGTCATGAAAAAACTGGCGGATCACCCGGATCACCCGGGCCCGGGTCTCAAGATTCCGGCCCTGAAAACATCGGGGCATGGTGTGTGCGGCCTATTTGATGTGGTAGTTGCCTTTGGGCCGGTCCATCAGAAAAACATGGTGATATTTATTTTCCGGGGCGTTGTCAAAAAATTCATATCCTTTTTCAATACAGGCGGGACAGGCGTTGATGGGAATGTGGACACCCAGGATGTGAAATCCCGGGGTGGCCTGGGAGTCTATTTCAAAACACCCGCCGCAGTCTTTGCAGATCCGGATCCGTTCCTTCTGGCGTTCAAAAATATTGTCGGTATCATAGAAGATCTCTTTGTGGCGGATCTGGATATCTCCGGGTTTCCCTGCATCCTCCCGCATCTGAAATCGCTGGGACCAGTATTTGTTGATCTGTTCCGTGGTTTTTTTGATTTTATCGGTAATGCTTACGGACTGCTTGAGTTTTTCGGGGTTGTAGTCCGGTTCCACCACCCCGGTATAGTCAATGCCGGCCATGGCCAGGATGATGCCTAAATTGACATAGGGCAATGCGCCTTCAATGGCATATCCGCCTTCCAGCACGGCAATATCGGGTTTCAGCAGGGTTGTGAGCTCGGCATACCCCTGGGCGCAGAAGTTCATGTTGGTCAATGGATCCGTGTAATGGTTGTCCTGACCTGCGGAGTTGATCACCAGATCCGGTTTGAACTCTTCCAGCACCGGCAGCACGCAGTGGTTGATCACATATAGATACCCTTCAGTGGAGGTGCCCGGCGGCAGGGGAATGTTCAGGTTGCTGCCCTTGGCATTGGGACCTCCCAGTTCTCCGGGAAATCCCGTGCCCGGAAACATGGTCCGGCCGTCCTGGTGCAGGGAGATGAACAGCACATCCGGATCATGCCAGTAAATGTTGTCTGTACCGTCCCCGTGGTGACAGTCGGTATCCACGATGGCAATGCGCTTGACACCATATCGGCTCCGGATGTATTCCACCATGATGGCTTCGATGTTGATGTGGCAGAACCCCCGGCCCCCGTGGGATACCCGCATGGAATGATGTCCCGGAGGCCGGATCAGGGCAAATCCGTTTTGGACTTCCTTGTTCATGACGGCATCGGCAATCACCTTGGCTCCGCCCGCGCTGATGAGATGGGATTCCGTGGTGATGGCCGCTTCATCCGGGACGCAGAACTGGGCCCGCCGGATATCTTCGGCCGTGGCCAGCATGGGCTTGTATTCAATGATCCCCGGAATGTCAAAGACCCCTTCTTCGGTCACCTGATCCTGGGTGTATAACAGCCGTTCTTCCCGTTCCGGATGGGTGGGATCAATGGCCCAGTCAAAGGCGGGGAAAAATACCAGTCCGGTTTTATGCAAAGCTTTTAACATGGAATCCCTCTTCAATGTAAGACCGTTTCATAGCCTTTGATCAGGCCGGGTTTGAGTTGCATTTTGGTGCGGAAGATCTTTCCCCGGGGTGAAAAATTCCGGATGATATTGAATTTCTGGAATTCCACCACTTCCACCTCTTCCAGGTTCTCAGGATCAGCCCCGGCATTGATGGCTTTTTCCTTAAGCAGGGTGTAGGCGGTTTCCATGAGATCATCTTCTGAAAAGGTTTTGGAGATGGGCTCGGCAAAGTCTTCTTCATGGGCTGTGACAATGCCTTGTTCCGTGTCCGCGTACAAAGAGACTTCACAGGTGGTCCGGGCCAGGGCCGCGCCTACGGCATTGGCCACGGGTGAGTTGGGAACCGCCAGGGTATCGATCTGATAGAGTTCTTCGATCTTTTGGGCAAAAAACGGGGCCGGTCCCCCCAGAACCAGGATCTTCTGGGGACTCAGTTTATAGCCTTCCAGAAAATCGTGCACCGTATAAACGGGCTGGGAATTGATCTGATCGATCATTTCAAAGGTTTTCTTCAAAATGATGGTACAGCAGGTTTTAAACACCTTTTCAGCCGCTTGGTCAACCGTCAGGTCCAGTTGTCGGGCAATGGTTTCAATTCCGGCGGTTGCCTTTTCCCGGTCCCCGGTATCCATGACGTTCAACACCACCATGGCATCTGTGGGCGTGGGCAAAGGACCTCCGAAGGCCATGGCCGGTCCCTGGCGGTCCGGTCCGATGGTCAGATTGCCATCCTTGACACGCAAGGTGCTGTCACCGCCGATCCCTTTGGAATCCGTGCGCAAAGACCGGATCAAGCTTTTGTAACGGCCCCGCTGAATTCCCACGGGTTCAAGCAATGGGGCTTTGTCCACCAGAAACGCAATGTCCGTGGTGGTCCCGCCGATATCCAGCACAATGGCATCCTGTTCCTCCGGGGCGTAAGGGATTGCGCCCATGATACTGGCAGCCGGACCGGACAGCACGGTTTGTCCGGGAAAGTGCATGGATGCCTCCAGGCTCATGGTGCCGCCGTCCGCTTTTAAAATCTGGATAGGGACGGTTAACCCTTTTTCAGTCAGACTTTTTTTCACGGCCTCGAAAAACGATTTATGAAGGGAAAACACGGCAGCGTTCAGATGGGTGGTGGCAATCCGCCGGGGAAAGTTCAAGTTGCCGGATACATGATGACCTAAAAAGATTTGTTTAAAATATTTGTTGAGAATCCGTTTGATCAGGATTTCATGGGACGGGTTCCGGACGCAGAATTTACTCACCACGCCCACGTATTCAATCCCGGCATCCCCCATTTTTTTGGCGATATCCTGAATCTGCATCTCATTCACCGGGGCTTTTTCCCGTCCCCGGTGGTTGATGGAGCCGGACACGGCATAATAATGCTCTCCCGTGCGGAAAAATTCCGGATCAATGCCGGGACCGGCCGACACAATCATCCCCACCGGTTCCATGGTCTGCTGGATGATGGCGTTGGTGGTCAAGGTGGTGGAAATGACCGCACGTTCAATCTGAGCGGGATCGATGGATTCAAGCAGCTGAGTGAACCCCGAAAGAACCGTGTTGAAAAGATCCGCATGGTCTGTGGTAACTTTGACACTTTTTTCAACACCCTGGTTGCTCAAAAGAACCGCATATGTGTGAGTGCCGCCAACATCCAAACCTATTATCATGGCGTAATCCTGTGTCTAAAAGATTGAGTTCTGACCGTCATCCAACCAAAAAACATGTCGCAGAAAAGCTTCTCAGAAAAATAAAGGGTTGTCAATGACGTTTTTCCCAGGTGAATTTCCAAAGTGATTCCATGTGGATCAGGTTTTTGATAATTGTTGTTTGGCAAAAGTGATGAATTTTTGGCAGACCGGGGACCGGGTCCGATTTTTTGCCAGAGTCAGGTAGAAAAACCGGTTCAGTGGAAGATTGTTCACTGAAAGTGCTGCCAGCCGCCCTGAGGCAATATCGTCTGCCACAGCTGCCGTGGAAAGAATGGAAATTCCCACCTTGTTGAGAATACCCTGAATCACAGAGATACTGGATCCCATGGTCATTTTGACATTCAGGTGTTTGGGGTCCAGCCCCGCCTCGGTGATGGTTTTACTGATGGATTGCCAGGTGCCGGACCCGGGTTCTCTGGCGATGAACGGTTCGTCGGCAAGTTCGCAAAAATCGATGGCAGACCGGTGAGCCCATGAATGATCCGCCGGTATGATGAGTTTCATTTCATCCGCCAGAAGCGTTTCCTGGGCAATGGCCGTATCCCGGGTTCGAGCTCCTACCACCCCTAAATCCACCCGGCCGTTTTTGACATCTTCGATAATTTGAAGGGTATCACCGCTGACAAGGCGGACCGATACATCCGGATATGTTTTGAAAAAAGGACCCATCAGTCCGGGCAGCACATATCCGGCCGGGATGGTGCTGCCGCCGATGATCAAAGGGCCTTTGGTGCAACCGATAAAATCCTGTAAAGCCGATTCCGTGATGTCCTTGAGTGTCAGCATCTTCTGGGCATGATCAAACAGAATCCAGCCGGCCCGGGTGGGTTCTGTTCTTTTTCCCAGCCGGTCCAGAAGCCGGCATTGAAAATACTTTTCCAGTTCCTTGATATGGCTGGACACTGTGGGCTGAGACAGGTGAATGATGTCGGACGCTTTTGAAAAGCTCTGTTCCTTGACCACGGTGACAAATATTTTGAGCTGCCAGAGATCCATGAACTATGGGAGATCCTTATTTTCAGTCGGTTGCCCGGGGTGGGATTTTTTTTTAGGAAATTTTTCCAGAAGTTTCAGTTTGACCGGTTCCGGGACCATATCGGAAATATCGGCCCCGAACTGGGCCGCTTCCTTGATAATGGAAGAAGAGGTAAAAATCCATCGAAAACCGGTCATCAGAAACACGGACTGCACATCTTTGTGCAGCTTTCGGTTCATCAACGCCATCTGGAATTCGTTTTCAAAATCAGAGATGGCCCGCATGCCCCGGATGATCGCCACGGCATGTTTCATCCTGGCATAGTCCACCAGCAGTCCGTCAAAGGCATCCACTTTTAAAGCCGCGTTACCGTTAAAACTCTGCTGCATCATTTCCAGGCGCTCTTCAATGGAAAACAGGTATTTTTTGGTGGGGTTTCTGAGGATGGCCACAATTACTTCATCAAAAATTTCCAGGGCCCGCTGGATCACATCCATATGTCCATTGGTTAAAGGATCGAATGATCCGGGGTAAATGGCGATTCTGTTTTGGGGAAGCCGTTTTTTTTTCATGCAATATCCTGCGTTCTGGTTAAAAATGAAATCGTGGTTCTTGAGTATTTTTTTTGCCGGAAAATGTCAAGCCCGTTCAAAGAAGACGGCAGAATTTCATGGGCAGCGTGCTCTGCAACGATAATTCCGTTTTCAGACAAAAAAGAAGCCAGGTTTTTCTGTTCAAGGATTTTAGAAACATATCCGTTATCATAGGGGGGGTCCAGAAAAATCAGGTCAAACTGTCGGCTGACAATGGCGGCAGGGCTCCTGGGAGAAAACAGATCCTGCCGGACCACGGTGGCCTGTTCTGAAAATCCGCATCCATCGATATTTTGCCGGATAATATCGCAGGCAGTGTCGGACCGGTCCAGAAAAACCGCATGGACTGCGCCCCGGCTCAACGCCTCCAGACCTAAGGCCCCGGTGCCGGCAAACAGATCCAGCACCTGGGCGTGTCTGACCCTCGGGCCTAAGATATTGAACAGTGTTTCCTTGATCCGGTCCGTTGTGGGACGGATATCCAGGCCTTTGAGGGGGGTGAGTTTTCTGCCTCGGCAGATGCCGCTGATAATTCTCATGATGGAAATGAATCAGGTCAGTTTCTTTTTGATATAACGGGTGCTGGTGCCCAGAGTCTTGGCGGCCAGAATAATATCCCCGTCCGCCTGGGCCACTTTATGCCGGACATATTCTTTTTCAAAAGCGGTTCGGGCCTGTTCCAGATTGTCCGGGGCAAACAGCTCCCCCGAACTGTTTGCGGCATCGATCGTGTCCCTGGAATGGTATGGGTGCGGCAGGTGCGTCACATCAATGAGATTTTCCTGAACCATGATGGACAACCGTTCCATCAGATTTTTCAGTTCCCGGACATTCCCCGGCCAGGCATAGCGGGTCAGCAGATCCAGGGCCGGTTTGGACATGGTTTTTTGGGGCGTAGCGGATTGCCCGGCCAGTTTTTCCAGAAATGTATCCACGAGCATGGGGATATCCTGGTTTCTTTCCCGCAGAGGCGGCACATGGATGGGGATGACATTCAACCGGTAATACAGATCCTGTCTGAAACGCCCCTTCTCAATTTCTGTGGTGAGATCCTTGTTGGTGGATGCGATGATCCGGACATCCATATGAAGGACCCGGCTGCTGCCGATGCGTTGAAAGGTCTTGGATTCCAGCGCCCTCAGAATCTTTGCCTGGGTGTTGATGTTCATGTCACCGATTTCGTCCAGAAACAGGGTCCCGCCGGCCGCCAGTTCGAATTTGCCCATATTTTTGGAGGCGCCATGGCCTATCGCCCCTTTTTCATGGCCGAACAGTTCGCTGTCTAAGGTTTCTTCCGGAATGGCCGCGCAATTGATGATAATGAACGGTTCTTCCGGCCGCCGGCTGAATTGATGAAGGGTTCGGGCCACCATTTCTTTACCCGTCCCGTTTTCACCGGTGATCAGGATGGCCGCGTCCGTAGGTGCGGCAGCCATGATTTCCCGGTGCAGCGTTTGAACTGCCGGACTGGTACCGGTAATTGAATTTTTTTCAATGGTTTTTTTCCGCAGGTACAGGTTTTCTTCTTCCAGTTTTCTGAAATTCAAGGCATTGTTGATGGTAACCATGACTTTGTCGATGGACAGCGGTTTTTCCAGAAAATCATAGGCCCCGGATTTGGTGGCTTCCACCGCAGATTCAATGGAACCGTGGCCGGTAATCATCACCACCGGGATATTGGGAAATTTCTGTTTGATTTCCCGCAACGTTTCAATGCCGTCCATCCCCGGCATCCAGATATCGAGCAGCACGATATCCGGAGATTCGGTTTCGATTTTTTTCAGGGCCTCATATCCGTTAAAGGCATGGATGACCTCAAACCCGTCATCGGACAGGATCCCTGATAAGGATTCGATGATAGTGATTTCGTCATCAACGATCAGAACAGCCGGATACATGATATAGGGTTCCTTTCTTTACAATGGTTATTCAGGCCAAAGGCAGCTCAATGATAAATTTTGCGCCTGTCGGCTGGTTGTCCTGAACCCGGATCACCCCATTATGGTCTGAAATAATGGAATTGACAATGGCAAGCCCCAGACCCATGCCGGATTTTTTGGTGGAAAA
>JAIPDL010000025.1 GCA_021737695.1 Desulfotignum sp. | reverse complement strand
GCCACGTATTTTGGCATGCCCCCGCTGCTCATCGGCATGGTGGTCGTGGGATTCGGCACGTCAGCGCCGGAAATGGTGGTATCGGCGCTGGCCGCCGTGCAGGGCAGTCCCGGAATTGCCCTGGGAAATGCCTATGGATCCAATATCGCCAATATCGCTCTGATTCTGGGCATCACGGCATTGATCAGTCCGGTCATGGTGCATTCCGCCATATTGAAAAAAGAACTCCCGATTTTGACTTTGATTACCGCAGGATCCGTATGGCTGGTGGCGGATCTGATGATTTCCCTGTCAGATGCATTGATACTGCTGGGGGTGTTCGCTGTTTTGATGGGCTGGACCATTGTGCAGGGAATCCGCTGGAAGACCGATCCCTTGGCTGAACAGATGGAAGTCCGGGCCATGGATTCGGACCTGTCCATCCAGCGGGCGGGTTTCCGGCTGGTTCTAGGTCTGGTTCTCTTGATCTTAAGTTCCCGGATACTGGTCTGGGGGGCTGTAGAACTGGCCCGGATGTTTCATGTCAGCGACATGATCATCGGGCTGACCATTGTCGCGGTGGGCACATCCCTGCCGGAACTGGCATCCTCCATTATTGCGGCCCGCCGGAACGAACATGATATCGCCCTGGGCAATGTGCTGGGATCCAATCTGTTCAATACCCTGTCAGTGGTGGGGATTGCCGGTGTCATTCATCCTTTCGGGGTGGACCCATCGGTTCTGTATCGGGATATGGCGGTGATGGGGGGGCTGACCCTGTCCCTTTTCATTATCGGATACGGGTTCAGGGGCCGGCCGGGGCGTATCAACCGGCTGGAAGGGGCCGGGCTGCTGGCCGTTTATCTGGGATACACGGCGTTTCTTGTCATCCCCTTGCTGACGGCCGGTCCGTCATGATCTGTATTTCTTGCAAAATGGCGGACAAAGGCGTATAGAATTTTTTTTTTGCAGCAAACCAAGTGCCGGGAGAATCCATGAATCCCCCCCTTCATTACCAGGTGTCTGAATATGACTGTGTGCCCACGGCCCTGATCAATGCAGTGAGCTATCAGTTCAATAGATGCCCGCTATAGATCGTTTTTTATAGTTCCCATGGATTGATGAATTTCAGTTTTTCAATTCCGGTAGCAGCGCGATGCCCAATAATATTTCACTTAAAGTGACAGCACTGATCCAAATGTCGGTTTCGGGCTGATCATCAAGCCAGAAAATCACTTTAGAGTTGGGCATGGGCCGCATCAATTCAGATACGATATTGGTATCCAAAAGGATCACAAAGGAGTTTCCAATTCAGATAATGTTGTATCACGCGGATAAGATCTTTGAGGCAGATGCAATTCAATGCCACCCAATTCTGAAAACCGCTTGGCGATACGCGTGCCAATTCCCTGGGCGCATCGCTCTGCCAATAAATATTTCCTGAGAATTTGCCTGGCTTCTTCTTCCATTGATCGGTTATTTGCGGCAGCTACAATGCGTAATTTTACCTTAATGGATTCATCGATATTTCTTAACGTCAAACTGGCCATTTTAGAAATGCCCTCCAATTTTGTCATCATCCCAAGAGATAGTCGTGCTCTCATTGTAAGCAATGCATGCGATGTCTGTCAATTGAAAAAAAACCAGTGACTTATTCTGAAATCAGCAGAATCTGAATATCCATGACATTGGTGCGGGTAGGGCCGGTGATCATTAGATCATCTATGGCCTTGAAAAAGGGGTATGAATTGTTTTCCGCCAGATGGTTTTCTGCCGACAGGCCCAGGGCCTTTGCCCGGGACACCGTGTTTCCATCGGCAAAGGCCCCGGCCGCATCTGTGGGGCCGTCAGTCCCGTCCGTGCCCGCGGACAACAGCAGAATTTCTCCTTCTCCTGCCAGGGCAAGGGCACCGGCCAGGGCCAGTTCCATGTTCCGGCCGCCTGTGCCGCTCCCTGTGATGGTGACGGTGGTTTCACCGCCACACAGCAGGCAGGCCGGGGGTTTTACCGGCCGGCCAAACCGCCGGACTTCCCGGGCAACGGCGCACAGCACTTTGGCGGCTTCTTTTGCCTCCCCCTGGATCATGGATGACAGCACCAGGGGCGTGACTCCCTGATTTTCCGCTTCTATTGCCGCAGCATTCAGGGCATCGGACAGGCTGCCCACCACCTGGTTCGTAACCCGGGAAAAAATCGGATCGCCGGGTTTGGGCGTGTCAGGAATTCGACCGTCCATGCCGGACCGGATATGTTTTCGGACGGGTTCAGGGATCGAATCCCAGATCCCTTGGCGTTCAAGGATGGCCCGGCAGTCCCTGAAGTGTCCGGTGTCCGGGGCCGTTATGCCGGAACCGATGATATCCAGGTCATCACCGATCACATCGGACAGGATCAGCGATATCACCCGGGCCCCGTTGGCTGCGGCACACAGCTGCCCGCCCTTGATTTTGGACAGGTGCTTGCGGATGGTGTTGATTTCGTGGATCGTGGCCCCGCATCCCAAAAGCTGCCGGGTGGTCTCCTGTTTGTGCCCAAGGGTGATGCCGTCTGCAGGTAGCGGGGTCAGAGCTGATGCCCCGCCCGATATCAGGCACAGAACCAGATCGTCCGGCCCGGCTTCCGACACCAGATCCAGCAGGGCCGTCGCCCCTGTCCTGCCGTTTTCGTCCGGCACCGGATGCCCGGCTTCCACCACCCGGCAGTGTGTCAGGGGCAGGCCATGCCCGTATTTGGTCACCACCACCCCGTCATGGATCCGGGAACCCAGGATTTTTTCCACTTCTTTTGCCATGGCTGCCGATGCCTTGCCGGCCCCGGCCACATAGATACGCCGGATTGGGTCCAGGTCCAGGTCAATTCCCCCGGTACTCAGCTGGCTGCCGGAAAGATTTAAATGCCTTGCCACACAGACTTCGGGCATGACCGCTCTGATCCCGGCGTCAAATATGGCTTTTGAAATTTTCTTCATTGAATTTTCAACATATTATCGTTTTGGCTTCGTCATCGGAAATTCTCGGCAATTGAATAATTTCAAGCGTCAGAGATCAGAATTTAGGGGGTGAAATAATCAGATAGAACCGGCACGGGTCATCCTGAATGTTTTGCAGCTTGTGGGGCACTGAACTGTCAAAATAAAGGCTTTCTCCGGCTGCCAGATCGATGATTTCATGTTCATACACCACCTGCATGCGGCCTTCCAGGATAATCAGGCATTCTTCACCGTCATGGGGCAGCAGGTCAGCGCTGGTGGCGCCCCCATTTTCCAGGACACCGATATGAATGCCCATTTTTTTTTCCGGGTCGGAATGGATGATCTGGTAGGTCAGGCCGTCATTGGGGAAAACCGCCAGTCGGGACTCGTCCACTTTAACTTTTTTATGGGCCGGTGCGGAATAATCAAGAACCAGGAAAAACAAAGGGACCTCCAGGCAGATGGCGATTTTTCTCAATGTCGACAGGGATGGATCCACTTTGGCGGATTCAATCTGGCTGAGCATGCTGGGAGAAATTCCGGCCTTGCCCGCCAGCTTTCTCAGGGACCAGCCTTTTTTCTCCCTGTATTCCTTGATTCGTTTTCCCTCTATCAACGGCTCTATTTCTCCATGGGGTTTGCCGCCTGGATGTTCCAGCGGTCATTTCAGCGGGTATCGGCCCAGTTTCCTGGCAGTATCATACAAAGCCAGGACATTGTCTTCCGGAACATCCGCCTGGATGTTGTGTACTGAACATATCACCAGTCCGCCGCCTGATCCAGCATTTTTAATCAGATGTGCCACTTCATTTTCCACATCTTTGACCGTGCCGGACGGCAGCACCTGCTGGGAATCGATTCCGCCCCAGAATACCAGCCGGTCTCCATACCGTTTTTTCAGTGATGCCGCATCCATGCCGTGCGCCCGGACCTGGACCGGATTGAGGATATCAATCCCCACATCGATGAAATCATCCAGAAGACTGGAAACTGCACCGCAGGAATGCCAGAAAATTTTTGCATCGGTTCTCTGCTTGATGAACCGGATGATTTTTTCCTGGCGGGGCTTGATAAATTCCCGGTATGTGGCCGGTGACATCAGCGTGGTCTTCTGGCCGGCCAGATCCCCGCCCTGAATGATCACATCCAGGTATTGGCCGCACACCCTGAGTACATTATCCAACAATCGCATGTGTAAAGACAGGGTCTTGTCCAGGAGGGCATGGACAAATTCCTTGTTTCCCACCATATCCATGTAAAACCGGTCCATGGCTCTCAGTTTCCAGGCCCGTTCAAACCATGTTTCCCAGGCAAAACTTCCCACCACGCCGTATTCTCCGGCCTCTGACAGTTGTCTGGCATGTTCTTCGATTCCGTCAAGGTATCCGGGGTCATCCGGGTCCGGCCAGGCATGGGCTGCCAGATCATCTACCGTGGCATTTTTCAGGGGACTGTCCACCAGGTTGTAATACAGTGAATATTCAGGCATGAGAAACCCGCATCCCCATTCATCGGTCACATACAGGCCTTTTTCCGTTTGTTTCGGTTCAAACCGCCAGAATCCGGGGTTGCCTATGTGGACATAGCGAGTGTCCACTCCGAGCCGTTCCAGCACATCTTCATCCGGTTTCACATTCTGCCGCAGCCAGTCAAATGCGACGGCTTTCCGCTGGATACCCAGTTTTTTGAGCAGCCGGTCATAGGTTTTGACACTGATGGTGGTCACCCATCCACCCAGGTCCAGCGGGACACGGTCCGGTTCTTCATGGTTTATGGCGGCAGTGAATCGTTCTTTACTGTTCATTTTTTCTCCTTGGGAAAATAGGATGCCCTGTGCTTATCCAAATACAATTTCCGGCAGCCACAGGACCAGCTGCGGAAAAAATGTGATCAATGCCAGCGAGATCAACAGTGGAATCAGAAACGGGGTCACTGCCTTCATAACCCGACTCACACTCAGGCCGGATAAATCACTGAGCACGTACAGGCCCACCCCGAACGGTGGGGTCAGAAACCCGATGCACACATTGAGTACTTCCACCACGCCCCAGTGCACCAGATCGATCTGAAAAGCGGTCAGCACTGGCAGTATCATGGGGGTGAACACCAGAATGATGGCGCAGATATCAAAAAAACATCCGGCAACCAGAAACACCAGGTTCAGGATGATCAGCACCACCCATTGCTGGTCTGTAGTGGCCATAATAAAATCCCGGATAAGGGCCGGGATATTTTCCATGGTGACAATCCACCCGAACACCGAGGCCGCCCCCATGATGACAAGTATAAGGGCAGATGTTACAGCCGAACCCACCATCATTTTCAACATGTCTTTCAACTGCAGGGTGCGATAGACGAAAAAAGAGATGACAAAGGCATACACCACCGCCACAACTGCGGCTTCTGTAGGAGTGAAGATGCCGGTGATAATTCCTCCCAGTATGATCACCGGGGTCATTAAGGCCCAGACGGACCGCCTGAAACTTTTCCAGATTTTCGTCCAGGGAGCCCGGTTTGCATCGTAAGGATATTTGCGGCGGACTGCATAAAAATAGATGGTGACCATGATGGCGAGTCCCATGACCACTCCGGGGATGGCCCCGCCCACAAACAAACGGCCCACTGATTGCTCGGCGATCATTGCATACAGGATCATCTGGATGCTAGGGGGCATGATGGGACCGATAATAGAGCTGGCCCCTGTCACTGCAACGGCAAAGGATTTGTCATACCCTGCCTTGGTCATCATGGGGATTTCGATCTTGCCCAGACCGGCCGTATCCGCGGTAATGGAACCACTCATGCCTGCAAAAATCATGGACGCCACCACATTGACATGGCCCATAGACCCTCGGATATGGCCCACCAGCGAACGAGACAGATTAAACATCTCTTCAGTGATCCGGCCGGAGTTCATGATATCTGCCGCCAGGATATACAGGGGCAGTGACAGCAGTGGAAAAATCTGCAGACTGCCCAGCATCCGATGGGCCAGTATGATCATGGGGATCTCTTTGAGGAATGTCACATAGAAAAGGCAGGATAAAAGCAGAGAAAACACCACCGGCACCCGCAGGGCCATCAGTACCATTAAAACCGAGATCAAAATGATGGCATTCATAAGACACATCCCCGGTCCTGGTCCGCTGTTTCAGGAAAGGCGGCCTTGTTTCTCAACAGGGCAATCAGGTGCAGTATTTGGTAATACAGCATGATAACAAACCCGCAGATCATGGCCCAGCCGAACCAGGATTCCTTTATCCGCAGGGCCGGGGTGGTGGCATGGGCCAGCCTGCCGGTAAGCTGCCAACTCTGGTAGATCATGATACACAGCATGAGGATGACCAGTACGCCGGACAGGATTTTCATGAACCGGCCCACCGGGGCAGGGCAGATATCGCTGAACAGGGTGATGCACACGTTTTTGTCCTGACGTACCAGGATAGCTCCGCCCAGAAAGGTCATCCAGATCAGTCCCATCACCGCCACCTCTTCAGACCAAAACAGCGGGGCATTGAAGACATACCGCATGATTACTCCCACAAACAGGATAGCAACAACGGCGCCCATGATCAACCCGATGGCCCAATCCAGCATCTTTGCCAGTTTCCGGTTCAATCCCTGTAAACCCATGCTCCCTCCCGGGTTATTTGTTCAGTTTTTTGAGCAGGCCTTCAGACCACAAACCGCTTTTTTCAAGTTCTTTATGAACCATGCCGGCTTTTTCTGTCCATTTTTCCCGGTCGGCAACTGCAAACGTGATCCCGGCCGATTCCATCTGCTGCTGGGCTTCTGCTTCCAGGCTCTGTCCATAATCCACAAACCATTCAGCGCATTCTTCGCTTGCCTGGCTCAATACTGCCTGGTCTTCGGGCGACAACGTCTGCCATTTGATATCGGAAATCCAGGTGACGTCATAGAGCTGCATGAAATCCAGCTTGGTGCAGAAATCCAGCTGTTCGTAGAATTTTTCATCCCTTACCTGGACGATATTGTGAACCATGCCGTCCACGACTTTCTGTGACAAAGACAGATACACATCCCCCCAGGCCAAGGGAACTGCAGTAGCGCCCAGGCCGTTCCAGGTATCCACCAGGGCTTTTGCCTGCCAGACCCGCAGTTTGACGCCGTTCAGTTCTTCTGGGATCATGATTTGTCTTTTCTGGGTCCACAAATGAAAGGCCGGCCGGAATGCAAAGCCAGGCAATGTGCGGATACCGGTTTTTTTGCGCACCTTTTCTCTGACCTCTTTGATATATTCGCTGGATTTGAGTTCCTCTCTGGAAAACATGAAAGGCGTACCAAAAATTGCGTAATCCTTGTCAAAGGTATCCATGAACGATTCCGCTTCCTGAACGATATCAATGGTACCCATGCTCATTCCCTGGAGCAGTTCCTTGATGTTACCCAACTGCTGGGCCGGATAGATATCTACGGTGATTTTGCCACTGCTTTTTTCCTTTACCAGTTCCGCGAATTTCTGGGCTTTCATGTCAAGCATGCCACCGGGGGCCGTGATATGGGCCAGTTTCAGTACGACATCCTTGGCAAAGGCATTATTTGCAAACACCCCCATAACACAGATTAAAACGATTGCTAATACTTTTTTCATACTTAGTCTCCTTTCACAGAATGTTAATAAATACTAAAAAATGTTTATCTGGAATAATTTTATTTGTCAATATATTTTTATGACAATGCCGATTAATAGGTTAAATTTTTTATATCTAATTGAAATATAAGATATAATTAAAAATTAGTAACCATATATCGTGAATTTAACTGTTTAAATGAGATGAACAACGAATTGGAAGAAATGGTTCGGTTCTTTTCAAATCCGGAACCAACCCATCAGCAGAATCTGCATATCCGTGACATTGGTGCTGGAAATGCACACATGTTTTTTTATACAGGCATCCGGCGCCACGGCCCGGACACCGGCGTTGAATATGGCGGTTGCAATTTGTTTCAAGGTTTGGTCCGGTTGTTTTCATCCGGGTCGCGTTCAGTATCGGCAAGGGTGTCTACCACTTCCCCGGATGCTTCGGATTCAGAAAAATGCGTCATTTCGATTTCCGGGTGATCTTTGTTAGGCGTTGATGCGACGGCCTGCTGGTGGGACGTCGCTGGGTGAGACGCTTTGAGAAGACGCATGGGCGGGGCCGCTCCCTTTTTGTCTTCTCCAAACCAGATGGTCTGGTGCGGAAATGGAATCTCAATGCCGCGTTCATCGAAAATCCGCTTCATTTTTTCCAGAAACGCCCTTCGAACCGCAAACTGGCGCATGGGCCTGGTTTTCAATCTGACCCGGACTTCTACGGCGGAATCCCCCAGATTGTTCAGGCCAAACAGTTCCAGGTCCCCGATAATATCCGGTCCCCAGACATCATCCTGCTGCAGCGCCGTGGCCACATCCTGCAGGGCCTGGACCACCTCGCCGTAATCTTCCCTGTAAGCGACGCCTGCGTCCACCAGGGCAAAACCAAAGTCGCGGTTGCTGTTTTTTACGGTGGTCACTTCTCCGAAGGGAATCACAAATACCGCGCCTGTCAGGTCGCGCAGGGTCAGGGTCCGGATGGTGAGCTTTTCAACGGTGCCGGCATATCCGCCGGCTTCCACCCAGTCGCCTACTGAAATGGAGTCCTCCATCAGGATAAAGGCCCCAGTGATGACATCCCGGACCAGGGTCTGGGCGCCAAAGCCTACGGCCAGGCCGACCACCCCCGCTCCGGCCAGCAATGGCGCGATATTGATGCCGATATGGGACAAAACACTCATGCCTGCCACCAGAACCAGGGTGATGCGGATCACGTTGTTCAACAACGGCAGCAGGGTCAGTATTCTTTTGTTGGCCGTCCGTCCGGCAGCACCTTCCCGCTCCCGGGTCATATAGGCTTCGATTTTCAGACTGGCCAGCTCCCAGAACAGAAAAGCCCCACCAACAATCAGGATAATCACCAGCAGCTTGGAAACAATGGCGCCGCCCTGGGGTGACAGTATCCAGCTGTAGGTGCCGATTCCCCAGGCCTGCATGATCGAAAAAGCGGAAACGATATACAGGGCTCCTTTGACGGTATGTCTGAGCAAAGGAAGATACCGGTTGGCTCTGGCTTCCAGGTTTGGGTAATTCTTTTTTAATTCAGGACTGATCTTGAACAGCTGATCCAGGCCCCGCTGGCTGATGCGGACAAGAAAAGCGGTCAGGGCAGCCACCATGACAGTCAGGACCAGGGCCCGAACCAGAAAAAAAATACCCCCCTGGATTTCCAAAGCCCAGGTTCCAAATATGCCCAGGGTAAGCAATATGGCGGCGATGTGCCAGAAATCGGCAAACCGCCGGCGTAACGCCGTTGCCGTCTGGATTTTTTGGGAATGGGCAGCCGGTGTTTCCGTCAGTTTCTGATCTCTGCGAAGCCATCGGGCCACATCTGCCCGATTCTGTAAAACAAGAATGATCACCATCAAGGCAATGATCAGCCCCAGCATTTTCAAAAAGAAAAGGTACAGACTCACGGCCAGCCCGAGAATCAGGAGTGCTTCAAGGATAAAAAAGCCGTAAACCGAAGTCCTGACGATTCTTCTGACCCAGATATACAGGTACTGAACGGATTCGCTGTCTATCGGCAACAATCTCAGGGAAGGAGCCCCGGGCATGAGCAACAGCCTGGTAAAGGCCATGACCGCCCGGACCAGGACGCTGGCGTTTATCAGGGTCAAGGCCATCAGCCGGGTGCCTTCGCGCGGTTCAAGCAGGGGAAGCAGGCCATAGGCGGCAGCGGCAAAAGCGGCGATGGGAATCAATTCCAGCAACGTACTGCCGGACGTCAGAACGATTCTGAATGCCTTGCTGTATGTGTCCCGGTCTTCCAGAGAGGCCCGGGCCCTGGACAGGAGGCGGGAAACCAGCAACTGTGCCAGGAACCCTGCCAGCAAAACCAGTATGACTTTGCTGCCCATTTCCCCCCAGCGCCCCCGTATTTCGGGGTCCCGGGCCTTCCCGGCAACTTGTCTGGCCAGGCCGGGGATCTGGAGCATATTCTGCCCTACCTCCGCCAGCACATGATTGATTTGCTGCGTATATCCGGACATTGTGACCAATAGCTGCCCGGCAAAGCCTTTGGTTTCAGCTGCCGTTTTTTCAGGTGATGCTTCGCCCGCCCTGAGAAGCACTTGCAGGTCCTGCTTGAGGATTTCCAGCTTGTGCGGGTCTTCCAGATCCTGAAGTAATTTTTCAATACCGGCCCTGGAGGGATCCGTGTTTCCGGAGACATCCCCCTGGAGGTCTGCCCTGCATGGGTGCAGAATACATACAGACAATACCAGGATGAAACACAGATAACCAAATGAACGTATGAAAGTGTGTCGCATGAATCTTTCCGTAAGAAACGGATTCATGTCAGGCCCCCTTTTTGTCGATCAAAATGTCAACCATTGTTTGTCACCCCGGAAGATCACTTCCAGGATGACATAACATTACCACAATATTCCGGCTTGAGAAACCGGCAGAATCCGGATATCCACCCCAGTATTCAGGTCTTTTGATCGGGTGTCTATTTGCCACGTTCTACCAGGGTTCGCTGGCGGGGCAACTGATCGGATTTTTTCATGGTTGATCCGGACCCAGCCTGAACAAGTGCAGGGGCTCAGTGGCAATCTGCTGTATCCTGCTGAAAAAACAAGAAAAAGAGTTTTCCCCTTGACGAAAATACCCATGCCGGATAAAATTTTACCATGGCAGACGAAAAAAATACCGCAGGGGTAACCAATCCCCATGACAAGGTGTTCAGAAAAACATACAGTGACCGGGACAATGCCCGCAGCTTTTTGACCCATTACCTGCCGGACAAGGTGCGGAAGATAGTGGACCTGAACACCCTGGAGATCAGCAAGGATAGTTTCATAGAAAAGGATCTGTCCGACTATTATTCTGATTTGCTGTACAAGGTGAATCTGGTTGGTGGCAGCTAGGGGTTCATATACGTATTGTTTGAGCATAAAAGTTATCATGACAGGTTTGTGCATCTGCAATTGTTGGAATACATGGTCAAGATCTGGCGCCTGCACATAAATCAGCACAAAAAGAAACCGGTTTATCTGCCCATTGTGATCCCGCTGCTGATCTGTCACGGCAGGAAAGAATGGCTGGAAGACACCATGCGGCTGACCTCGTTGCTGTCAGGCCCGGTGGATGACCTTGCCGGTTACATTCCGGATTTCGGGTTCGAATTGTATGACCTGCACCGGTTCTCGGATGATCAGATCAAAGGGACGATCATGAGTCGGGTGGTGCTGCTGCTGTTCAAGCACATCAGAGATCCGGATTTACGGCAGAAACTGCCGGGCATCATGGCACTGCTGCAAACGTTGATGTCCAAAAAAACCGGTCTGCAATGGCTGGAGGTGGTGATACGGTATCTGGCATCGGTGCTGGATGAAGATGAACTATCGCTGGAACAAATAAAAAAGATAGCGGAACAGGCTATTTCCAAAGAGACGGGGGGATATATTATGACACTGGCAGAGAAATTACGCAAAGAGGGCGAGGAGAGAGGCAAGCTGGAAGGCAAGCTGGAAGGTTTGAGAGAAGCCATAGAATTAGGCATGACCCTTAAATTTCCAGGTGATATTGAAGCGGTGATGGTCAGGATAAACAAAATGAATGACGTTGACACCCTGGCTGAAATCAAACAGGCGATTAAAACCGCAAAAGACAGCTCGGAGATCCTGGCCCTGATGAAATGACATGAACCGGTGCAAAAGTGCAAAATCATCCGCATTTATCAGCGCACGGTATCAAACCAGAAAGTCAGATCAGTCGTGCTTTTTTTCATGGGCATCTTCATCGGATTTTTCACCATGGAAAAAAACGAGTCACCTCTCCAAAGCCTTTCTCACTTTCACGGCGAGATCTTTGTTGGAAAAAGGTTTTTGAATGAAATGCACGTCGGCATCCAGAACGCCGTGATGGGCAATGACATTGGCCGTATATCCAGACATGAAGAGCACTTTGAGTTTTGGATATTCCGCCAGCAATTTTTCAGCCAGGTCCCGGCCGTTCATCTCCGGCATGACCACGTCGGTGATCAGCAGGTGGATATCCCCGTCATTTTCGTTTGTCACAGCGATTGCCTCACCCGGGGTTTCAGCGGTAAGGACGGTGTAGTTCAACTGTTCGAGGATTCTTTTGGCAAGTTTTAAAATGGAGGTTTCGTCTTCGACCACCAGCACGGTTTCCCCTGATCCGACCGGGGTTTCCTCAGGTGCCACCGTTTCAATCGGGCTGACGTCGTCTGCATGACGGGTGAAATACAGCCGGAAAGTGCTTCCTTTTCCAGGTTCACTGTAAACATTGATGAAACCTTCATTTTGCTTGACAATGCCATAGATCACGGACAGGCCGAGCCCCGTGCCTTTGCCGATGGCTTTGGTCGAGTAAAAGGGTTCGAAAATATTGTCCAGGGTTTTCCTGTCCATGCCGCGTCCGTCATCGCTGACGGCCAGAAGGACATATTCACCCGGTATAAATCCGGCATGATCGGCACAATACGCATCATCAAACCGAACGGTATCGGTTTCAATGGTGATTTTACCTACATCCGCGATGGCATCCCGCGCGTTGACACACAGGTTGACAAGGATCTGGTTCAGCTGTGAGGGATCTATTTTTACCGGCCACACCCCGGGTTTGGGTTTCCAGGAAAGGTCGATGTCTTCGCCGATGAGACGGCGGATCATCTTGAGCATGCCCTCCACGGCTTCATTGAGGTCCAGCACTTTCGGATCGATGGTCTGCTTTCGGGCGAATGCCAGAAGCTGCCGGGTGATATCCGTGGATCGTTCCGCCGCCGTGACGATCTCTTTCAGATCAGCACGCAAAGGGTCTTCAGGATCTGTTTTATCAATCGCCAGTTGCGCATACCCCATGATCACACCCAGCATATTGTTGTAATCATGGGCCACGCCCCCTGCCAGACGGCCCACGGATTCCATCTTCTGTGCCTGGAGCAGCTGGGATTGAAGTTTGTCGTGGTCCGCCTCGACTTTTTTGCGTTCAGTGATATCAACGATCGTTGTCATAAAATAAAGGGGGGTACCTTTGTCGTCACGCCAAATAGCGACACTGACATCCGCCCAGAGGAGGGTGCCGTTTTTGTGAACATAGCGCTTTTCGAAACGATCCGCCCGCTTCTCTCCGGTCAGCAGCGGACGGATTATCCTGTCAATTTTTTCGATATCTTGGGCGGGTGTGAGATCCTGCCATTTTTTGCCTTCCAGCTCCTCGGGCGCATACCCCAGAAAATCGGCATAGGCTTTGTTGGCATTAACTTCCCCCGTGGGCAGAGTGATCGATTTTCCGACATTTGCCGCTTCGAAAACGTATTTGAACCGGTCCAGGCTTTCCTGCAGGGCGTTGGTTTTTTCAGCGACCTGGCGGCGCAACAACCACGACCATGTGACAGCGAGCAGGATGATAACCAGAAGCGGAATGATGACGATGGCCGAGTACCGGAGCGCATCTGTCAATGAGGTGGGCGTGTCTTGGTAAACGCGGAGCCACTTGTCATGGATTCGCCGGTATTCACCCGTGTTGTCCAGGGCCTTCAATCCCTCGCTGAACTGGGCCAGCAACGCTTTTTGGCCCTTGGCGGAGGCATAGCAATACTCGGCGGCAAAAATTGTTTGTTTTCCAATGACCACATCTGACCAGCCGTGTTTGTTTGTCAGGTAAAGGGCCGTAATCAAAGACACCAGCGCACAGTCGTGTCTGCCCTCCCTTAATTCGCGCAGGGCTGTTTCCTGATCCGCCACGGCAACCGCCTGGTTGTCCAGGTCGTTTGTGATGACAAAATCATGCAGGATGTCACCTTGTTCCACAACGATGCGTTTTCCGGAAAGATCCTGGACAGATTCCGGTGCCGGACCCTCACCGGTTCTCACAACCGCCACATAGTGACTGACGGCATGGGGCTGGGAAAAGTCGAATGTCAGATCCCGGTCCGGTGAATAAAACATGCCCTGCATCACATCGATTCTGCCGTTTTCTAAGGCCTCTATCCGTTCTGTCCATCGGCCGAGCCGGATGTCGATATTCAGACCCATTTCACTGGCAATGGCCCGTGTCAGATCCACATTGTATCCCGCGGGCTGACCGTTTTCATCCAGAAATTCATAGGGCGGAAAATTCCGGTCCCCGCCGACAACGATGGGTCGATCCGAAGGCAGCTGCATGGCGGCAAACCATTTGGAATGCAGATGGCGATACGTGCCGTCCGCCATGACGATGGCCAGCCCTTCATTGAGCAGGGCCAGGGTGTCACGGTCGCCGTCATGGACGGCGAAACAAAAGTCCTGCTCGAAACCCTCAATCGGCCGCTCTATGACATGCAGGTCCGTGAGTCCGGCTTTCTGTATCAGGCGCAGGGCCACCAGTCGCTGGGCCACCACGGCATCATATCTGCCGTCTGACAGTTCCTGCAGGGCGATGTCAAACGTGGGTCGGGTATGGATGTCAATTCCCCGATCTTCCCGCCTTAAAAATTCCTCGGCGTTATCGCCCGTCATCACCGCCACCTTGCGCCCGCGTAAATCAGCCAGGTCCCTGATGCCGGTTTCATTGCCACGCACCACAATGGCCCCGTGCAAAGACATGTAAGGCACTGTGAAATCAAACAATGCTTCCCGCTCGGGCGTGCGGCCGACCAGGGGAAGTGCATCGATTTCAGCGTGTTCCAGCCAGGTGCGGACGTCTGTCCACGGTCCTGTGCGAAAGGTGACATCCCGGCCCATGACGGCCAGTGCCGCTCGCATCAATTCTACGGAGAAACCATTGGCCTTGCCATGTTCGTCAACAAAACTGAAAGGGGGATAGTCGACTTCCGCGCCTGAGCGGATCGTTTGCCTGGCGGCGGTATCGGCGTCGCCGGCAAAAACAGGATGGGCGTATGGGGTAAAGCAACCAACCCCGATAAGAGCGGCTGCAATCCACAAGATACAATATACTGTTTTTATGGGATTTTTTTCTGTCATGACGTTTTTTCTGGCTATTGATCCCCTTGGTTGACAAGCAATGTGAAAGTTGCCAGCTCAATCTATCAGACAGGATACCGTTGGTGATAGGTAATGTCAATTGACTTGTCAGATGTCATCAAAAAAGGACTGACATGCTGGAGGATGCCGGTTGCTGTTACATTTTCAGGATCATGAATATATATTCCCCGTCATTGAAATCAATGGTCAGGTTGGCGCCTCTGCCTTCAGCGTACCGGATCCAGAAGGGGCGGTCCGACACCCCGCATTCATAGTCAGGATAGGATTCGCCCGTTTGGCTGTTTTTCCATGACAGGATCATGGGGGCATCGCATTTTTCAAAAGCCATGTCTTTGGCCATCTGCTTGGCGGATGAAAAATTGAAGGTATCTTCAGTGATGGTCATATGGATGGTTTCCGGGGTCTGGTTTTCCGGATTGATATGAATCTGAGCCATGTCAGGCCTCCTTTAAGGCTGGGTTTCCGGGACGGCGGCATGATGGCCGCCATTGCCCGTTTATGAAAAATGTAATACAACATGAGCGAATTGCCATGAAATATTTTCAAACAGGAGTAAAAAATGATTGATTTTCAAGGACAGACCGCCCTGGTGACCGGTGCCGGAGCCGGGATCGGCCGGGCCTATGCCCTGGAACTGGCCCGGCGGGGGGCAAACGTGGTGGTCAATGATATCGGCCGGACCCGGGACGGGCTGTTTTGTGCTGATGTTGTGAAGGATGAAATCCGGGCCGCCGGCGGGCAGGCCGTGGCCAGTCATGATTCTGTGGTCACTCCGGCGGGCGGGCAACAGATGGTTCAGACAGCCGTGGACCGGTTCGGTGGGCTGCATATCCTGGTGAACAATGCCGGGATACTGCGGGACCGGACCTTTATGAAAATGACGGAACCAGAGTGGGACGAGGTGATCAGCGTGCATCTGAAAGGCGCGTTCTGTGTGACCCAGCCGGCGCTGCAGCAGATGAAGCAGCAGCAGTATGGCCGGGTGGTATTCACGGCCTCCACATCCGGCATGTACGGCAATTTCGGCCAGTCCAACTATGGGGCAGCCAAGATGGGTATTATCGGGTTGATGAACACCCTGAAACTGGAAGTGAACCGCTACGGCATCCGGGTAAACACGGTGGCACCCAATGCGGACACCGGCATGACAGACGGGGTGTTTCCCGAGGATGTGGCCCGCCGGATCAAGCCCGGTTTCAACGTGCCGCTGGTGGTGTATCTGTGTTCCCGGCACAACCGGGTGTCCGGCAGGGTGTTCACCATGAGTGCGGGCTGGTTTGCCCGGTCTGCCATGGTTTCGGGCAAAGGGGTGTGCATCGGCGATACCCGGCGGGACATTGCGGCGGAAGAGATCCAGGACCGGTTCCATGAGATCTGTGCCATCGACCAGGTCCGGGAGTTTGATACCTGCGGAGAGATTTACAGTCTGGGCCGGCCCTTGACCGGACGGTGAATCCGGCGGCATTTCCGTGGAATTTTGCCAGACGCCGGTGAAAAAGCCGGTAAAAAGGCGGGTGGAAACGCCGGCAGAAAAAAGCGGGGGTGCCGGATCATCCAGCCGGCACCCCAGGTGGTGGTTTTCAGTTGCCCAGTGTATCGGCGGCCACATCTTTTTCCAGGTGTTCGTTCCATTTTTCGCCCCAGAGATCAGGGACGGTTTCTTCCACCGGCACAATGGACTCCCAGCTGATGCCGATTTCCGTGAAGATGTCTTTGAGATCCTCTTCGGAAGGGGCCAGCCAGAGGCAGTAGCGGACCCCTTTTTCGTCATTGTAATAGGTTCGGACCCAGGTGGCGCTTTCCACGGCCGCCAGTTTCCGCCAGTTTGCCTGAACTTCTTCGCAGTTGATGCCCGGGTTGTTGTGAACCATCATGTATTTGTTTAATTTACTCATGGCTGCTCTCCTGTGTTTTGGGTTTTTGCCTGGTGTCGTTCATCGACGTTGACAATCAATATTACAACAAGCATGCCACAAAGAAGGGAAAGACAGGTATATAGATTATAACTATTTGATATAAATATAAAATTTATTTTATTTCGTTACATGCGCTGATGGAAATTGGGAAAAATTGACATCTGAACAACCGTTACTTATAATGGGCCAACCGTTAAGTGGCGCCGATGGTGGCGCCACTTGACACCCTTAATCAGAAACCGGATGATCCGCCCATGAAACATATCCACCAGGAAATTGAGAAAAACGAACTGGTCAAACGGCTGTTGGAAGCCATTGGAGACGGCGTTTTCGTGCTGGACCCCCATGGCCGGATCGTGGCCTGGAACCCGGCCATGCAGCCGGAATAGGCAGATAAGGAGAAACAGGTGACAGGTTCTTTCATACTCAGATTCGTCCGGGTCATTCTTGTTCTGGCCGTTGCATCCGCGCTGGGCCTGTGGCTGTTCAGTATCCGGGAGACACCGGACAGGCAACCCGTAAAACAGATCCCTCCCGGTGTTCGCGTGGTCGAGGTGCAGTCGGAAACACAGCAGATGTTTGTGGAGGCCTTGGGCACGGTGGCTCCCCGCAACACGGTCAACGTGGCCGTTGAAGTGGCCGGCCGGATTGAAACCATGCATCCGGCATTCCGGGAGGGCGGCCGGATTGAAAAAGACCAGGTCATGATCGAAATCGACGGGCGATCATTTATCCTGGACCGGGCCGCGGCCAAAGCCCGGGTTGATCAGGCAGAGGCGGATATCGACTATCTGACCCAGGACATTGACAATCTTTCCGGGGATGTCACGCTGGCCGAGGCCAATATGGCCCTGGCCCTGAAAGAGGTGGAACGGATCGAGGCCTTGACTCAGCGCGAGTTTGCCTCGAAAACCAATCTGGACAAGATCCGGCAGCAGTATCTGGCAGCCAGGATCCAGGTTCGGACCACCCGGAACCGCCTGGCCCTGGCCGGTCCCCTCATGGCCCAAAAGCAGGCGGCCCTGGCCCTGGCCCGAAACGATGTCCAAAAAAGAGACCTGATCCTGGAAAAATCCAGGATTTCGGCCCCGTTTTCCGGGTTTGTGCTGTCGCGACAGGTGGAACAGGGAGAGTATGTGAATCCCGGCCAGGTCCTGGGCACTATTTACAAGGCCCGTGCCCTGGATGTGGATGTCAGAATTCCCCTGGAGGACCTCAAATGGATCCGGCCCCTGTTTGACAGCGGTCAAATGCCCGAAGCCCAGGTCCGTATGGCCAATCCCGTGTCCGATGATCCCCGGGTCTGGCAGGCCCGGGTGGCCCGGATCAAGGCGGATATCGATGAAAAAACCCGGACCCTTCCCCTGACCCTTGAAATTCTGCCCGATTCAGAACCGGACAGGGGCAATCCGTTGATGACCCTGAAACCCGGGGCCTTTGTCCGGTGCCGGATTGCCGGGGAGCGCTTTGACGGCATTCATGTGCTGCCCAGACACCTGATGCACCCCGGCAATCAGGTGTATGTGGTCACAGGCGACCGGCTTGACATCCGACAGGTCTCTGTGCTGCGAAAATTCAATAACCAGGTGTTTATTGAATCCGGACTCATGCCCGGGGATCAGGTCGTGGCATCGCCGCTGCCGGGGGCGGTTGACGGCATGGCCGTCACGGTCAAGCCGGCAGATAAACGGAAAACCAGCCCATGACGGCTTTGGGCAGATGGTCCGTGGAACATCGGGTCAGTGTTAATCTGATCATGGTGTTTTTGATTGTTGCCGGGCTGTATACGGCCGTGACCATGAAACGCGAAATGTTTCCGCAGTTTTCCCTGGACATGATCCATATTTCCGTCCCCTATCCCGGGGCTTCCCCGGAAGAGGTGGAAGAGGGCATTTGCATCAAGATCGAAGAGCAGCTCAAGAGCCTGGAAGATGTCAAAACCATGTATTCCAGCGCCATTGAAGGCAATGGGTCCGTGATCATCGAGCTGGAGGGGGGCACGGACATCAATGAAAAACTCGACGAGGTTCGGACCGAGATCGACCTGATCGACACGTTCCCGGAAGAGGCGGAAGACCCGGTGATCACGGAGATCAAGAACAATCAACCGGCCATCTATGTGGCCGTATATGGTGATGCGGGGGAGCGGGTGCTCCGGGATATCGCAGAAAAGATCCGGGACGATCTGGTGGAATTCGAAGAGATCTCCCTGGCATCCCTGGTGGGGGTCCGGGCGTTTGAAATATCCGTGGAGATCTCGGAAAAGAGCCTGCGGACCTATCATCTGTCCTTTGACCAGGTGGCTGCTGCCATTCGAACCGGAAGCCTGGAACTGCCGGGCGGAAAAATTAAGACCCCGGGCGGGGAGTTCCTGGTCCGGGCCAGGGGAAAAAAATATGTCGGGGAAGAATACGCCCAGATTCCTGTTCTGACAAGGCCGGATGGTACCACGGTCCGGCTCGGGGATGTGGCAGAAGTGAAAGACGGGTTTGAAGATACGGATGTCAAACCCCGGTTCAACGGGCACCCTGCCGCTCTGGTGGTGGTCGAGCGGACCGATACCCAGGACACCATTGCCATTTCCAGACAGGTGCTCTCCTATATTGACGACCATCGTGACAGGCTGCCCGAAGGCGTGAAACTGGGCCACTGGTACAATATGGCCGACCTGGTTCAGGACCGGATCGATCTGTTGCTGAAAAACGGGATCCAGGGCATTATTCTGGTGTTTGTCGTCCTGGCGCTGTTTCTGGATCTGGGACTGGCGTTCTGGGTGGCCTCGGGCATTCCCATCACGTTTATGGGGGCGTTTCTGGTGCTCGATTACCTGGGGGCCTCCGTGAACATGCTTTCTTTGTTCGGATTCATCATGACCTTAGGCATTCTGGTGGATGATGCCATCATTGTGGGGGAGAACGTCTATACCCATTATTCTGAAGGGAAACGTCCCAAAGAGGCGGTTATGGCCGCCATGGACCAGGTCGGCGGCCCCGTGGTCATGGCCGTGACCACGACCATTGTGGCGTTTGCCCCGCTCTTGTTCATCAAAGGGATCATGGGCAAATTCATTTCCGTCATGCCCCAGGTGGTGATCTGTATTCTGGCCCTTTCCCTGTTTGAAGCGTTTTTGATTCTGCCCGCCCACCTGGCCGGGACCCTGACCCCAAAGCGGTCCTTCAAACCCCGGTGGTACGGGGTCCTGTTTTTCTGGTTTGAATGGCTCAAAAAAGACCTGTCCGACGGGCATGCCTGGCTCCGGCATCGGGTGGAAAACGGGCTGAACCGGGTGATCCAGGGAGCCTACCTGCCGATGTTGAGATACTGCATCACAAACAGGTATTTCACCGTGGCCTTAGGCGTGGCATGCCTGATTGTCAGTATCGGGCTGATCGCGGGGGGACATGTGCCGTATACCTTTTTTCCCAAAAACGATTCCAACTGGATCATCAGTGAGACCATTTATCCGCTGGGCACGCCCTTTGAAACCACGGAAAAGACGATCCAGCAGATAGAAAACGGGGCCTTTGCCCTGAATGATCATTTCAGGGACCGGGTCCAGGGCCGGCAGGACCTGGTTGTCAACACCTTTTCCATGGTCGGTGTGATTCCCCGGCGGGACTGGAAGCCCGGGGTGTATGGCGGGCATTGCGGTGAGATCTGGATCGAGGTGCAGCCGGCCGCCATGCGCCCGGAGATCCCGGCGTCTCAAATCACGGCCATGTGGCGGGAACTGACGGGGGATATTCTGGGGACGGAGCAGCTGACCTTTAGCATTGTCGGCGGCGGCCCGGGCGGCAACCCCATCGAGATCCGCTTGAAGGGAGACGATCTTGAGACGCTGGTGGCGGCCGTGCAGGAACTCAAGACGGAAATCGCCACCTATCCGGGGACCTTTGACATCACGGATGATTTTAGGCCCGGAAAAATGGAAAAGCAGCTGTCCATCAAACCCGGCGCAGAAGCCCTGGGCGTGACCATGGCGGATATCGCCACCCAGATCCGGCAGGCCTATTATGGGGATGAGGTCCTCCAGGTGCAGCGCGGAAAAAATGACATCAAGGTCATGGTCCGGTACCCGGAACAGGAACGCAGGACCGAGGCCAGTATCGACGAGTTGCGAATCCGGACCCGGGACAACCGGGAGATTCCCCTGAACCAGGTGGCCGGCATCGAAACCCGGCGCGGGTACTCGACCATACAGCGGGTGGACCGGCACCGGGTCATCACTGTGACCTCGGACCTCGATGAAGAGATGGCCAATGCCCAGAAAATCGTCCAGGATTTAAAGGGCACCTATCTGACGGAACTGGCCCGAAAATACCCGGGCATTTCCTTTGATCTGGAAGGCCAGGCCCAGCAGAGCCAGGAATCCATGGAAAGCCTGATAAAAGGCTTTGCCCTGGCAGCCATGGTGATTTTTCTGCTCCTGGCCAGCCAGTTCAGATCCTATATCCAGCCCGTGATCATCATGTGTGCCATTCCCTTTGGCCTGGTGGGCGCTATTTCAGGGCACTTCATCATGGGCCTGGACATCACCATGATTTCCATTTTCGGGATCGTGGCCCTGTCCGGCATCGTGGTCAACGACTCATTGATTCTGATCGATTTTATCAATGCCGGAGTCCGGAGCGGGGACCCCGTGTTTAATGCCGTGATCGAAGCCGGCCGCAACCGGTTCCGGCCCGTGCTGCTGACCTCGGTCACCACGGTGGCCGGCCTGGCCCCGCTCATGACGGAAACCAGTTTCCAGGCCCAGTTTCTTATTCCCATGGCCGTCAGCATCAGCTTCGGCCTGGCGGCGGCCACGGTCCTCACCCTGGTGTTTGTGCCGGCCATGTATGTGGTGGTCAAGGACATCACCATGCTGGGAACCGGCCGGGTCATCTCCCATGATGTGCCGGATACGGGGGCCGCAAAATAAAGGGTGTCTGTTGAGCGATTCAATCTTCCTGTTTGTGAAAGGTCAAAAAAAAGGGAACCACCGCCCCTGCCAGGGTCAGTCCTCCGGCCACCATAAATCCCGCATCGAACAGCCCCTTGTCCCCCAGGATGCCGATGAGATGGGGAACCCCTCCGCCGCCCACCAGAAAGGCGGCCGGGATGGTAAAGGACACGGCCACGTTGCGCATTTCCTTTGTGCCGATATGGGACAGGGCGGCAAATGCGGGCGGAAAAAAACCCACCGCCACCACGGGCTGACAGAACACCCATACCTGCAAAAGAAATCCCTGGGACACACCAATGCCCAGCACCAGCAGGCCGTTGAGTCCCAGCACGGTGGCCAGCACCGTTTTCAGGCCGAACCGGTCGGCGACCCAGCCGATCACCAGGGGCATGGGCAGTGTGGCCACCCGGGACAGGGTGATCAGGGTGTTGGCCTGGGCCTGGGCCATGCCGTGTTCGTTCACCAGAAACAGCGGCAGCATGGCATAGATCCCCAGGGTCCCGGATACGCCCAGGCTGAACAGCAGCATCATGCACCAGAAAGACGGGGTCCCGGCCAGAGGGGTGAAGGCTTTGAAATTCGGGGCCTGTCCGGCAAAATCCCGGATCCTGGAAAACCGCAGAAACGATATCCCCATCCCGATGGAAGCGGTCCCCACACAAAACAGCACCTGGCGCCAGGACATCCACAACAGCAGAGCCTCACACAGGATGGGGGCCAGCAGAAAACTCACATTGGGGGCCAGCTCGTGAATCCCCATGGCTTTTCCCCAGTTTTTTTCGGCCACGGTGTGGGTAAGAATGGCGATACCCGACGGCAGATACAGCCCGGCAGCCATGCCTGCGCCAAAAACACTGCACCGCATGAGGATCAGGTTATGGGTCAGGCCCGTCAGCACCATCATCAGGCCCGTGGCAAGGGCGGAAAAAACGATGGTCCTGACATGCAGAAACCGGGAAGACACGACCCCGGAGCACAACAGGGCCACGCAGTACCCGGATGCGGATACCAAAAAGAAAGACCCGGCCTGGTCCGGGGTCAGCCCCATGTCCGCCAGGATGGTGGGCATGAGCGGAGATATGATGATGCGGATGATAAAGTTCAGAAAAAAGATAGCAGTGAGAAAGAACACGGGCAGATAAGGAAACGGGTCATCTTCCGGTCTGGATGGCGACATGGCGGCTGTATCGGGGGTCGGTGCGGGGAATGGCTTTCGGCGTGATCGCATTTGTCGAACGGACTCCTTTTAACCCAGGGCAGAAGAAAGTCCGCCAATGAGCTGGCTGATCTCATCTTCGGTGGTGTAATGAAGAAATGACAGCCGCAGCACCCCTGTCTCAATGGGGATGTGCATTCCCATCAGCGGGCGGACACCGTAAAAATGGCCCTGGCCGGCCATTATTTTTTTGGCCGTGAGCCCTGCAAAGACCGCATCCAGGGATTTGTCTTTGGGTAGAAGGCATATGGTGGGGGCCCGCAGTTCAGGATCATCCGGTCCGATGAGCCGGATATCGCTGCGCTGTTTCAGCCAGGCCAGAAGGGTTGTCAAAAGATCTCTTTCATGATCCTGGAACAATTGTTTGAGCTGTCTGCCTTTTTCTGCCGGGCCGGCCGCCGGACTGGCTGCATCAGCCGGCCGGGGAAAATGGTGGTCGTAGACCGCATCCAGGTATTGTGCCACTCCGGCAGCTGCCGCGATCTGGGCATGGTCCGGGCCGGCCGGCATCATTTTTTTGCGGTCCAGGTGGGCGTTGAAAAAATGTCCCTGGTTGGGCAGGGCATCCATGATCTGTTTTTTGATGGTCATCAGCCCCAGGTGCGGACCCCAGGTCTTGTACAAAGAAAACAGGTAGATGTCCGCCCCAAGAGCGCCGACATCCGGCAGGCCGTGGGGGGCATAGGCCACCCCGTCCACCACCACGCACACGTCAGCAGCGGCCTTTGCCCTGGCGACAATGTCTGCCACGGGATTGACATGGCCCACCACATTGGAACAGTGGGGAAATGCCAGCAGCCGGGTTTTTTGTGACAGCAGGGCATCCAGATCCTCCGGGTTCAGCATGCCCGTGTCCGAATCTACGGACCATTCTTTGATGATGATGCCGGTTTTTTCCAGGCGCCGCCAGAATCCGGCATTGGATTCGTGGTCCTGGGCAGACACGATGATCTCATCTCCCTTATCCCACAGTTCCCGAAAAGCATGGGACAGGACATAGAGGTTCTGGGTGGTGGAGGGACCGAACTGGACCTCGTCTTCACCGACATTGAGATACGCTGCCAGCCGTGTGTAGGATGCATCCATGGCTTGTCCGGCTTTTTGGGATGCCGGATAATTATAGTAGGGCTGCACTTTGGTCCGGGTATAATAGCTGTTCAGGATATCGATCACCTGTCGGCAGGTATAGGAGCCGCCGGCGTTTTCAAAAAATCCCCATCCTTTCAGAGAAGGTTCTGCAAATGCCGGAAACTGACTTCTGATAAATGGTAAATCCAAATGGGTCATTGGGTTGTTCCTCGTATAAAGAATCATAAAATAGTATTGAAAAAGGCCCCAGTCTTCCACTTAGCCTCTAACCTTATCATTGATAGTTGAAAAATTTAACTGCCCTGTCAAGTATTTTCGAAATTCTATCGTCGGTGCGTGCCGCAATTGCGGCGGTGTTCGGACAGAGTAGATTATCCTTTATCCTTCGAGGAAAGGATGACGGTTAAAAAATTAATGAGAATCATACCGGGGCTTATGGTTACGATCAGTGCATTACTTGGACTGCTTGACTCACCATGGTGGTTTGCGCTGACGCTTTTTGTCGGGTTGAATCTGGTTCAGTCCGGATTTACGGACTTCATTTAATTTGCTGTATATATGAAGTATATAGCAAGAGTATGAAGTGTTCCTCAAAATCAGTTTGAAACTGGTGGCATAAAATGGTATCATCCGTTATGAGATCAAAACACAGAAAAACATTAACTGCAATCTATGCAACGCCAACCAGGGCGAATATCAAATTCAGCGACATTGAAGCTCTGGTTCTCGCCCTGGGGGGAGAAGTCCGGGAAGGAGCCGGCGGATCTCGTGTTATGCTGGAAATTTCCGGTAAAAGGGAATATGCTCACCGCCCGCACCCGGGGAAAGAAGCTAAAAGATACATAGTGGAAAGAATCCGCGAATGGTTGATAAGTTTGGAGGTCACACCATGAACAGCATGACATATAAAGGATACTTTGCCAAAATTAATTTTGATGACAGGGATAATATATTCTGGGGCAAAGTAATAGGGATAAAAGATAGTATTACGTTTGAAGGCGAGACAGTCACAGAGCTTAAAGAGGATTTCCATAACGCAATTGATCATTACTTATCAATTTGCGAACAGGAAAATGTAAAACCGGATAAGCCGTATTCAGGCAAATTAACATTACGCCTGCCGCCACAGACTCACGCGGAAATAGCCCAGGCTGCTGCACAAAAAGGGACCAGTCTCAATAAATGGGTAACGGACACATTGACGCAGTCAGTTAAGACTTCCGCATAAACAAAAGGTGTGTTGTCTCTTGTATTTTATATGAAAGCCCTCAGCTAACAGCTAAAGGCCGCGACTGGAATCGGGCGTTCCTTGGCAAAAGTTTGTCGATGCAGTTTTATCCGTTCTATCTCATGTTTTATATACTGCAAAGTCATGACGTAGTTACGAGTTCGGATTGCTTCTCGCATTCGGTTCAAAATGCGGATTCCCATCACCCACCCCGCCGGTAAACCGCTCCGAAGACATAGGCGCCTGGATGAGATGGGTCAGGCTCCAGCATCGCCGGCCCATGGCAAGGCAGGTATCGGCACACACCCCGCCCCCGGCCATGGGATCCAGCACCAGATCACCGGGCTCTGAGAAAAAATACAGGATGTGCGCCACCAGCTGGGCCGGGATCCGGCCGGGCCAGTCATCGCCGAACCGTGGGTCGCACTCCATGAAATTCCAGACATCCCAGGTCCGGATGCCCCATTGAAGTGCCTTGAATCGGTCAAAATCACCGGCGTTTACCAACGCCTGTGACCAGACCAGAGATTCATGCCAGCCGTGCTTTTTGCCACCTGCGGGACGGTAAAACCCTTCGATAAATCCGTGTTTACGCCTTTTGCTATTTGTGGCAAAAGGCGTAAATAGCGTGAAATCCTCTGCTGACCCAGACCGACTCTTCCGGCAATCCGGTCCTGGGGAATTCCCAGTTGATGTAACCGGAAAATCTTGAGTTCAAGATCAAAAACGGCCGTGGCCCGTAAATCAGCGATATATTTGTCAACCGCCTGCCTGGATCTGCCAATGGCCTGGCCGATTTCAGCAGAGGTCAGTCGGGGATTGTTTTGAAACGCACGGCGGGCCGTATTGCGTGTTTCTGTTTCCGTCAGCTGTTTGGGCCCGATGGCCATTTGGGCCGCATACAGGATCGGTTCCATCTGGTCCAGGGTGATAATCTTCACATCGATGTGGGTGGCACCCGTTTTTTTATACGCGCCCCACCGGTGGCGTCCATCCAGGATCCGGTACCTGACCTTTGCCGGATTTTCCGGGTCCGGCCATACCTGTACCTCGATGGGGGCAAATTCAAACCCATCCCGGATATTTTCTTCAAAAACGGCAATGCGCCGGTGATCAATCGTTTCCCTGGGATAAATGGACTCATCCAGGAAAATATCTGAATCTGAAATCGGAATTTTGATGACACCGTCTTTCATGGCACTCACATCAACCGGATCCTTATCCGGCTGGAACCTTTGATGAAAAAGTTTTTCCACCAGTAGGTCAGCGGGAGGGAAATCGCTGATGGCAGAATCAGATCCAGGTCGTTTGCCGCGGTCGGCGTTTTTTTCGGTATCCCCAAAGATCCTGGAAAGTGAGTCGTTTTGTTGGCATGGCTTCCAAAAATGGTCCGCTGATGGTTGTATCAACACCTGCACCTTGATATGTGTATTCAAAATACCCCCGGGGTGTCAATGACATTCCACAAATCTCATTTTTCTGAAAAAAAGCATTGATCGTTTCCATCTGCTCTTCCTGCTTGTGAGATGTAACAGAACAATTTTCAAGGGATGTTCCCAGCAGTCCGAGCATTACTTGGACTGCTTCACTCACCATGCTGTTTTGCGCTGACGCTTTTTGTCGGGTTGAATCTGGTTCAGTCCGGATTTACGGATTTCTGTCCGTTGGAAAAGATACTCAGAAAGCTCGGGTTTTCGGAACAGTAACATATCACAGGCTTCTTTTTCGGGGATAGATAATATGAGAAGGCTGATCCCTCCGGCGAGCTGTGATAAAATCACGCTCAATTATTAACGCAGTCACCCAAAGGGCTGCAAAGATTAAGGAGGGACCAGCCATGGAAAACACTATCACAATTGGAATCGATTTGGGAGACAAATTTCACATAGCAGTGGTTTTCGACGTTGAGGGCAACGAGCTGGAGACCGCCCAGGTGACCAATACAAAGGCCGGTGTCAGCAAATTCTTTCAGCGCTACAAACATGCAAGGGTGGCCATGGAGGCAGGTACTCATTCTCCGTGGATCAGCCGCCTGCTGGACGAGATGGGGTTGACTGTTTATGTCGGCAACACCCGAAAATTAAGATGCATCTGGGACAGCACTGATAAATCCGATGCCCGTGATGCCCGAATATTGGGGATGGTCTGTCGGATAGAACCCCGATTATTACATCCATTGAGACACCGCAGCAGCCAGGCACAAGCCGATCTGACAGCAATCAAGTCTCGTGATATGCTGGTCAAGAGCCGCACCCAGCTGATCAACCATGTTCGAGGAATTATCAAAGCCAATGGAGAGCGTTTTCCCAAATGCAGTACAGCGAGTTTTGCCAAAAAATGTGAAACCCTTGTGCCCCCTGAGCTTCGATCTGCTTTGGATGCTGTGTTTCAAACCCTCTTTCATTTGAACCAACAGATAAAAGCGCTTGACCTTCAGATTGAGCAGCTGAGTATGGAACGGTACCCGGAAACACAATATCTACGCCAGGTACCCGGTATCGGTCCCATCACCGCGCTGTGCTTTGTGTTGGCCATTGAAGATCCCGCACGCTTTGTCAAAAGTCGTCAGGTAGGGCCTTTTTTGGGGTTGACCCCCCGGCGGGATCAATCCGGAGATACAGACAAACAGCTTCCCATTACCAAGGCAGGAAACACTTATCTGCGCCGGTTACTGGTGGGCAGCGCCCAGTATATTATGGGGCCGTTCGGGCCGGAGAGTAACCTGCGCCTGCATGGGATGTCGATTGCCGCCCGGGGAGGCAAAAACGCCAAGAAACGGGCGGCGGTGGCAGTGGCCCGGAAACTCTCTGTGTTGCTGCATCGACTGTGGGTTACCAAAGATAAATATCAACCGTTTTATGGCATGAACAAAAAGGCGGCATGAAGATGATTATCATGCAAATTTAACAAAGGGTTCAATAGCTGAAACATGAATATTACAAAGGAAGATAACCCGATTTTAAGGGGGCCAGCCCCCTGTCCCCCCGGGATTTATCGCTTTGAGGACAAAAGCATGAGGGAGGAGCAGGTACAGTCGCGGTGTACCTGCCCTTATGCCTTCGTCACCGGCTGCGGCGCTCGGGTTGCTTCCCAGCGTTGCACTATCCTCCGAGCCGGCAGCAAAAGGATATCATTGCTGCATAAAAGGTCAAGAGGATGGTGCAACATGATACCAGGGTCCAACAACGTCTCATTCAGGAGACTGCGTCAACAACTATGCAATAGTCAGTTGCCTCTGGCATATAAAAATTGCGCAGGATAGATAGCAGCTCCTACCCACGAATATTAACATGCACCGGGGCAAATGGCAGCCCCAATAAAGAGTGCGGATGGAAGCGTGACGGTCGAGACTCGTTGGATGGAGGGAAAGGATAATTCGTGAACGAATTAGTTCTTGACATAAGCCTTCTCATGGAAGTTGTTTGAATTCTTACATGCATTTTTTATGAACCGCCATCTTCTCAGCAGGCTCTGATTTATCCGGCACTGGATGCGAAATATTTAAAAAAATATGCAAATGATTGGACTTGACCAGAAAAATTGACTATATTATTTATAGTAAAAACTGGAGGTGATGTCATGACGCAAACGATTTCAATATCGGAATTCAAGGCAACATGCCTTAAAATCATAGACCAGGTGAAAAATACGGGGATGTCCATTATCGTGACAAAAAGGGGGGAACCCTATGCACTGGTGACCCGCCCCCCGGTCCCGGAAAATAATCAAGCCTGGATTGGCAGCTACAGAGATCAGATAGAAATCATCGGCGATATTCTGGAACCGGTTGTGGATGAAAACGAATGGGATGCATTGAAATGAATCTGCTGCTTGATACGCATATTCTGTTATGGAGCCTGAACGGTTCTGACAGATTGCTGCCGGAAATGAAGAACGCCCTTGAGGAACCATCCAACACCCTTTGGCTGTCGCCTATTACCATTTGGGAAATGTTGATGCTGCATGAAAAAGATAGAATCCGAATCGACCACAGCGATCCGGTAAAATGGATCAGAAAGGTGCTGAACAGTATCCCTTTCAAGGAAGCACCACTGAACCATGAGGTGGCGGTTCAAAGCAGGCAGGTGAAATTACCACACCAGGACCCTGCGGATCGGTTCCTCGTGGCCACTGCATTGGTTTATGATTTGATATTTATGACGGTGGATCAAAAAATTCTTGATTCTGACAGCCGTGAGATCTGCTTTTGAAATGATGAATGAATAAATCCTCATTTGCTGGATCACCTCCAGCCTTTTGGGCCGCATCCAGGATCTGGTACCTGACCCTTGCCAGATAGTCCGGATCCGGCCGGAACCTTTGATGAAAAAGTTTTTCCGCCAGTAGGTCAGCGGGAGGGAAATCACGGATCCCAGAATCAGGTCCAGGTCGTTTGCCGCGGTCGGCGTTTTTTTTCGGTATCCCCAAAGATCCTGGAAAGTGAGTCGTTTTGTTGGCATGGCTTCCAAAAATGGTCCGCTGATGGTTGTATCAACACCTGCACCTGGATATGTGTACTCAAAACACCCCCCGGGGTGTCAATGATATTCCACAAATTTCATTTTCCTGAAAAAAAGCATTGATCGTTTCCATCTGCTCTTCCTGCTTGTAAGCGGTAATTCGGACTTGAATTTTTTCCGGCAGGTCTGTAAAACAAATTTGATAAAAATTTTGAAACTGCAAAGGGGAATCAGATGCCGGAACCGAACCAATTTCTTGAGGGGATTCAAGAAGATTTGAAACAGATCGTCCAGCCTTTTCAAAGGGACCTGAACCAGAAGCAGAAAAAAGCGGATTTTATCCAGCTGTGCATCCGATGTGCGGGAAGAGATGATTTTCTCCGCCTGGATGAACTGCTGAGAAGCAAACCGGCCGAGGATATCCGCCAGGATGAAGACCTGGCATCCTGTGGCCCTGTGTTCGAGGCCCTGGGAGCCTATGCCCATGAACAGGTGGAACAATACCGCATGGATCTGATAGCGGATCTGACCCAACAGTGCGAAGACGCCGGGCTACCCATTGAGATGGATTTCCCCCGGTTTAGCGTGTTAAAAGGCATTGACGGGGAGATCGATTTCAGCAGCCGTACCACAAAGATCAACAAAAAGGTGCTCAAATCCATCGATCCCCGGCGGATACTCGCGGCGGTGCTCCGGTTGAAAAAACAGCTGTACGACTCTCCTTACGATCCGGTGCAGTTCATCAATTCCCTGTGCCGGGTTTATTTGGAGATCCTGGAAAAAGAGGATCTGCCGGCGGGAAGGCCCGTTTCCATGCAGACCTTTTACCTGGCCTATGTGATTTCCCTTCAGCCCAAAACGTTTTTCCAGAACATGGACAAGGGGAAATTCAAAGGATACAGTCTGGACCAGTTTTCCGTGGACCTGTGGCGCTATTTTCAGTCCGATACCGGGGGGACCTCGGACGGATATGACATTCATTTCACCCCGGGGCGGAGCAAGGCCCTGTGGCTTCTGGACCCGGAAGGGGAGCTGCGCCAGATCAGCGCCATCTCTTTTCATAAAAAACAGGAATCAGTGTCATGATCTCTCTGGAAGCGATCGAGGTGTTAGAGCCTTTCCAGGCCAGAGCCATCATCGAGGGGCTGCGAAAGGGAAGCGTGCCTGTGGAATATGTCCCCGTGTTCACCGTGGGCCGGCAGAAGTGGCTTTCCTATATCGAGGATGACTTGGACAATTATATTGCAAAGGGCGGGGCCAAGGTGCGGTTCATCAGCGGGGATTACGGGGATGGAAAGACCCATTTCATGTCCGTGGTCCGGCACCTGGCCCTGGAAAAAGGATTTGCCGTCTCCTTTGTGGTCCTGACACGGGAGGTGCCCATCCATAAATTCGAGACTGTTTACCAGGCCATTGTCCGGCAGCTTAGGGGAACCTTTGCCGGTACCGGCATCCGGGCGTTGCTGACCGCATGGCTGGACCAGCTGGAGCAGGCCCCGGACAAAGAACAGGGGCCGGATGCCCGACCATCATACCAGGCCCTGGCCGGGCAGTTCAAAGAGATTCCGGAGATGGACATCAGTTTCGCCAATGCCCTGGCCGCCCTGGTCCACAACCAGTTCGCCCCCCTGGCGGACGGGGAGGACAAAGAACGCCGGGATGCGGACAGGGAAATTCTGATGCACTGGTTTGAAGGAGGCAAGGTCACCAAACGGGAACTCAAGCCTTTCCAGATCTATGAGTTTCTGAACAAGGGCAACGCCCGGCAGTTCATGAATTCTTTGATCCTGTTTCTGCGCCATACCGGCCACCAGGGCCTGATCCTTCTTCTGGACGAGATGGAGACGGTGGTGACCATGAGCACGACCATTCGCAACGCCGCTTATGAGAATGTCCGGCTGTTCATCGACAACAGCGAGACAGCCCGGTATCTGCACCTGTTTTTTTCCATCATACCGGATGTGCTGATGTCGGAAAAAGGATTCAAATCCTACGATGCCCTGTGGAGCCGGGTCCGGTCCATCGGTGATGCAAAACGCCTCAATTACCGGGGCGTGCTGGTGGACCTTCACCAGACCCCGCTTAAGACCGAAGAGCTGCTGGACTTAGGCCGGACCCTGCGGACCCTTCATGGCATCGCCTTTCGCTGGCATCCCGAAGAGATGGTCACGGACAGCGTGATGGAGCAGATCTGCGACAGCCAGAAACGAATGGGCGTGATCAGTGAGGTCCGCCTGTTCATCAAGCAGCTGATCAGCATCCTGGATCTGGCGGAACAGGGTACATCTCCTAAAGACATGGACATGGCCCGTCAGATGGTGGAAACCCGGCAGCAGATGGAAGCGGAAAAGATGAAACAGTTGCAGCCGACCTGGGATTCTTAACCTGTGGTGGATCATGTGGCGGACCATATGGATGCCGCATCGTTTGCGGCCCTTGTCAACGGGACGGACAACTTTTTCCTCAGGCGGGCCGTGGAGCGGATCAGGGACGGGCTGTTCGATCCGTTAGGGGTTCAATGGCTTACCTCGGGCAAAGAAAAGCTGGATCAGGTGTTCGACCAGGGGGTGGCAAGGCTTGAAGCGGGCCGGCCTTGCCATGTGTGTGTCTGCGGGGCCTATGGGCAGGGCAAATCCCACAGTCTCGCCTATCTGAAGCAGCGGGCTCTGGCTGAAAATTTTGTGGTCAGCAGCATCAATCTGGACCCGCGGCAGACCCCGTTCCAAGATTTCAAAGCCGTGTACCGGGCGTTGATGGGGGCCATGACCTTTCCGGACGGGCAGAACAGCTTTACAGATGTCTGGAAAAAGACAACGGATCACTGGCTGAATCAACCCGGCAATCGGGACAGAACCCTTCAAGATCTCATCCCCGGGGACCTGCCCCACCGGTTCAGGGCCATTCTGGCTGCCATGGCATCGCCCAACATGGACCTTCCCCCCGTTAAACGGAAACTCAAAAAGCACGCCCGGTTCAGGCCCCGGGAATTTCCATGGATACTGAAAAACGCCCTCATGGGAAAAGAGATCCCGGCCTACCGCCTCAAGGCGGTGTTCCATTATCGCCAGGTGCCGTTTTACAAAGATCATTCCCTGGTTTGTAACGATCCGGCCCAATACCTGGCCGCCGTCAGGGGGCTGGCCCAATTGTTGAAGACGATGGGGTACAGGGGCTGGATGGTGTTGTTTGATGAGGGAGAGTCCATCGGACAGACCCGCATCACCAGCCGCAGCAAAAGCTATGAACTCCTCCATGAGCTTGTCTGTCCCGACACCGGGAGCCGGGGTCTTTTCCCGGTGTTTGCCTTTACCCATGATTTTTTCACTCTGGTGGCGGAAGAACCTTATGACCGGAGCCGGGCGCCCCGGAGGCGGAAAAACAGCGCGGAAGCGCCGGAACCGGTCCCCTGCTTTGCGCGCAATTACCACAGGGCCTGGAAGCAGGCCCTCAACATCCATCTGCTCCAGGATCTGTCGGCCCGGGACTGGCAGGACCTGATCCGCAGGCTTGTGGTCCTCCACGGCAAAGCCTATGCATGGGAACCGGACAAAGAGACCCTGGAACAGGAATCGGCACGGGTCCTGTCCAGGCACACCCGGGCTGAATCCCGCATGAAACTGCGGGTTCTGATCAACCAGCTGGACCTGGCACAGCAGGACCGGCACGGCTGATGCCCATGGCGCAGGCCCATGATCCCCTGTTGCTTCTGCCCAACACATTCCGTCCCTTTTACGGTGCCTTCACCCGTCTTCACCCTGTCCAGGTGCAGGTCATCCCGCCCATCCTGGCGGACAAAGACCTGATCCTCCAGGCGGCTACAGGATCGGGCAAAAGCGAAGCCGTGCTAGCCCCCTGCCTGGAGCGGGTGATCACCTCGGGCAGGACCCATGGAATCCTGTATATCATTCCCACCCGAGCACTGGCAAAAGACCTGGTGCGGCGGTTCGATCCCGTGATCGCCGGGCGTCTGGGACTGACTCTGGCGGTGCGCACCGGGGACCTGAAGCAGGCCGGGAAACACCGGCCGGATATCCTGTTCACCACCCCGGAATCCCTGGACGTGATGCTGGGAAGCGCCAACAAGGGCCTGAAACGGTTTTTGTCCCGGGTGGGAACTGTGATCATCGACGAGGTTCATCCGCTGGTCCACCAGTACCGGGGCCGGCACCTGGCCTGCCTGTTCACCCGGCTGTCCAGACGGACCCGGGCCCCGATCCAGAAGATCGCCATGTCCGCCACCATCGCCAGGGTCAAAGAAGTGATGGAATTTTTTAATTTCAGGCCCGGGACAGTGTCCATCAAAGCCGGCACCGGCCGCAGGATCTCCGCCCGGCTGATTCACCTGAAAAACGGCGAAACGGAGATGACCGCCCTTCTCAACGATCTGTACCATGCCTGGCACTACCGCAAAATTCTGCTTTTCTGCAACAGCCGGTCCGCCTGCGACCGGCTCTCCGGGATCCTTGGCCGGTCCGGGGTGTTTAGGGGGGTCACGGAACTTCACTATTCCAACCTCAAGCCTTTGGAACGCAAAAAAGCCGAGGACCGGTTCCGGAAAAACCCGCATGCCCTGTGCATCGCCACCAGCACCCTGGAACTGGGGATCGATGTGGGGGATGTGGATGCGGTGCTGCTGTTTCAGCCCCCCGGGTCTGTGTCCTCTTTTCTTCAGCGCATCGGCCGGGCCAACCGCCGGGAAGGGGTCATTAATTTCTGGGGGATCTGTGCCGGAGACGCCGCGGGCACCCAGGTCGTCCGGTTCCTGGCTCTTCTGGAACTGGGGCGTAAAGGTAGGATCGAAGCACCGGTTCCCAAAGAACTGCCAAGTGTTCTCAGCCAGCAGGTGATCTCCTGCCTGTATGAAAAAAAGGAAATCTCCCTGAATGCCCTGGATTCCCTTTTTCCGGACCCGGAAAAGCGGCTGCCTGTCATTTTCGAGTCCCTTGAAAAAAAGGGATGGCTCAAGCCCTGTCCGCGTCCCGGCCTGGTCCGGGGCGGCTGGCAGTACCGGAACCATTTTCTGGCCAGAAAGATCTGGGGAAATTTTCCGGAAGCGGAAAAGGAATACCTTCTGGAGGTTTCGGAAAAACCCGTGGCAGACATCCCCCAGTCCATCGTCTCCCAGATGGATGTGGGAGACCGGGTCCAGCTTTCAGGCCGGGGCCTGGAGATTTTGAAAATTCAGGAAGAGGGAGATCCCGGCAGGGTGGTGGCCCGGCCCTGGGCGGGAAAGGACGTAAAAGACCTGGTCTGGGTAGGGCTGGGTCCCCGGGTGTCTTTTGAAGTGGCCCAGGCCATGAAACGGATTCTCACTTCCGGTGCCATAACCAATGACAGCGGCCTGATGTCCCGGACCCGGCGGCTGCTGGGCTGGGAACAGGCTGTTTATGCCGGACCCGTGGTGCTGGCCAACGGCATCGAGGTGGTCCCCGGCAGCCATGAACGGTTCTGTTTCTGCACCTTTCTGGGCGCGGCCGGCAACCTGGTGCTGGAATGGGCCATTCGGGACCGTTTCCAGGACGAAGACCTTTCGGTCACGGCCACTGAAACCGGGGTGGAATGTTCCCGGTGGGTCCGGTTCGAGAAACTGGATCTGCCGGTGGACAAAACCGCCTTCCATGCGTGGGTTACGTCCCATTTCCAGGCGGTCCGGGGCCTGGTGCCGGTGAGTATTTTCTGGAAAACCCTGCCCAGAGCACTGATGGTGGCGGAGATCACGGATTTTCTGTATGACCTTCGGGTGGCGCAGGTGTTTGCCCGGTATCGGTCGTCCAGTTCAGATATCGTTTCCGGTGACATGGCCGATCATGCCGGACCTCACCCGGCGAAAGAGTGGGCGGATGACTCCCCGGCCTGGGAGATGGATGCCTGCGCCTCCCTGCTGGGAACAGAAAAACAGAAGAGACGGCAGCAGGAAATGCCTGTATCAGCCCCCCTTTTTTTCCCCTCTTCCAGATGGCGGCATCCCTGTATCGATCCCGGCCGTTCCCTGACGGCCACCATGGTCAGTGACTATATGTATTTTGGCCAGTGTCACCGCCGGTTTTTCCTGAAATACCTGGGCCTGGACCATTCGGTTCAGGATCCGGACGGTCTTATGGGCCTTGCCCGGGACCAGGGGGTCCGTCATGAGCAGGCCATGCTGGCATTTCTTGAGGCCCGGGGGGAGATTCTGGTCACACTGGCACGGGAAGGGCGAAGCGAACCGGTTTGGGCGGCAGGCCTGAAACTGCTGAAAGAAACCGTGGCTCAGTTCATTGCCGGGAACGGGCCGGCATCCCGGCGGGTGTGGATCTCCCAGTGCGGCCTTGAGACGGGCGGGCTGGTGCCGCAATTTCCCGGCATGGAAGTGGTGGGAATCCCGGACCTTCTGAAGCTGGTCCTGCCACCGGTGGATGACGAAACCGGCCCGGACCGCGGCCGCCACCTGGTGGTGATCCAGGTGGGCGACATCAAGCGCAGCCCGGAACCCCGGTATTATCAGAAATGGCAGGTGGCCGTGTATGCACAGGTCCTGGAAAAAATAGTGAAAGATCATCATATCCCTGCCCGGGTCTCTCATACGGGATTCATCATTTCTCCCCAACCCGGGGACCGGTCCCTGACAGCCGGAAAGTCATACACGTTCGATTTAACGCCTTTCCTGGCCGCATTTCCCAGCCTGTGCCACACCCTGGGCCGGATTCTGTCAGAACGTCCGGCGGATGCGGACCACCGGCTGCAAACCCGGTGCACGGCCTGTTCAGGGTTTGCCGGGTGTTACGCCCAGGCCCTGACCGGAGAAGAGATCCAGTTTCTGCCCGCATTGACCAAAGGAGAGCTGATGGCACTGAGGGACCTGGACTGCACCACCCTGGAAAAAACAGCCAGGGTACTGGAAAACATGGCTGAAGGCGGTGAGGACGGCCGTTCGGACATGAAATCCCACCTTTCTCCGGGCCAGCGGGCCAAACTGGCCGGATGGTGTGATGCGTTTTTAACCGGCCGCATCCGGGTTCACGGAAAAATGACCCACCTGTTTCCGGCCAACCTGTCCCGGGTTTTTTTCATCCATGTGGAAACAGAAGATTTCAGTGAGCAGCCCCGGGTTCTGGGATGGCAGGTGTGGGACCCGCATACCCGGCAGGTGCTCGAATCCAGAGTGTGGACCATGGAGAGCGACGATGCGCGGTCCCGTGTATGGAAAACGTTTGCTGGAAAACTGGTGCGGCACTGGGAGGACAGTATCCATTCCGGTCAAGGACCTCATATTTTTCATCTTGGTTCCCGGTCCCGCAGGGCACTGATTCAGTGGGCCGGGCAGACATCGAATCATTCATGTCGCTTCCTCTGTCAGACCCAGCCCTCGCCGTGGACAGATCTCAGACAGGTGCTGCTCCGCCATTTTTACATGCCCGTGCCCGGGGCGGTCTCTTTTTACACCCTTGGCCGGGTGTTTGGATATAGACAGACCCTGACACCCCCGTTGACCCTTTTCCACCAAAGCGGTGCCCCCGGCGGTGAACCGGCTGTCCGGGAGGTGGCACAGGGGCTTGCCGTGATGGCGCACATGTTTGACACAGCGGTGTTACGTCTGGAAAGCGGCTGGATCCGGGAATGGCCGGCCAGCGAACGGACAGATAAACGGGCCCTGCCCTACATCACCTTTATCCAGGAAGAAAAACGGTTGAAAGACGCGGATATCCGGATGCTCCAGGAACAGCCCCTTGAGGAACGGATGCAGCGGTTCCGGTCCCTGGGATTTCTGACATTTCTTCATGCCCGCCTGGACTGCGACGGGCGGTTCCTCCATCTTTTCAAACTGTCTTTCCGGACCCTTCCAGCCAAATTCCGCCAGGGGGACTTTCTCAAGTTGGTTCCTCACGGCATGGGTGATATCCAGGGCGGATTTCCCGTGATCCTGGCAAAGTATGACATGGCCGAAGGAGAGGTCGGGCTTGTTTCCCGGTCCGGCCGGCTGAAGTGCCGGAAAGATCTGTTCTATTCCCTTGAAGAGGACATGGATGACTGGAACCGGGACAAGATGATCCATGCCGCCACAGCCATGTTCTCAGATGAAAAACATGACCATGTCAGACGTCTGCTGGCAGGCGATGCGCTTCAAGAACAGCCGGGATCCGCCCTTGACTGGGTGGGGCAATGGCTGGCCACAGACGACCGGGGGCTGAACCCTGCCCAGCAGCAGGCCCTGATGCTGCCGTTCCGGTACGGTACCGGCCTGATCCAGGGACCGCCCGGTACCGGGAAAACCCATCTTCTGGGCTGGATCATCATCGCCTTGATCCTTGCGGCCCATGACGCCGGCAGACCGCTTCGCATCGGGATCACAGCCATGACCCACCAGGCCATTGACACGGTGCTGGAAAAAGTGGTTCAGCTGGCCGCCCGGCACCTGTCCGGGAGTTTTCCGGGCCGGTGCGTGAAATGGGGGGAAAACAGGTCTTCTGAAACTTGTCCCTCCGCCTCTGGCACCCCTGGCCAGGAAGTGGAATATGTCCAGGATGCCGGAGATCTTCCGGCCCGGCCCTGGCTGATCCTGGGTGCCACGGGATACGGGTTTTATTCGCTTTTCAAGAGCAAGGACCAGGGGTTTCCTTTGGCCCTGGACTGGATCATCTTTGACGAAGCCTCCCAGGTGCCGGTGCCCCAGGCTCTGCTCAGTCTGATTTACGGCAGGGGAAAATTTTTGTTTCTGGGGGATGAACACCAGCTGCCCCCCATTGTCCTGGGAACCTATGACGACAAAGAGAACGGGGCGGATGAAGAGAGCGAAAAAGAGGGAAAGGACGGGATGCAGTTCAGCGCTTCCATTCTCACCCATATACGGGACCGGTATCCGGCATATCACCGGGTCACCTTGAACATCACCTATCGGATGAACCGTGAAATCTGTGCATTTTCTTCAAAAACCTGGTATGGCGGTATGCTGACCCCGGCCCCGGAAGTGGCCCGGGCTCGGCTGGGCCTGGGTCCTGTCAGGGAAGGATACCAGGATTCACCGGGATCGGGCCGATGGTTTGACCGGATTCTGGATCCGGAACAACCGGTCACCCTGGTTCTGACTGACCACCAGGGATGTTCCCAGCAGTCCGATGAAGAGGCGGGTCTCCTGGCTGCACTGGCCTGCCGCCTGATCTACGGCCACGGGGTTTCTACGGACCGGATGGCCATTATCACCCCCCACCGGACCCAGAACAACGAGATCCTCAAACGGCTTTCAAAGATGATCCCGGAGGCGGGTCTGACCCCAAAAGGAATGACCCCGGACAAGGTCCTGACTCCAAAGGGTTTCCCGCTCCCCCTGGTGGACACGGTGGAGCGGATACAGGGTGCGGAGCGGGACATCATCTTCTTCGGGTTGACCGCGTCAGACCCGGATTTTCTGATCAGCGAATTTCTGAACAGTCCCAACCGGCTCAACGTCGCCATGACCCGGGCCAGAAAAAAGCTGGTGATCGTCGGCAGCAAGGCTTTTTTCTCCGTGATCCCCCATACGGAATCCCTGCTGGCAAAAAACAGCTGTTTCAAGCAATTGTTGTCCCATTGCCGAAAGAGAGACGCGGTTTTTTCAGATTTGAACGGCCGTTGATCTAAGGAACACCGTCACCATTCGTCCGGGTCTCTGGCATGGCTTGAAAAACAACCATGCAAAAAAACTTGTTTTTTGATGGAAAAATGGTTTAAATTCAAATGGTTTTATTTACTTTATCAAGTTTCAATTTTTTATGGAAAACAAACGGATGCCACTATATTCTGGGGACCAATGCGCTCTATGCATATGAAGCGGCAGCAGGCGTTCGGTTTGATTCCGGGCTCATTGCGACCATGGATGTGGACCTTCTCTGGGATGTCCGGAAAAAATTGATGCTGGCCATCAAAGAAGGCAGTGACCCCGGGGATTTTATCGATGTATTACGCAAGGCTGATAAAACCTTCCAGATATTCCGGAAACAGCGGTTCCGTGTGGTGAATAAAGATGGCTACATGGTTGATCTTCTGAAAGCCATGCCTTCACGAATGACAGACAGGGAAAGGGACAGAATAGGGGGAAAAGATGATGACATCTCCATGCAGTTCTGACATTCATCAAATGATACACAGGAGGAAGATATGACGATTAAAAAATTAATGAGAATCATACCGGGGCTTATGGTTACCATCAGTGCATTGCTTGGGCTGCTTCACTCACCGTGGTGGTTTGCTCTGACGCTTTTTGTCGGGTTGAATCTGACTCAGTCCGGATTTACGGACTTCTGTCCGTTGGAAATGATACTAAGAAAGCTCGGGTTTTTGGAACAGTAACATATATTGGACACCTTATCATGATCGAGAAACCGGCTTGTCAGCCTCAATCCTCTCTATTCTGCGTCAATCCAATTTTTTAACCGCAAGCCCTCGACTCTTGCAAACTCTCTCATGTTGTTGGTGATCAGGATCAAAGATTCACTTCGGGCATGCCCGGCAATGTGCAAATCATTGACCCCTATTGGCGTGCCTTTCTTTTCTAAATCCGCTCTGATATTTCCATAGTGGGCAGCGGCGTTGTCGTCATAAGGCAAAACCTCCAAACGGGATACAAAGTCCTCAACTTTGCGCAGGTTGTGGGAAATCATAGCGCTTTTTTCAGCACCATGGAATAATTCTGCCAATGTGATTGAGCTGATACACATGAGTCCGGCATGGGCGTTAAAAATGTCTAATAATTCAACGGGTCGTCGCTTGATCACATAAATAACAATATTGGTGTCCAGCATATACTTTAACATCAAAAAGGTTCCCTTTCAGCCTGGTCTTGTGAAGCCCGTTCCGTCATAAAATCATCAGACACACCATCTTCAGAAAGAAAAAAGCTGTCCCATCTATTTTCTACGGGTGAAAGTACACGGTCTTTACCGATAACACGTACGACAACTTTTTTCACATTTTCGGGAAACCTGCTGCCAACAGGCAATCTTACTGCCTGGGTTCTATTATTTACAAAGACGGTTCCCATATCCATAGCGCAATCTCCTATGTTTAATTTGCTGTATATATGAAGTATATAGCGTCGGTATGTATATAGCAAGAGTATATAGTATTCCTTAAATAATGGATGCGGCTATCCCCTGTTTGAGGGGATCATCTTTCTGTGCCACTCTGCCCGGCTTGCCGGGATCAGCATCTTCGGCCAGTCTTGCGACAGCATCCGTCCATTCATTGATGACGTAAAAATCCTTGGCATCCACAATAAATGGGTAACGGACACATTGACGCAGTCAGTTAAGACATCCGCATAAACAAAAGGTGTGTTGTCTCTTGTGTTTTATATGAAAGCCATCAGCCCTCAGCCATCAGTACTCAGCTAACAGCTAAAAGCTAAAGGCCGCGACTGGAACCGGGCGTTCCTTTTTATTTCAAAACCATCACATACCGGCTGGTGACCCCGAGGATCTTTTTTTTCTGCATGGCAGACACCACCCCGCCGTTAAACCGCTCCGAAGACATGGGGGCCTGGATGAGATGGGTCAGGGTCCAGCCCGTGTTTTTAAACATCTCATAATAATCGGTCAGTAAAATCGCCTGGCCCTGATTTTCTTTTTTCGCCGGGCAGTTCTGGAAATCCCGCCAGTCGGCATTGATAAACGCCAGCCGGGCCAGTCATCGCCGAACCGGGGGTCACATTCCATGAAATTCCACACATCCCAGGTTCGAATGCCCCATTGAAGTGCCTTGAACCGGTCAAAATCACCGGCGTTTACCAACGCCTGTGATCAGACCAGAGATTCAGGCCAGCCGTGCTTTTGCGCCACTTGCGGGACGGTAAAACCCTTCGATAAATCCGTGTTTACGCCTTTTGCTATTTGTGGCAAAAGGCGTAAATACCGAGAAATCCTCTGCTGACCCAGACCGACTCTTCTGGCAATCCGGTCCTGGGGAATCCCCAGTTGATGTAACCGGAAAATCTTGAGTTCAAGATCAAACACCGCCGTGGCCCATAAATCAGCGATATATTTGTCAACCGCCTGCCTGGTTCTGCCAATGGCCCGGCCATACCTGTACCTCAATGGGGTCAAATTCAAACCCATCCCGGATATTTTCTTCAAAAACGGCAATGCGCCATAGAAAAATTGTTAGCAAGGTTCCTTGCGAAGTCTCAATCCTCTCTAATCGAGGCGGTGTTTCGGACACTCGGTTGATCGGTGTACAGTCAATTTTTACTACAGTCTCAATCCTCTCTAATCGAGGCGGTGTTTCGGACCCAAAAAGCACGGTGAGGAAATCACTCCGCAGGACTGGTCTCAATCCTCTCTAATCGAGGCGGTGTTTCGGACACCCTGCTGCGCCGGGGCAGAGACTACAGCGAGCCGAAGTCTCAATCCTCTCTAATCGAGGCGGTGTTTCGGACTCTGGGTTCTTGGAACGCTTGAATGGCAAGGGTTTCAAAGGTCATTTTTACAGACCTATGCCGATTTCGGGGTCCGGAAAGTTTCTTTCTACCTTTTTTGTCAGCCATTTTTCGATAACCAGTTGAATTTATATAAAATTTTCAAATTACAGACCTCCGAAGTCCTATATTTTTTTAATTGATTGAATTTATGGGATATTTCCGCAAATTGCAACGGCAACCCATAAAATCTGCCGGAGGTCCGTCATTTTCATAACAAATTGTCAAAGAACCGTTACAATTTTACCGGGTGGTAGGATGATTCCCTGCCCAGCAGAAAGTCGGCAAAAGACCGCACCTGGGCCTGGATCACGTTCCGGTTCCCGGAAGGCCCCTGCATGATCTGCTCGTAGGCGGCCAGAGACGGCCGGCCATAGCTGATTTCATGGAGCGACCCGAGATAGGGATCGAGCCCACATGTTTTGATGGCAGATATCACTTCGTTTGTCAACAAGGTATACACAAAAGAAAGCAGGGCATTGACCGGATCTTTGGGCGGGCGGCGGTTCCGGCCGTTGAAGAAGAAGGTATCGTTCCGGATCAGCAGGGGAAATACACTGAAATAAATGCGGGACCCGGCCCCTTCGATTCCCCGGACCACAGATTTGTCCCGGGTGGTTTTCAACGATGTCAGCAATGATGTCAGAGCTGCTGCAGCGGCCCTGAGTTTCGGCTCGCTGTAGTCTCTGCCCCGGCGCAGCAGGAACGCCGCCATGTTTTCCACCTTGCCTTTAACAATGATTTTCATGACTTCCAGGCCGGTATCCGGAGCGGACAACCCCTCATACTGGGCTTTCCGCAATGCCACATGCTTGTGTTCATCAATCATGAGCCTTGCCCGGAACCGGCCGGTGGGCGTGAGAAAAATTGTTTCCACGCGGTTTTTGATCAGATAGTCCAGCACCGGGCCTGTGAGCGACACATATCCGGTGAGGACCAGTTTTTTTAAATCTTTGGCCGGTACTGTATCCAGCACCGTCCCCTTTTTCACGATTTTCAGGGTGTCTCCGCTTTTGGCCAGAAAACTGCCCTGTTCCACGACATACAGGTTTTCCATGAGTCTTTTTTTCCTATGCCAGAAACCGTTCCACCTGGCTGATGGCGATTTTCAGGTTTTCAACGGCCTGGGTCAGGTTTTGGATTTTTCCGGAAACGGGCGTTTTTTTTCATCCATTTTCTGCCTTGACCTGTATCAGCGGGTGAATATACCCGGTATGGTCCGGCTGAATATCACAGAAATCCACGGCAGCCGCCGTCAGGGAATGAATCCGTTCCAGGGCCTTCAATGCCTCGCCGTTTGCCAGAAGCACACTGGCACTGCGGTACAGGGATTTGACATAGTTCTTCTTTTCCTGATGCCGCCGGGACTGGTCTTGTTCAGACAGGTTTTCCCAGTTGGCAATGGCCTGGTTCAGCAGGTGCAGGGCCGGTTTGGGTTTGTTCTGGATCTGAAGGTACAGCATGGCATGACGGTAATTATTGGTCACCCCGTCCGGCCGCAGTTTTCTGGCCCGGGTGAAGTTTTCATGGGCCAGATCGATCCGCCTGGCCCGGGGGCCCCGGCCAGGAAAATTTCCCGGTTTTTGGCGGCAAACAGGGACGAGTACGCTGTATATGCCAGGGACGACCGGGTGTAGAAATTGTCCGGATGATTGCGGATGCAGGCCGCAAGCAATGAAATGGCATCGTCGAACTGTTTCAGGTGTCCCATGGCGGATGCGATTTTTTCTTTGACCATGTCGGCCAGGTCGGCCTGATCCAGCTCCGGCAGTTTTTCTTCCACGGGGTGGTACAGGCTGACAATGTCCTGCCACCGGCAGTTGCCGGACAAAGACTCGATGTCCGCCATTACCCTGGACCGGGCTTTTTTGATGTACTGGCCTTTTTTGACCCCGAACAGTTCCTCCTGGGTGAACAGATCGGTTTGGGATTCGGTTTCCGCCGGGGCCGCCGGTGCGGAAGGGGTTTCGGGCCGGTGAATGATTCTTGCTGCGGATTCCAGTGTTGCCATAATCGCCTCCTTTGGGTTTCTGACAGGTATTACGGCACTGGATACGAAATATTAAAAAAACTGTATGATAGATGGCCTTGACCACAAAATTTGACCATGTTAATTTTTTTTGAAACTGGAGGCGATGGTATGACTCAAACGATTTCGATCTCTGAATTCAAGGCAACCTGTCTTAAAATCATTGATCAGGTAAAAAACACGGGGAAATCAGTTATCATCACCAAAAGACGGGAACCCTATGCATTGGTTTACGGCCTGACCTTGCTTTTATAATGAGCATCGATCGGATTGATGATACTATTATTCGTAGCGGTATCGAAGATATCGCCGGGTTAGCTCCTGCTTGGCCGTCTCCCGCCAAGCCTATTCAGAAGATTCCCATATCCTTAGGAAAGTTGTGTAGTCTGGATCATCTCCGGTTATTTTATTTTTGCCTTTACAAGGTATGTAACATCTGATATCTAAGATTTTACGACTCGTTTGAAACAACAAAGGAGCATATATGAAAAAAGTCTCAGATTCGAATTCATCACTTCAAAAGGTCGCTGCTCCTCCGTCTCTAAGAGAGATGGCTTATCTATCGATCAAAGAGGCTATTATTACGAAAACTTTAGAACCCGGTGTCATCTACAACGAACAAGGGCTTGCCAAGGAATTAGGGATGTCTAAAACCCCTGTCCATGAAGCGCTGATTGACTTAGCCAACAGGGGATTCGTAACCCTGCTGTCAAGACGAGGTGTGCGTATCAATATCTTGACAACTGAAGATATCATTAACCTCTATTCTTTTCGTTTGCTTATCGAAGGTGCAATGCTCCGGAGTATCTCTGATACATTTGAAGAAGCCCATATAGATAATCTATTGAGTCTCCATAAAAAATGCCTTGATGCCAAGCCATCGAATGGAATGGTTAATTACCTTAAACTGGAGAGAACCTTCCATGATTATTTAGCGTCACTCAGCCAAAATTCCTACATGATTAATGCCCTGTCAAACATACGGGACCTTATCGACTGGATGGGGATGACAGCCCTGAGCCGGATTGATCGAATGGCTGAAGTAAACCGCGAACATGATGAAATTATAGGATTTTTAACAAAAAGGGATTTTGAAGGAGCTGCTATTAGCATGGAGAAGCATATTCGCATTACCTTGGAAAACGTACTCAGGCATCAACTGGATTAGGATATCAAGGTATTGCTTATATTCTAATGAAAATGGATCGTTAATTTATACGGCTGAAAAAGGCAGTGGCTTTTAGGACCGAATTTATTAGAACAGGAGATAAACTGATGAGAATTGATCTTAACTGCGATATGGGTGAAAGTTTCGGTAATTATACGATAGGCTTGGATAAAGAGGTTATTCAATACATAACTTCGGCAAATATCGCCTGTGGATGGCATGCTGGTGATCCAATGGTTATGAACCGTACTATTCAAATGGCTAAGACGATAGGTGTCGGTGTTGGAGCACATCCGGGCTTCCCTGATTTGTTAGGTTTTGGCCGACGGAACATGGATTGCACTGCGGACGAAATCCGTAATTATGTCATTTATCAAATTGGTGCACTCAAAGGTTTTTGCGAGGCTAACAAGATCAAACTAAGCCATGTCAAACCTCATGGGAATCTATACTTGACTGCCGTTGAAAACGCTGTTGTTGCTGAAGCCGTTGCCACAGCAGTTGTCAGCGTTGACCCTGATTTAATCTATGTGGCTTTGGCAGGTGCCAAGGGAGATCTGATGAGTAGGATTGGTAAAGAGGTCGGACTCCATGTTGTGTACGAGGCGTTTCCGGATCGAGCCTATACTCCTGAGGGCACTCTGGTCTCTCGCCGTCAAGCCGGAGCACTCATACAAGACCCGGAAGAGGTCGCCCGACGGGCCCTGAAAATGGCCAAAGAAAGAGAAGTCGTTGCCATTGACGGCTCTACAATCGACATCAATGCCCAGACACTTTGTGTGCACGGAGACACTCCTGTTGCAGTAGATCTGGTTCGATCTATAAGAGAATTACTTGAATCCGAAGGGGTGAGTGTTAAACCCATGGGACAAAAAGACTGAAAACTGGACCATCAGCTATATTTTATCTCTATGCTCACAGGATAAGAAGTTCTCAGCCGCAACCATGGGCTGAAATATTTGGAGGAGTATTTATGACCGAAACATTTTCAGATTGGAAATCCGTTCCTAAGTCACTACTATCCCGTCCCAAAAGTTCTGCCATGTATTTTGGCAATTTAAATTCTATGCAGCTATCCGCATATTTTGTCTAAAATAATCCTTTATGGTAAACGACAAAGCATTCAGTGCATTTTCAGCTTTTTGTTTTTTCTTGGGG
>JAIPDL010000024.1 GCA_021737695.1 Desulfotignum sp. | reverse complement strand
ACAAAATCACCAAGGATAAAGCCAGCGTGTTCTTTGCAGTATTCCTCATCAAATGTTTTTTTTCCAGTTTCAATGGTGAGCTTACCCACCCCTGCAATAGCATCTCTGGCATTCACACAAAGATTGGCAAGGATCTGGTTGATCTGGGTAGGGTCCATTTGAACCGGCCACAGATGGGCACCCGGCTGCCAGACAAGGTCGATATCTTCTCCGATAAGCCGGCGCAGCATATTCAGCATACTTTCCACCGTATCGTTCAAATCAATCTGTTTGGGAGAGATGATCTCTTTTCTGGCAAAAGCCAGTAGTTGCTTTGTGGTATCAGCCGACCGCTTTGCGGCGGTTTGGATTTCTTTCAGGTCGGAATAAAGGATGTGATCCTTCTCAATTTCTTCCATTGCAAATTCCACATGTCCCAGAATCACTCCCAGCATATTGTTGAAGTCATGGGCTACCCCGCCGGCCAGACGGCCCACGGATTCCATTTTCTGTGCCTGGAGGAGCTGGTGTTCCATTTTTTTCAGATCGGTAATGTCTGTGGCAATCTGCATCCGGACCAGGCGGCCGTCCGTCCACTCAATGGCCCGGTCATAATTGATATAATATCTGCCTGTGACAGGATTCTTGTCATCCCAGATACGGACACCTGCAGGGTTCCCGTGTCTGTCGACCAGCTGATTATTTGTACAGCATTCGCAGGGTTCCAAATTTTTTCTGAAGGCACGGTAACAAATATCACCGGTTTTATCCCCGCCAAAATCCGTGATCATCCTTTTGTTCATGAACAGGATTTCACAGGTGTCCATGTCTGCCACGTAAACGGTTGAGTCAATACTGTCCAGAATCGTGAGCATTCTTTCATGCGAACTCCGCAATTTTTCTTCAGCATTGATCCAATCGGTAATGACTTCTGTATAAACAATAATTCCGCCGATTGAGCCATCTTCCTCGTACCAGGGGCGACATTCCCACCGGGTCCATTCAATAGTCCCGTCATCTTGAAAAAAGGGATCTCTGTCTGCTTTGGAAATTTCTCCTGCCAGTGCTTTTTGGTGAACATCCCGCCATCTCTGGGGCAAGTCAGGGAAAACATCATAATGATGTTTTCCAATGATATCGGTTTCATTCACTTTATAGTCATCCAGATATCGCTGGCTGACATAGATATAATGCAGGTTTCTATCATGAACAGCAACAGCACTGTTTGTATGTTCAATGATATACTGCATCAGTTTCTGGGAATAGGCTAACTTCTCCTCTGCCTGTTTGCGGTCCGTGATGTCTGCAAAAGTGGCATACACCTGAAAGGGTTTTGTTTCTCCCGGTTGGAACAGGGGAATGGCCGTGATGAACAGCCAGACATGGGCGTGTTTATCCGGATGAAACACGCCCCGGATAACCGGCCCGACAACCTCTCCGGTACGCAGGGCGATCATAGCCGGATGATCAGTGCCTGGAACTTCTGTGCCGTTTTCCTTGGTCATTTTCCAGCGCGGGTCCATGGATGTTTTGCCCTGCATCTGTTCGAAAGAGAGGCCGAGAATTCTTTCCGCAGCTGGGTTGGCCGATATGATGGTCCCATTGGCAGCATGATAAATCACACCCTGGGCCATGGTCTCGAAGAGGCGGCGGTGCTTTTGTTCACTATCCCGCAACGCTTCCATGGCTTGTTTTGTCTCAACCATTGAACCGATAAGTTTGGCTGTGCTGTTGAGACGGTTTTTTGCCATCTCAATTATATAGGAAGGCCGGGAATCATACGCCATGGCCTCGCGGAGAAGGTCGTCGTGGTTAAGATGGAAGACATCAGCCAGTATCCTGATTTTTTCAGGATCTTTCGGCGGATCTCCGTACCCGAAGTTGATCACCCCGATTACATTTCCGCCGGCAAAAATGGGCACAGCGTACAATCGAATTCCCCCATTGCACGCAATGTCAACCGCCGCGCCCTTGGCGATGACCTCTTTGGAACAGTCAGACCAGCAGGATTCATGGCACAACCATCGGCCGGAAGCGAGGGCTTCGACATTTTCAGAGGTATTGCAAAGGTGACGCGAGGCCCTGTCCATCGTTCGGCACCAGCCTGAAGCAAAAATCCCGAAGGCATAATCACCGTTTATCTCGTAGATTGCAGAGGAAGTCCCGAGCAGATCCAGGTAGTCGCTGGCAAAGCTTTTCAACCGTTCGTGACCAATGGATTTCAGGATAATGCCATCACGATTCAATTCGGTCAGGTCACCATATCCCTGGTCGTGATTTTCTGCCTGGGCTTCGATGTTTGAAACTGGCCTCCTGGAAAGCATCCATTCAATCCGTTTCAATTCTTCCTCGGCCTGTTTCCGTGCGGTGATATCATGAAAGATGCAGTGGGTCTGTTGAAAAGTGCCTTTTTCATCCCTGCTTATCTTCCCGGTAAAAGAAACCAGAATCAGGGTCCCATCTTTTTTGACCATTTCAAACTCAACCCCCAGAATTTCTCCGATCGACTTGAACCGGGGAAAATTTTCTTTGAAATGATCCCGCCAGTCCGGATGCAGAAAATCAGCAAAGGATTTACCAATGACGTCTTCTCTGACATATCCGAGGGTGTCCAGCCAGGTTTGATTGACAACGATAAAACGGCCGTTTTCATCAAGGGATTGATACCCTAAGGGCGCTTTTTCATAAAGCATTCTGAACAGGCCTTCGTTTTCCTGCAACGCTTTTTTGAAATAGGCATGCTCGGGTTCAATTTTTTCCAGTTCCTGAATCCGTTGTTCCAATTCTTCATATGTGGGTTTCACTGTCATCTCAGTCCCGTTTGAAATTTCCCAGGCACATGCATGTTGTCGGGTCACATTTTTGGGTGAAATTCATATATTCTGCAACCCTCTTCCCCGAACAAATCAACCATATCAGGTTTTGAACGGCATGGGTATCCAAAATTTTTTCACCCTCCAAGACATGGTTCAGAGTTCGGTTATTCCGGAGAAATAATTTTAACAGTTGGGAAATAGGTTTGGTACCTGTTTTTATCTCGCGTGATTAACGCAAGATCTAATACAGCGGCTTGGGCACCGATAAAAAAATCCGGCAATGGGGACTTCTTTGCACCTTTATGTTTTCGATATTTGAGAAAAGCCTTACCGGCAAGGAAAAGGGATTCCTTTGGCATTTCCAGCATCTGAAAACCGCTTTTTGAAACGGCTGCTTCCAGTTCCTCAATCTTATTAAATCCAATGGAAATTTCAGAATAGATGATTGGGTTAATGTATAACGGCGTATGATGGGCATATTCAGAAAGAGCGGCCTCCGACCATTCAGCCCAGACAGGATCATTGAGAAAAACATCCAGGATAATATTGGAATCCACAAGCAGGCCTTTCATAAATCATCTCTTGTGAGTGCCATAATTTCGTCTGTGGTCATTTTGACCGTCGCAATACCCCGAAGTTTTTTAAACCTGCGGGTGGCACGGGCGGTTTTTTTTCGTTTGACCAAAAAGACCCGGTTTCCCTCCTGTAAAAAATCAATCTCCGTGTCTGGGGTTATCCCTAATTTTTCCCGTATGTGAATGGGTATCGTAACCTGCCCTTTTGTCGTCACTCTCATTTTTTCCTCCAGTATTACGTATTACTGGTAAGGATAATACATGATTTTTGATAAATCAAATATGTTTCATTGAACCCAGCTAAAATGCCATGAAGGTCGTGGTTGCCATGGTTCATTTTGTCGGGCAATAAATAATACTGAACCTGGCTTATTTCTGCTGTAAACGCCCTTATACCGGACGTTTACAGCCTGATCATATGGTTGTGGAAAACAGGATTGTCGGAAATGCAAAAATTTGCATTTCTGACAATCATCAAATGATACATGCCCGTATCCCTTACGGATAAAGGGATTCGCTGAAAATAACCAATCTGACATGCCTGACATATTTACCTGGGAATCTGTACCTGAACCATCTGCTAATAGAGACGCATCTGCAAATTTTGCTGTCGGCACAAAAAACATCGCCCATCATTTTCTTTTCCACTGTCAGGTTTTTCACTGTATAGACCCCATGATTTGTATTGGCATCCATTCTTTTTTCGGATTTTGAAAACTCATGCAATGGATAGTGTTGAGTGAGCATAACGCAGAAGTCAGGGACAGCCAGGGCTTCCACTGACTCTGAAAAAAACAATAATATTTCAAATCATCGACAATCTTCGAAACAGCTCGGCCCTGGCTGTCCACTGGATTGACAGGTTATACGCAAATTAATAGTAGTCCTTAAAAGCTTCTTCAATAAGATCTTTGCGTCTTTGCATTTTGATTATTTAACTGTATATCATACTAAAATGGAAAAAATGCAGAACTGTTTATCCCCTTTATATCCGGTCTCTTTTCCATTTTTGAAACTGTATAAACAAAACCGGATCTGCATTTTTCCAATTGTCAAATTGCAACCATTTTTTATTTTTACAAAAAGTTTTAATTCCATAAAAACGCAACCATGGTTTCGATAACATGAAGGCCATATCAGTGAAATGCCTGTATGTCAATTAGACAAAATTCTTATTCATTATAGGGAAAAATACCTAATGCATGCCAAGCGGAATTGCTATTCAGGAAATTTGGCAATGCTGCCTTTTTTCCTAAATAGCCGTGAATTGTCAATTAAATGTTGAGAACAAATGCGGATACATATGGCGCAAGTCTTTTAAGAAAAACACTGTCAACCTTGCCATGGGTGGTGTATACAGGGGTATTGATTGATTTTTTGATATTGAAAAAACGGGAGTCGGGATTAAAAAATGACATTTCAGGAAGTGAGGGATCTGGAGAAAATCCATAACCGGAATCTGGATATTTCCAGTTATGTGGTGGATGATGCGCATATATTGATCGCAGGGGAACTTCAGGAAAGAAACCTGGTAACTGTTTTTGAAAGATCCGGGGAAACCATCGACCCCCATGTGTTTCACCGCATGCAGATCCAGCTGCTCATCAAAACGTCTGAGCTGAAAATCGTGGATCTTCATGTGAAGATTCCGGATGCGCCTCATGATGATATTTGCCGGGAAATGGAAACCAGCCTGGAAGGCATCAAAGGGCTGGTGATCGCACCGGGTTTTACAGCCAAGATAAAAAAAATTGCCGGGGGCACCCAGGGATGCGTTCATCTCACCACGTTGCTACTGTCCATGGCACCGGCGGCACTCCAGGGGTATTGGATATTTGAAGCCCGGGATAGAAACCGGGTCCTTGGGGCATCCTTTGAAATCGAACAATATCTGATCGACACGTGCTGGGCATGGCGGAAACAGGGACCGCTGGCCAAAGCCGTGATGAATCAACTCAATCAGGGGTGATGTCAGGCGGTTTCAAAGATCCCGGCAGTTCTTGAATTTCTTTTTCTGACACGTTATGGTATCTGTTGTAAATTGGAGGCGGACACAACCATATCACTCAGACAGGAGGAACCATTCCATGACCACCCAGGAAAATCTGGCGGCCGCGTTTGCCGGCGAGAGCCAGGCCAATCGAAAATATCTGGCCTTTGCCAAAAAAGCGGACAAAGACGGCCTGCCCCAGCTGGCCAAACTGTTCCGGGCCACGGCAGAAGCGGAAACCATCCATGCCCATGCCCATCTGAAAGCCATGGACGGCATTAAAAGTTCTGAAGAAAATCTGAAGACTGCCATTGAAGGGGAAGCCCACGAGTTCAAGGAGATGTATCCAACGTTTCTGGAACAGGCCAGAAAAGACAAGAATCAGAAAGCGGAATTTGCCTTTGCCTATGCGTTGGCCGTGGAAGAGATCCACCACGGGCTGTATGAAAAAGCCCTGGCAGCCGTAGAAAAAGGCAATGATCTGCCGGATGCGGATATTTATGTGTGTCCGGTCTGCGGCAATACCGTGGAAGGGCAGGTGCCGGGCAGTTGTCCCGTGTGCAGTGTTCCCGGCAAGAATTTCACGAAAATCGAATAAGGACACCTTAGCAGGGGCCGGCCCGGCGGCAGGTCCGGCTCCTGTGTCATACAAGGCCGTCAGATAATCCGGTCTACGCCCGTGGCGATGTTGAAGCAGTAATCACCCATTTTTTCATAGTTGGACACCAGGGCGATGAACAGGACTCCCGTATCCACAGAACATTCTGCGCATCTCAGCCGCTCGATGTGGTGGTACCGCATCTGTTCTCTCATCTGGTCGATCCTGTCTTCGCAGGCCAGGGCTTTCTGGTAGAAACCGTCTGATTTTTCCCGCATTTCATCGATAATCAGCCCTAAAAATTCAACCACTTTGTCGGAGATTTCAGTCAGATCTTTTTTGGCCTGGTCACTGAACTCGATGCGATTGTCATAGATTCTTTCCAGAATTTTGGACACATTTTCCATGGAATCCCCCAGCCGCTCGATATTGTTGGTAATCCGCATCATTTCTGAAATTTCTTTGGCTTCAGGCTCGTTCACATCTCCCTGATAAATGGTGGTCAAATAGGAAATGACCACCTTCTGGCTGTCATCCAGAAATTCTTCCACAGGTTCCCTTTCTCCCAAAACATCGTCGTCCCGGGTCTGCAGGCAACGGGCCAGTTTTTGCAAATTTGTGTGGGTAAATTCCGTAATCCGGATGATTTCCCCCTTGACCCGGGCCAGGGCCCCGATGGGCGAATCAATGAATCCGGAATCAAATTCCGGCAGCCCATACCGTTCTCTGGATTTTCGGGGTTTGGGGGAGACCCAGATGGTGAGCTGCACCAGCCGGGGTAAAAAGATCAGGAAAATAACGGCATTCAGGACATTGAAAAACGTGTGGCCATTGGCAATATACCGGGCCACATTCACAAATTCTCCGTTCACTGTGTGAGTGACGGCCCCGGCCCCCATTCTGAGTGTGAGCAGTTCCACAATATCGACAAACCAGGGGAAGGTCAGCAGAATAATGCCCACACCCACCGTGTTGAAGATGGTATGGGCGTTGGCCGTCCGGTGGGCTTCCACATTGTTGGATCCCAGGGTGGCCAGCTGGGCCGTGATGGTGGTGCCGATATTTTCACCCAGAACCAGCCCCAAGGCCGTGGAATAGTCCAGAAGCCCGGACCCGGCCAGGGTCATGGTCAGTCCCACTGTGGCGGAAGACGACTGCACGGCCACCGTGAGCACCGCGCCCATGAGTACGCACAACAGCAGCCCCATGACGGATTCCGTGTTGAACAGGGTGAAAAACGCCATAAACTGGGGATCGGATTTAATGGGGGACAACCCGTCTTTCATCACCATCATGCCGAAAAATAACAGCCCGAATCCTAGGACAATATCGCCGATATACCGAAATTTTCGTTTTTTGGAAAAATATTTCAGGCCCACGCCGATGGCAATGGCTGGAAGGGCGGCTTCCGTCAGTTTGAATGCGATCATCTGGCCCGTGATGGTTGTGCCGATATTGGCGCCGATGACCACCCCGACGGCCTGCTGCAGGGTCATGATGCCAGCCGTGGCAAATCCGATGAGCATCACGGTGGTGGCGGAAGAGGATTGAATGAGCGCGGCCACGCCTGCGCCCGAGGCACACCCCATGAAGCGGTTGGCGGACATGGCCTCCAGAATCCGCCGGATTTTCTGACCGGCCGTTGCCTGGAGCCCTTCGGTCATCATTTTCATGCCCAGAATGAACATGCCCAGACCGCCCAGGGTGTGCACCAGAATTCCTATGAACTGCAAAACATACCGCCCATCATTTAACGCTCCTGATAATCATCTAATCAAACGCTCATGTTTTTTTGGGTTCATATATAATGGCAGGTCAGGAATTTCAAGAATAAACCGGGATTTTCTGCATCACAAGTTGCGTTTTTCCGCCCGGACCCGGCCAGCCGTGTACTTATGCTTGCCTGTTTTTGCATAAGTTGATATGAACATTCATTACAATCTGTTTTACACCCATAAATTCCCACAAGGAGCGGCCATGGCGGATTCAAATCATTTCAGCTGGGACGAGCGGCTGATTTCACCCAGAAATGTGTTGAATCATATCAAACCCGGGATGACGATTTTTATCGGCACGGGACCGGCAGCCCCCAGGACCCTGATCAAAACCCTGCTGGATGTGGACAGCCACAATATCCGGGATCTGGAGCTGGTCCAGCTGGCCGTGCTCGGGGATACGGTTTTGTCCGTGGACCGGCTCAATGCCCCCAACCACCGGCTGGCCACTTTTTTTTCCGGGTATGTGGCCTGGGACACGATTTCTTCCGGCCAGGTGGACCTGATCCCGGCGTTTTATTCCGAGATTCCCCGGGTCATCAAGTCCGGCAAACTGGATATCGATGTGGCCATCATCCAGATCACCCCGCCGGACGACAATGGATACTGCAGTTTAGGCGTTGCCGTGGATGTGGCAAAAGAAGCCATCGAGCAGGCGTCTCTGGTGGTGGGGGAGATCAACACGGCCATGCCGTTCACATATGGGGATACGTTTGTATCCATTGATGATTTTGATCTGCTGGTACGGTCCAAACGGGAACCCGTGGTGTATGACCTGCCGGAAGTGACGCTGACCATCGATCAGGTGGCCGCCAATGTGGCGTCCGTGATCAAGGACGGCGACTGTTTGAGTTTTTCATTCGGTCCGTTGTTCGAAGCCCTGGTGCCGCATCTGGCCAGGAAAAAAGACTTAGGCATCCATTCCCTTTTTTTCACGGATGCTCTGGCCGAGCTGGTGAAATCCGGGGCCGTGACCAATGCCCGGAAATCGCCGTTCCGGGGGAAATCTCTGGTCTCCTATGCCCTGGGCACCAGGGATCTGCATTCCTGGCTGCACCGGAACCCGCTGGTGGAATTTCAGGGGATCGACTGGGTGTGCAGCGCCCGGTTCATTGCCAACAATCCCCAGTTTGTGGCATTGTATGAAGGACGGAAAGTGGACCTTTTAGGCAGTGTGGCGTTTCCACTTTTGGGGGCCGTGATCACCGGACCCGGAGAAGCCATCGATTTTTTCCGGGGCGCGGAAGCGTCCACGGACGGCACCACCATCATTGCGTTGCCCAGCCGGGATGAAAAAGGCAAACCCAATATTCTGCTCAGTCTCCAGAAATACGGCAACCAGCTGCGCATGAGGGAATCCGTGCATATGATCATCACGGAATACGGGGTGGCCAATCTGAAATGGCGGAGTCTTCGGGAGCGGGCCCAGGCATTGATCGACATTGCCCATCCCGATGACCGCCAGGCGTTGATCACCCAGGCCAGAGACCGCAAACTCATTTATGCCAACCAGATTTTTCTGCCGGAATCCGTTCATTTGTACCCGGCCCATATTGAAGAGACCAAATCCTTTAAAGGAGGCGTTTCCATCCGGTTCCGGGCCATGAAACCCTCGGATGAAGAGATGATGCGCCGGTTTTTCTACCGGTGTTCCAAAGAGATGATTTTCTACCGGTTTTTTTATTCCGTGAAAACCATGGACCATGACAAGATGCAGGCCTATGTGAATCTGGATTACAAAAAGGAATTTTCCATTGTGGGGTTGCATGAGGAAAAAGGGAATCAGAAGATTATTGCCGAAGCCAGAATGGTCCGAGAAGAGCGCACATTCTGCGGTGAGGTGGCGTTTCTCATTGATGAGCGGTTCCAGGGGATCGGGGTGGGGTCTTATCTTTTGTCCCGCCTGATCGGGCAGGCAAAGGACTTGGGGTTTAAAGGCATCATCGCCCAGGTGCTGGCAGACAATCAGCCCATGATCAAGGTGTTTGAAAAATCAGGTCTTCCCATGGAATCGAATCTGAACTCCGGGATTTATTATGTGAAACTCAATTTCAAGTCCTGAGGGGTCAATGCCGTGTCAGGACGGCTTCAACCAGTTTGATGGCACGGGTGTCAAAATTTTGGGACATGGTAAACGGAAACCGGGCCGCCATATCGCCGAACACCAGATGCGGTCCTAAGGCCCGGGGAATGTCCGCATTTTTCAGGGCGAATTCCTTTGCTTTCTGCCAGTACCGGCATCCAATGGCTGTGGCATCTGTAAACCGGTCCAGTTGGAACCCGGTGTCTGTGAAACAGGCCAATAGAGTTTCCCAGGGTTCCAGAAACGAGATGTCGGCCGAGGCGGCCCAGGGCACGGGCCATGCCAGATCCGGATGGCTGCCGGCCACGATTTCATGCAGGATGATCTTGCCCTTCGGCTTGAGGTGCCGGACAAACTGGTGAATGGCTGCCTGTTTGTCTGAAATGTTCATCAGGATATGCTGGCACAGGATCAGGTCAAAAAGGCCGATGGCATCCGGCAGGGCCAGAATGGAGCCGGTCTCAAACTGTACCCGCGCCGCAAGCCCGGTGCGGTGGGTCAGAACCCGGGCCGCTTCAATATAGTCCGGGGACAGGTCAATGCCCGTCACATCACACCCGCAGGTTTTTGCCATGACCCGGCAGGTGCCGCCCAGGCCGCATCCGGCGTCCAGGACACGAAAATCAGCCGGAATATCCAGTTGTTCCAGCAGGGCGGTGGTGCCCCGGATCCCGCCCGTATGCAGCTGATCCACAGGGGCCAGATCCTGGACAGCAAGCTGTTTCAGATCTTTTCCGGCGGCGGTCAGTCCGGCATCGATTGTGTCGAGCAGGTTTTTGGCATGATAGTGGTCACGGACAAAAGATTCCATGGCAAAGGCCTTGATAAATGGATAAAAGATAAACGGGATATAAAAACGGGCCGTGTTGCAGGGTTGTGTCACACGGCCCGTTTTACAGGTTTCAGGATTTAAGTTCAGTCAGATCCTCGAAAAAATCCAGGGCTTCCGGATTTTTCAGGGCATCCTTGTTTTTGACTTCTTTGCCCTCGATCACTTTTTTCACGGCCAGTTCCACTTTTTTCATGTTCAGGGTATAGGGCACGTCCGGGCAGGCAATGATCTTTGCCGGCACATGCCGGGGCGAGGCATTGGCCCGGATATCGGCCCGGATTTTTGCTTCCAGCTCTGGGGTGAGGTCATGTCCCTGTGCCAGTTTCACAAACAGAATGACCCGGACATCGTTGTTCCAGGACTGGCCCACCACCACGGAGTCTTCGAGTTCGGGCATGGCATCCAGGCGGCGGTAGATTTCCGCTGTACCGATGCGGACCCCGCCCGGGTTCAACGTGGCATCGGACCGGCCGAACATGATCACCCCACCTCGGGGGGTGACCTTGATGAAATCCCCGTGGGTCCAGATGCCCGGGAACTGGTCAAAATACGCGGAATGGTATTTGGACCCGTCCTCGTCTCCCCAGAAATAGATGGGCATGGACGGGAACGGGGCAGTGCACACCAGTTCCGCCTGCTGGTCCACCACGGGCCGGCCGTTGTCATCATAGGCATATACGGCCATACCTAAGCCCCTGCACTGAAGTTCTCCTGTATACACCGGTCCGATGGGATTGCCCAAAGCAAAGCACCCGTTCAGATCGGAGCCGCCGGAGATGGAGGCCAGCTGTAAATCGGATTTCACATGCTCATACACAAATTTAAAGTTTTCATCCGACAACGGAGAGCCCGTGGACAGCACGGATTTGAGCGGGGCCAGGTCAAACTGGCTTCCCGGCTTGACACCGGCGTTTTTCAACGCTTCAATATACCCGGCACTGGTGCCGAACACCGTGATCTTTTCATCTTCAGCCATTTGCCACAGGGCATCGGGTCCGGGGTGGAACGGGTTGCCGTCATACAGCACTAACGTGGCACCCACGGACAGGCTGGCGGTCAGCCAGTTCCACATCATCCACCCGCAGGTGGTGAAATAAAAAATGATGTCCTCTTTTTTCAGATCCGTATGAAGCACCAGTTCTTTTTTCTGATGGACCAAAACCCCGCCGATGCCTTGAACCATGCACTTGGGCAACCCCGTGGTGCCGGATGAATACATGATGTACAAGGGATCGTCAAAGTCCATTTGCACAAAATCGATGTCTGTGGCGGAAGCGTCCTTGAAATCCGCATAGTGCACGGCATTGGGCAGCGCACTGATGTCCGGGGTATCACTGATATAAGGCACTACCACGATTTTTTCAATGGAAGGCAGTTCCGCCACAATGCCGGCGATGCGTTCAATGGAGGAGAGCGGTTTGCCTTTGAAGAAATACCCGTCTGCCGTGAACAGCACTTTGGGCCGGGTCTGGCCGAACCGGTCCAAAACCCCTTTGATGCCGAAATCCGGCGAGCAGGAAGACCAGACGGCACCAAGGCTGGTGGCGGCCAGCATGGCAATGATGCTTTCCGGCATGTTGGGCACGAATCCCACCACCCGGTCTCCGGCCACCACCCCCATGGCCTTGAGGGCCGCAGCCGTCTGGGCCACCTCATCATACAGCTGGTTGTAGGTCAATGTCCGGCGGACGGTATCTTCTCCTCTGAACACCAGGGCCGTGCGATCATCTCTGAACCGGAGCAGGTTCTCGGCAAAATTGAGTTTGCTGCCCACAAAGAAGTTCGCCCCCGGCATTTTGTCCGGATCCTGGATCACTGTGTGATAGGGTGCAGATACCTTGATGTCCAGAAAATCCCAGGCCGTGGCCCAGAAATCCTCTATATTGGTTACTGACCATTCCCACAGCCCCGGGTAGTCTGTGACGTGCTGATTGAATTTTTCATTCACCCGGGTCATGAACCCGTACATGTTGGTGGACTGTATCCGTTGTTCAGACGGCTCCCACAGTTTTTCAGGCATGTTTGGCATCTCCTTGTTCATATTTATTCATAAAGCACCGCCAGAATGGTGGCCTTTTCGGTTCTTGCGGTCAGGTAGTGCGGGGTGGTGGACAGGTAGTAGGCGGAATCCCCGGGTTCCAGATCATAGGATTCCTTGGCAATGGTCAGGTTGGCAACCCCGTCCAGCACATAGATGAATTCCTCCCCGTTGTGAACGGAAATTTCCTTTTCCTCGGCTTTTTCCAGCTGCACGATCAGGGCCTCCATATGCCGGCCCTGGACTTCCGGGGCCAGGCTCATGTATGCATACACGCTTTTTTTGCTGGTTTTGGAAGCGGATCTGGCCACGGGTTTGCGGTCGTTTTTCCTTGTAATGGAGTACAGTTTGGTGCCCAGGCCCGACACCAGCCGGCCCACGGCCGCATCCAGGGCTTTGGACAGTTTCATGACCATGCCCAGCTGGGGTTTTTCGTTGCCGTTTTCAATATCTTCCAGGCGCGACACTTCAAACCCGGTCAAATCGGACAGGTCCTGGAGTGAGATGCCCCGCTCCTTCCTTAGCTGCTGGATCCGTTTTCCCACCTCATCCACGGAGGTGTCATCCCCATCTTCAATATTTCCGGTGAGGTCCTCAAAATAGTCCACGTTGATATGGGGAGTTTTGTCTTCCTTTTCCATTACATCTCCTTTGTTTAAAGGGTTATTCCGGAAATTTCTGATCCGGGGCCTCTCCCAGTTTTTCCTTGAGTTTCGCCAGGCCGGGCCGGGCATATTCCATGTGGCCTTCAGTAAGGGTCCGGCCGTTGATGATGGCTTCGCTGCGCAGGCGGTGGCCCACGGTTCTTTCCAGCTGTCTGCCCAGCCACAGGATCCGGTCCACATCATACCCGTGTTTTATACCCATTTCATCGATTTGTACAAGGGTATCTTCCAGGCATACCAGGCCCACATACCGGGGATCGTCATAATAATAGTCTCCGGTTCCCTTGATGGGCCGGTCATCCAGGAAATTGGCCGGCTGCCCTCCTAAGCCCCCTAACGTACACTCAAAATGGCAGATGCCGGCCTGGAGTGCTGCCAGGGTGGAAGCCGAGGCCACCCGTTTGGTTTCATGGAAATGGGCGATGTGTAAAGAGGTGTCCGGGATTTCGTCTAAAATCATGGAAAAGTACCGGTACACCTCCGGGGCCGAGGCAGACCCGTCATGGTCGGCATGCTCGATGTCCGATGCCCCGATATCCAGCCAGTGCCGGGTGAACTTGACGGCGTCTTTGAGTTCAGTGGCCCCGCCGATGGGAGATCCCCAGATGGTGGACACGGTGCCGCACATTTTGATGCCCGCATCACTGCATTTCTGGATGCACCGTTCCGCCTCTTTCCAGTAGTTGGGCAGGGTGGTGCCGGAATTGGCAAAATGGTGCTGTTCTTCTGTGGACACCATCATCAGGACCCGGTCCGGGCCCACGCCGCGCTTTTTGAGCGCAATGGCCCGGTCCACGGAAGGTTCTCTGATGGTGATGGCCGTCAGGGTGACATCTTTCATGTCAATGCCTTTTTTGGCGGCCCGGGACACAAAACTGTCCGACCGCAGGTGTGCCAGCAGTTCTTCCGCATCGGCAAACTGGGGCATGTTTCTGGGGTTGCCTAAATTGGTGACTTCGATGTTGCGGCATCCGGCAAAAATCAGTTCCTCCAGATAGGTGATCTTGGCCGGGGTGGAGATGAATTTTTCCAAATGTTGAAATCCGTCTCTGACTGTGATGTCGCCGATGGTGACTTTTCTGGGCATTCTCGGAAAAATTTTCCAATAATCATATTCTGTCATGGGTCGTCTCCTCTTTATAAGGAATTTATAATATGGCGGCCCTGTTAGGCAACCGTAAAAACGGTAAAATGTGTCTGTTCCATTATTTTAAAACCGGAAGTTTCCAAATGACGGGTCCGGTATCGGTCTGACCAGGCTCACTTCCAGGGCCATGGCCAGCCAGTCCCGGATTTCATGGAATTTAAGGACCCGGTCGTTGAACAGGCGGGCCGCACAGAAAAACGGGTGGGCCTCGCCGTCGTATTTGTCGATCATTTTCTGCTGGAACCCGGCGATCTCGTCGGGTGTCATGGGATTGCCGGTGGCTTTGCGCTTGGCCTGCTCAATGCTCAACAACACCCCGCCCGCGCTTTTGCCGCTCATGACCCCGGTCCTTGCCCGCATGGTGGAAAAAAGGAAATTGGGGCGGTAGGCCCGGCCGCACATGCCGTAGTTGGCTGCCCCATTGTCCGGACCGATCACCAGCTGGATCCGGGGCACCTGGGCGCAGGACACTGCCCGCACCATGTCGGCCCCGTATTTGCCGATACCCGCGTGTTCGGATTCCGATCCCACCATATAGCCCGGCGCGCTCTGGATGAACAGGAGGGGAATTTTTTCATAGGAGCATCTCACCACCCATTCCGCCACTTTTTTGGCGGCCTCGTGAAAGATGATGCCCGCCCCGTTGGAGCAGATCACGCCGGCGGGCAATCCTTTAATGCGGATTTTGCCGGTGAGGATGTTGGTGCCCCGGCCCGGGGCAAAATTTTTCTTGGCTTCGATGAATTCGGAATCATCGGCAATGGCCTGAAGAAACGCGTGGCCTTTGATTCCATGGTGGGGGGAGGCGGGAAGCACATCGTACACAGTTGATGAACCGGTTTTGGGTTCTTTGGCCGCATACCGGTGCAGGTGCAGGTGCTGGGGACGGGTCAACGATAAGAGTTCCCGGACCCTGGCAATGGCCTGGCCCTGATCCGTGCACATGTGATCGGCCCCGCCCGACACCTGGGTGTGCACCCTGGCCCCGCCCAGATCTTCAGCGGAAATCTCTTCGCCCGTGGCCATTTTCACCAGTGGCGGACCGCCCAGAAAGGAAAAAGACTGTTTGTCGATCATGATGGATTCACAGGCCATGAATACGATATAGGCGCCTCCGGCCGTGTTGCCGCCTGTGCTTAAGGTCACCTGGCGCAGGCCTTTGGCAGACATTCGGGCCATGTTGTAGAAAATGGAGCCGAAATGCTGGTCATCGGGAAACACGTCCGCCTGCATGGGCAGGAATACCCCGCCGGAATCCGCGATATACAGGCAGTTGAGCCCGCAGTTTTCCGCAATGGCCTGGGCCCGCATATGTTTTTTCAAGGTAATGGGAAAGTAGGTGCCGGCCTTGACCCGGGAGTCATTGGCCATGATCATGGTCCAGTTGCCGTGAATTTTTCCGATACCCGTGACAATGCCGGCGCAGGGGACGTCTTCCACGCCGGGATATCCCATACCGAACCCGGCCAGCATGGACAGTTCAAAAAATGGGGTTCCGGGGTCGATGAGATCTGTGATCAGCTCCCGCACCGGGCGTTTGCCGCGTTTGGCCAGATTGTCCACGGCCTTTTGACCGCCGGGCCAGGCCGCTTTTTCCCGCAGGGTTTCCAGTTCTTTTTCCCGGTCTTCCCAGAATGTTCGGTTGTTGGTCATGGGATTATTTTCCTTTATAAACGGGTTTGCGTTTTTCTTTGAACGCGGTGAGGCCTTCGATGCGGTCTTCAGTAGGGATGGTGACCCGGTAGGCATTGGATTCAATGGCCAGGCCCGTGGCCAGGTCCGTCTCAATGCCTTTGTCAATGGCATATTTGGCCATCTCCACGGCAATGGGGCCGGTCTCGGCGATCATGGCGGCCATGTCCAGGCAGGTATTCATCAGGTCTTCCGGCGGGGCCACGGCGTTCACCAGACCGATATCCAGGGCTTCTTTCGCATCCACCCGACGTCCTGTAAAGATCAGCTCCTTGGCCTTGGCCACCCCAATGATCCGGGGCAGGCGCTGGGTGCCGCCCCCGCCAGGAATGATGGCCAGCCGGGTTTCAGTGAGTCCCATCACGGCCGTGTCCGAGGCGATGCGGATATCCGATGCCAGGGCGATTTCCGTGCCCCCGCCCAGGGCGATGCCGTTGACGGCACTGATCACGGGCATTTTCAGGTTCTGGATCGCGGTCAACAGATTTCGTATGGTCACGATGAACTGTTTGACCTGGTCCTGGGTCAACGTGGCGCGTTCTTTGAGATCGGCCCCGGCGCAGAACGCTTTTTCGCCGGCCCCGGTAATGATCACGCTTCGGATCGTATCAGAGAATTGCAGGGCCTCTATTTCATCTCTGAGGGCATACAGCAGATCAAAGTTCAGACAGTTCATCACGGCCGGTCGGTTCAATGTGAGAATGGCAGCCTGGTTTTTTTCCTCTTTGATGAGCAGATCAAGTGTATCAGTCATGGTTCATGCTCCATTCCGGCGTCAGCAGCCGATGTGTCTCGAGATGACAAGACGTTGAACCTCGGAGGTGCCTTCACCGATTTCCAGCAGTTTCTGATCCCGGTAAAACCGTTCCACATGGTATTCTTTCATCAGGCCGTAGCCCCCGTGGATCTGCACGGCATGGTCTACCACCCGGCTCATCACTTCGGAACAGTACAGCTTGCCCATGGCCGCTTCTTTTTCAAAAGGCCTGTGATTGGATTTCAGCCAGCAGGCTTTGTACAAAAGGTTTCTGGCGCATTCAATCTCCATGGCACAGTCTGCGAGTTTAAACGCCACGGCCTGGAATTTGGAAACAGGTTGGCCGAACTGTTCTCTTTCCTTTGCATATTTCAGGGCCAGGTCATAGGCCCCCTGGGCCCCGCCCAGTCCCATGGCGCCGATGGACAGCCGGCCCCCGTCCAGGGTGGCCAGCATCTGGTGGAATCCATCCCCTTTTTTGCCCAGAATGTTTTCTTTGGGCACTCTGACATCGTCAAAATACAGTTCCGCCGTGTTGGAGGCCCGCCACATCATTTTTTTGTGCATGGGGACGGCTTTGAATCCGGGAGTGCCGCTTTCCACCAGGATACAGGAATATTCAGGTTTGCCGTTGTCCCTTGTCCCGGTCACGGCCTGCACGGTCACGCCCATGGTCATGTCACAGGCCGCGTTGGTGATGAAAATTTTGGACCCGTTGATCACCCATTGATCTTTGTCCAGGACTGCCGTGGTTTTGCTGCCTCCGGCATCCGAGCCTGCCGTGGGTTCTGTGAGCCCGAATCCCCACAACCCTTCCCCGGCACACAGTTTGGGCAGGTATTTTTTCTTTTGTTCTTCCGTGCCGAAATAGTAGATGGGGCCGATGCCCAAAGAGTTGCCCGCAGCAATGGTGGCGGCCTGGGACCCGTCAATGCGGGCGATTTCCTCCACGGCAATGATATATGAGATGTAATCCATGGCCTGGCCTTCGTAGCTTTCAGAAACAAACATGCCGAAAAGACCGATTTCTCCCATTTTCCGGGTCAGGTCAGCGGAAAATTCCTCTTTTTCGTCCAGATCCCCGGCCACTGGGGCGATCTCATTCCGGGCAAACTTTCTGACTTCCTTACGAATCATTTCCTGCTCTTTGGTAAGGTCAAAATCCACCCTGCGCCTCCTTGTTTTTATGGGTTGTTGTGAAGTTGGCTTCAGTTTTTCAACCGGTATTCAACATCGCCCGACAAGATGAAATAAGGAAGAAACTGATCGAGCGCTCAGTCTATTTATTTGGGATACTACATTCATAAAAAATGAATTGTCAATGTTTTTTTGCTGTCTTCGGGGTAAGAAATTAATTATTTTTGCTTTTTTTTATTGCCGGGGTGTCTTAGAATGAATGTATGCGCGCATGCGATCAAGACGGTTGCATTCTGCACAGTGAATCAGAAACTTTAAAAAAAGGAGCATTGTGATGGAATTTAAAAAGATAATGAATCCTGTGGACGGGTCTTCCCATTCCATTAATTCCACCCGGTATGCCATTGATCTGGCAAAAAAATTCGACTCCCACATTCTTCTGCTGCACTGTCATGCCCGATTTCCTGTGGTGCTGTCGGAGCCTTATTTTCAGCAGGCCATCGATGAAATCATGAAATCATCCGAAGACCTGATCAAACCCTTTGAAGAGATGCTTGAAAAAGCCGGGGTGTCCTATGAGACACGAATTTTGGAGGGAACGCCGGGTACGCACATTGCGGAAGCGGCCAGAATTGAAAAAATGGATCTGATCGTCATGGGGTCCCGGGGCGTGTCGGATCTGGCCGGGCTGTTTTTGGGCAGTGTGGCCCATCAGGTGCTCAACAAAGCCGAATGCCCGGTATTTATCACCAAATGATTTGCCGGGGTCAAAAAGGCGGCCTCACTTTTTGACCCCGCGTTGTTTTATTGTTTGTATCCGATCATGCGCAAAAATCCTTTGCGTTTTTCAATATCTGCATCTGTTTCAATGCCTTTGGATAAAAATCCGTCAATCACCCCTAAAATTCCCCGGCCCTGATCGGTTTGCGCCAGAATGACTTCCACGGGGTTGGCCGTGGCACAATGAATCCTTGCCACTTCCGGCACGTTCTGAATGGTGTTGAGAATGTTGATGGGAAACATGTCCCGCATGAAGATGATGAATGTATGGCCGGCGGACAACGCATACGCATTGTCCCGGGCCAGCTGGACCAGCCCCTCATCCGTGCCGCTGTGCCGGACCAGGCATTCCATGGATGCCTCACAAAAGGCCACCCCGAACCGGGCACTGGGAACGGTACAGATGATGGCTTCGTGGATATCTTCGACGGTTTTGATGAAATGGGCATGGCCTAAAATGAAATTCAGTGATTCCGGGTTTTCAATGGCCAAGGTTTTCAGTTCCATATGACGCTCCTTTCAAAGGGGGGCTGTTGTGCGTTTTTTTTTGTGTTTCTGACGGATTGGTCAGCTCATCTTAACGTAACCGGGTCATAAAAAAAAGCCAAAATACAAATGCCCGTTCCGGCCCAAGGTTTTGCTTGACAACCGTATGAATTCATGCAAGAAAAGTATGATTGAGCGCTCGTTCATATAGGTGAGGCAAACAGCGTCTCGGCCGGGCTTTTTAGCGTGTGGTCTGGAAAAAATCAATTCAGGGAGTGGTGCTGTTGTGACAAAAGACCGGAAAAATAAACAACGGGTAGCGGACCCCGAGGTCCCCACCCAGATCAAGAATCCCGATCTGGTCAGAGAGCGTCGTCGTCATATCATTGATTCCACGGTGACATTGTTTATCACCCATGGATACCATAAAACCACCACCCGTATGATCGCCAAAGCCGCCGGATTTTCCATCGGCTCTTTGTATGAATATGTCAGCTCCAAAGAAGATTTGCTTTACCTGGTTTGCAAAACCATCCATGAAGAAGTGCAGAAGGCCGTGGAAGAAGCTCTGGCAGACAACACGGGGGACAAAGCCGTGCTGGCCCGGGTGCTTCGCCGCTATTTCAAGGTTTGTGACAACATGGCCGACCATATTCTGCTCATGTATCAGGTGACCCAGTTTTTGCCGGAAAAATGGCAGGAACGGGTGTTGACCAATGAATTGAACATCACAAATATTTTTATCACCACCTTGAATCAGATGTCCGGCAAAAACAGTTTTCCCGTGCTGGATGATGAAATCGTCAATCTTGTGGGACATAACATCTCTGTGCTTGGACAGATGTGGGCCTTCCGCCGCTGGCATCTGCAAAAGCAGTTCACCATTGACCAGTATACCACCATCCAGACCGATTTTATTCTCGGACTCATATTTTAAAAGGAGCCGCCATGACTCAGGAAACTCAGCCCTATACCCCGAAACACGCCATTAAAATCGTCACTGCCACCTCTTTATTCGACGGCCATGATGCGGCCATCAATATCATGAGGCGGATTCTCCAGGACACGGGGGCCGAAGTCATTCATATCGGACACAACCGGTCCGTCAAGGAGGTGGTGGATGCCGCCATCGAAGAAGATGCCCAGGGCATTGCCGTTTCCAGTTACCAGGGCGGACACATGGAGTATTTCAAGTACATGAAAGACCTGCTGGATGAGCAGGGGGCCTCCCATGTCAAGATATTCGGCGGCGGCGGCGGGGTGATCATTCCGGCGGAAATGGACGAGCTGCACGCGTATGGCATCACCCGGATCTATTCGCCGGAAGACGGGGCCAAGATGGGTCTCCAGGGTATGATCAATGACATGATGCGGGCCATGGACGGGCCGGGTGTGGATTTTGATCACCTGGAATTGGATCGGCTGAATGTGGACAACAAGCTGACCATTGCCCGGTTCATCTCCGCCGTCCAGGAGGCTGTTGCCAATGATCCGGACCGGCTGAAACAGATCCTGGCAGCCCTGGCCCCGGCGACTGAATCCAGAAATATCCCGGTCATCGGCCTGACGGGCACAGGCGGGGCCGGCAAATCCTCTTTAACCGACGAACTGATCATCCGGATTCTCCGGGACCTGCCCGGAATGACCATGGCCGTGATCTCCTGTGATCCCTCCCGCCGCAAGACGGGCGGGGCCCTTCTGGGGGACCGGATCCGCATGAATGCCATTGACAACGATCGGGTCTACATGCGGTCTCTGGCCACCCGGCGGTCTCAGACCGAACTGCCTGAATCCCTTCCCCATGCTGTGACCGTGGCCAGGGCCGCCGGGTTTGACATGATTCTGGTGGAAACGGCCGGTATCGGCCAGGGCGATTCCCGGGTGGTGGACCTGGTGGATCTGTCCGTGTATGTGATGACGGCGGAATTCGGAGCCCCGTCCCAGCTGGAAAAAATCGACATGCTGGATTATGCGGATATCGTGGTGGTGAACAAATACGAGAAAAAAGGGGCCGAAGACGCCATCCGGGATGTGAGAAAACAGGTGCAGCGCAACCGCAAAGCCTGGGACAAAGATCCGAAAGAGTTGCTGGTATTCGGCACCATTGCTTCCAAGTTCAATGATGACGGGCTTACCGCTTTTTATCATGCCCTGTTGAATCTGATCAACGAGAGGAAAAACACAGGGTTTACCTCGTCCATTCCCCAGACCGGAGTCAAAGAATCGTCCTCTAAAACCATCATCATTCCGGGGGAGCGCACCCGGTACCTGGCCGAGATTGCAGACACGGTCCGGCAGTACCACCTGGACACCCGGAACCAGTCAGATGCGGTGCGGGAGCGCTGGCATCTGGCATCGGCCCTGGAATTGCTGGAAACCGGAACCGACAGTCCGGACCAGGCCCTGGCCGGGCTGAAACAGGCCCTGGAAGATGCACAAAAACAGGTTGAGCCACAAACCGATGACCTGATCACGGCGTACACGGCCAGCAGTAAGGCATTTGAAAAAGATGAGTATGTCTACCAGGTCAGAGACAGGGAGTTCCGGGTGCCGTTGTACACAAAATCGCTGTCCCATTCAAAAATTTCCAAGATCGCCCGGCCCGGATTTTCCGATCCCGGAGACCAGTACCAGTGGATGAGAAAAGAAAATTTTGCCGGACAGTTTCCCTATACGGCCGGGGTGTTTCCGTTGAAACGGGCGGATGAAGATCCCACCCGGATGTTTGCCGGCGAAGGCGGACCGGCAGATACCAACCGCCGGTTCAAGCTGCTGTCTTCCTCCTATCCGGCCAAGCGCCTGTCCACGGCCTTTGATTCCGTGACCCTGTACGGATTTGATCCGGACCGGCGCCCGGATATCTACGGCAAGATCGGCACCTCCGGGGTGAGTATCTGTACCCTGGAAGACGTCAAGGTATTGTATGACGGGTTTGACCTGTGCGCCCCCAACACCTCCGTGTCCATGACCATCAACGGCCCGGCTCCCATGATGCTGGCCATGTTTTTAAACACGGCCATTCATCAGCAGATGGACAGATTTGAAAAAAAACACGGCCGTAAACCCGATGAAAAGGAAGCCGCCGACATCAGGGCATTTGCCCTGTCTTCGGTGCGGGGCACGGTCCAGGCCGACATCCTCAAAGAAGACCAGGGACAGAATACCTGTATTTTTTCCATTGAATTTGCCCTGAAAATGATGGGGGATATCCAGCAGTATTTCATTGATCACCAGGTGAAAAATTTTTATTCCGTGTCCATTTCCGGATACCACATTGCCGAGGCCGGCGCCAACCCCATCACCCAGCTGGCGTTGACCCTGGCCAACGGGTTCACCTATGTGGAATATTACCTGTCAAGGGGCATGCATATCGATGAATTCGCCCCGTCTTTGTCATTTTTCTTTTCCAACGGCATGGATCCAGAATACACGGTCATCGGCCGGGTGGCCCGACGTATCTGGGCTGTGGCCATGCGGTACAAGTACAAGGGAAACGACAAGTCCCAGAAACTCAAATACCACATCCAGACCTCTGGCCGGTCCCTTCATTCCCAGGATATCCAGTTCAATGATATCCGCACCACGCTGCAAGGGCTGTGTGCGATTTACGACAACTGCAACTCCCTGCACACCAATGCCTTTGACGAGGCCATCACCACGCCGTCTGCGGAATCCGTCCGGCGGGCCCTGGCCATCCAGCTGATCATCAATCGAGAATGGGGCCTGGCTAAAAACGAGAACCCGCTTCAGGGATCGTTTATCGTGGATGAACTCACGGATCTGGTGGAAGAAGCCGTTTTGGTGGAGTTTGAGCGTATCACGGAGCGGGGCGGGGTTCTGGGGGCCATGGAGACCGGATACCAGCGGGGCAAGATCCAGGAGGAGTCCATGTACTACGAGCACCTCAAACATTCGGGCAAACTGCCGTTGATCGGTATCAACACCTTTGAGGACCCGGATGCAAATTATGCCGACATGGCCAATCACCTGGAACTGTCCCGGTCGACGGAAGAACAGAAAAACGCCCAGCTGGAACGGCTGGATGCGTTTAAAGCGACCCATGAGGATGCCCGGGAAGCCGCGTTGAAGCAGCTGCAAGAGACCGCATTGAATGGCGGCAATATGTTTGCGGAACTCATGGAGACGGTGAAGGTCTGCTCGTTGGGGACCATTACCGGGGCCCTGTACGAGGTGGGGGGCAAGTACCGCCGGAACATGTAAGCATGCCGATCACATATTCTGAGAGTCTGGATTCAGGCTGCGTGGCGGGTTTGAGTTTTGGTTGAGTGCCGCCCCTGGCGGGGGCACCTTACTGCCGGACAGGAATCCACAGGGTGGCTCCGACAGTCCGTCAGCAAGGCACCCCAACCAGGGACTCCGCTGTGCAAAAGAATGCACGGAGTTTAAAACTCACAAGGCCCTTTACATTGGATAAAAGCTTGCAATCAGCTACACCACTTGATACATTGCAGCTGTAATATAGCGAATAATGATAAATAAGCACAAGGAGACGGACCCATGCAGAACGCAGTCATCGTCAGTGCCGTCCGAACGCCTTTGGGCAGTTTCGGCGGGACGTTGAGTACTTTAGGCGCCACGGATCTGGGTGGTATGGTAATCAAGGAAGCCATCACCCGGGCCGGCATTGAATCTTCCCGGGTGGACGAATGCATCATGGGCATGGTGCTGCCCTGCGGCTACGGCCAGAACCCGGCCAAGCAGGCCGTGGTCAAGGCCGGGCTGCCCTGGGAAGTGGAGGCCATTACCGTGAACAAGGTGTGCGGGTCTTCTCTCAAGGCCGTGATGCTGGCAGCCCAGGCCATCCAGTGCAATGATGCGGATGTGGTGGTGGCCGGCGGCATGGAGACCATGAGCATGGCCCCGTATTACATGGACAAGGCCAGGTGGGGACACCGCATGGGTCCCGGCCGGGTCGAAGACCATATGGTCCATGACGGGCTGTGGGACATTGTCAATGATTTCCACATGGGTATGTCCAATGAACTATGTTCCGACCGCTGGGAAATATCCAGAGAGGACCAGGACCGGTATGCGGCGGAATCCTATCGCCGGGCCAATGAAGCCGTGGCTTCCGGCCGGTTCAAAGACGAGATCATGCCCGTGACCGTGCCCCGGCGCAAAGGGGACCCCCAGATATTTGACACGGATGAATGTCCCCAGGAAACCTCGTTTGAGCGGCTGTCCACAATGAAGCCTGCATTTAAAAAACAAGGCAAAGGAACGGCCGGCAATGCATCCATTATTTCCGACGGTGCATCTGCCGTGGTGGTCATGAGCGAGGAAAAAGCCAGGGAGCTGGGATGCCCGGTCATGGCGAAGATCGGTGCCCAGGCCTCTTTTGGCATTGACATGAAATATGTGCTCATGGCCCCGATTTATGCCATTCCCAAAGTATTGAAAAAAGAAGGTATCAAGATAAACGATATCGATCTGTTCGAGATCAACGAGGCGTTTTCCGGATCTTCTGCCGGCATCAACAAGGTGCTGGAACTGGATCCGGCCATCGTGAACGTCAATGGCGGGTCCGTGGCCCTGGGCCACCCCATTGGTGCGTCCGGGACCCGGGTTTTGACCACGTTATTGTATGAAATGCAAAAACGCGATGTGCATCAGGGACTGGCCTCCCTGTGTTTAGGCGGCGGTGAAGCCGTGGCCCTGGTGGTTCATCGCTGACCCTTTTTGTCAACCCACATAATCAGGAGAAAAAAAATGGATATAAATACATTTGGTGTGATCGGTGCCGGCCAGATGGGCAACGGCATTGCCCAGGTGGCAGCAGCTGCCGGCCTGTCAGTGATCATGAGTGATATCAAGCAGGAATTCTGTGATAGCGGCATGGCCACCATCACCAAAAATCTGGACCGGATGGTCAAAAAAGAAAAGATCAAAGACGCGGACAAAACCGCCATTCTGGATCGGATTACCATCACTACGGATCTCAATGATATGGCCAAAGTGGATTTTCTGGTGGAAGCCGCTGTGGAGCGCGAAGATCTGAAGTTCAATATTTTCAAAGACCTGGACAGAATCTGTCCGGAACATGTGATTTTGTCCACCAATACCTCGTCCATTCCCATCGGCCGGATCGCGGCCCAGACCTCCCGGCCGGACAAGGTCATCGGCATGCATTTCATGAACCCCGTGCCCGTGATGAAGCTGGTGGAAGTGATCCGGAGCATTGCCACGTCCGATGACACCTTTGACATCACCTGGAAACTGTCTGAGAAATTCGGCAAAACCCCTGCCCAGGCCAGTGATTATCCAGGTTTCATCGCCAACCGGATTTTGCTGCCCATGATCAATGAAGCCGTGTTCTGTCTGTACCAGGGCGTGGGCAAAGCAGAAGATATCGATACGGTGATGCGCCTGGGCATGAATCATCCCATGGGGCCTCTGGCCCTGGCTGATCTCATCGGCCTGGATACCTGCCTGGCCATCATGGAAACCCTGTACGACGGATTTAAAGATTCCAAATACCGGCCCTGCCCGCTGCTCAGAAAATATGTAGAAGTGGGCTGGCTGGGAAGAAAGACCGGCAAAGGCTTTTATGACTATCAATGATCAATTGTGCGGTATTGTTCCATGTAAAGAATTGTCCGCACGGATCCATGATTTGCAGATCCGGTTAAAAAACCAGGGCCTGGACGGGGCCCTGGTGATCCAGAAAGCGGATCTGTTTTACTACACGGGCACCACCCAGAACGGATGGCTGTATGTGCCGGAAGACGGGGATGCCGTATTCATGGTGTTTAAAAGTGTGGCGCGGGCCGAAGCGGAAACCCATTTGCCCGTGATTCCTGTTCTGAGCCCGAAAAAAATTCCGGGCATTCTGTCAAAGCAGGGCCTGGGGCTGCCTGGCACCCTGGGCATGGAACTGGATGTGCTGCCGGCAGCCCAGTATCTGATGTTCAAAGAGATTTTCAGTTCATCAGACATCCAGGATGTGTCCTTTGAGATCCGGTCCCAGCGGGCCGTGAAATCCGAATTTGAAATTCAATGTATCCAGCGGGCTGGGCTCATGGCGGACCGGATAGCCGAACAGGTCACACAACTGATCCGGCCCGGTATGCCGGAAATCGAACTGGCCGGACGTCTGGAAGCCCATGCCAGAAAACTGGGCCACCAGGGGTTGATCCGCATGCGGTTGTGGGACAATGATCTGTTTTACGGACATATCATGTGCGGTGCGGCTGCGGCCGTACCGGGCGCGTTTGCCTCTCCCACGGCCGGTGCCGGGCTCAACCCCAGTATCGGCCAGGGCCCGGGCTGGGATGTGATCCGGCCCAACGAACCCGTGCTGGTGGATTATGTGTTTTCTCTGGATGGATATCTGGCGGATCATACGCGGATTTTTTCTCTGGGACCGCTGCCCGATGACCTGCAAAAAGCCCATGAGGCCATGCTGACCATTCAGGAATCCGTTCGAACTGCCGCCGTGCCCGGTGCCGTGACAGGGGATCTGTATGATCAGATGATTGCCATGGCCGATGATCTGGGATATGGCGATTTTTTCATGGGCGCGTCCCATCCGAAAATCCGGTTTACCGCCCATGGTTTAGGCATTGAACTGGATGAATTTCCCTTTATTGCCAAAGGGCAGACCCAGACCCTGGTACCGGGGATGACCCTGGCCTTGGAACCCAAGGTGGTGGTGCCGGGCAAAGGTGTGGTGGGAATTGAAAACACCTGGGTTGTCACGGATGCCGGGCTGGATCGCCTGACCCGGTTCCCGGATGCCGTGTGTGTGGTTTGAACCGTTTTTTTACAGGTCTGCCAGAATTTTTCGGGCGGATTCGGCTCCCTTGAAATCCGATTGAAGCGATAACGCCGTTTCAAAGGCGTCTCTGGCATCATCTGTCCGCCCCTGTTCCAGGCGGGCCCGTCCCAGGTGATAGAAAAACACAGGGTTTGACGGGTCAATGTCAATGGCGGCCGTAAATTCCATGGCAGCGCTGTCAAACAGATTCTTTTTAAAATAAACCCATCCCAATGTATCCATGACAGCCGGTGACTGCTGGGTTTGACGTCTGGCTTGCCGGGCCATATCCAGGGCCTGGTTCAGGTGAATGCCCTGCTCCGCATACAGGTAAGCAAGATTATTCAGCGCCGGGATGAGATCCGAATCGATTTCCAGGGCCGTCCTATAATGGGTTTGTGCCAGATCGAATTGTCCGTTGTTTTCGTAAAGCGTGCCGATCAGCGTATGGGCGGAAGCCTGATCCGGACGTTTTTCAATGAGGGCGGCATAGGTCTGAATCGCCTCTTGAATACGCCCTTGTGCCGTGTATATCTTTCCCAGGCTCAGATAGGGAGTGACATATGAGGGATTTTTCAATATGGCCTGTTCATAGGTTGTTATGGCGTTTTCCAGCTGGTTGTCCCCCAGAAGGATGTTGGCTTTGAGGTTGAGAATCACGGCGGCCACCATGGGATCCTCCCCTCTTGCGGCAAGATGTTCGTCACAGCGGGCAAGGGCCTGTTCAAATTTTTGCTGCAGGGCGTAAACGGTGATCAGACCGGAAAATACATCCATAAGATCCGGATCGATGTCTAAGGCCTGGTTCAGGTAAGTGCGTGCCCGGTCATAATTTTTTTCTGACCGTTCCAGGATTCCCAGCCGGTAAAAAGCCACAGGGTTGTCAGGTGTGGATTGTGTGAGCTGTTCAAAAACAGTTCGGGCCGCTGGAATGTCCCGGGTTTCCAGCAATGTGTTTCCCAGCAGGATACCGGCATGATAGTGGTTGGGCACTTGTTTGAGTACCTGTCCGGCAAGGTCTTTTGCCAGTGCGATATCCCCCTCCTGGAAATGGATTTCTCCCAGAAGCAGGCGGGCCTGATACAGATAAGGGGCTTTTTCGATGGCCGTGGACAGCATTGCCTTGGCCTGGGCAAGATCATTTGTTTTTTTCAGTACTGACCCCAGCATATAATGGGCTTGACCGGATTCCGGATCTTCCTGGATCATTTTCCGGAAAAGGGCGGCTGCAGCATCCAGCTCATTTTTTTCAGCCAGAATTTTTCCTTTAAGCATTCTGGCAGGGAAAAACCCCGGTCGTTGACTCAAAATTTCATCCACGATCTCTTGGGATCGACGCATATTATTCAAAGAAAAATAAAATTCCGCACATGCGGTCCACACCCCATGGTTCTCCGGTGCCAGGTCCATGGCTCTGCGGATATAAGCGGTGGCATCATCAATTCGGGACTGACGCGCATACAGGTCCGCCATTAACATATGCGCGGTCAGATTTTCAGGATCTTTTTCCAAAGCGGAAGCAAACTGTTGTTCCGCTTTTTCAAGGTTATTGCGTGCCAGGTAGAAGCTTCCCAGAAATGTATGGGGTTCCGGATCTGCAGGGGCTTGTTTGATATAATTTTCAATGACGGCTTCCGCTGCGGGTGTATCCCCTCTGGAAAGATAAAAATCAAACAGGGTTTTATACACGCGTGCAGATTCAGGTTCCAGTTCCAGAGCGGTTTTCAAGCTGGTTTCCGCCGCCGTGAACTCGGACTTGGCCGCATGAATTCCGGCCAAAGCCAGGTACGCTTTGGGTTGCCGGGTATCGATCGCCAGTATTTTTTCATAAATATCGGCAATCCGATCCAGGTTTTCCGGGTTCCGGCTCAGGATTCCCGCTTTCAGATACAAGGCCGGAATATGGTTTGGCTGCTCAGCCAGTACTCGGTTTACCCGGCTTTCCGCCTCCTGGGTCTGTCGGGCCAGCAGATAAAAGGATGCGACCTGGGTCACAGTATCCAGGTTGTCCGGATCGATCTGCTCCAGGCGCAACAGGCTGCTGAATCCCTGCTGGGTATCTCCGATTTTTAGATATGCCTGGGCCAGCATTTCCCATGCCCGGATAGATTCAGGGTCGATGTCTATGGCGTTTTTCAGCTGAATAACGGCGTTGCCGAATTCGCCTTTTTCAAGAAATGTCTGTCCCTGGGATATAAACTGTTCCTTTTTTTCCGTATCTGAGGCACAGGCACACAGAAAAAAGCAGACCGAAAAAAAGATACAGACCAAAACCCGTTGAGTGTGAGAATAATATTTTTTCATGCTGTCCCTTGTAACACAATCAGAAAAAAAGGAAAATAATTTATCTACCGTATTTGTCGTTAAAGGAATTCCAGAAGTTTTTGTCTTTTTCCTGCCAGCCCGTTCCAAAGGATTTATCAAAAAACGGTTTGAGTTTGGAAAACCATGCCCCATATCCCTGATTCCCCTGGATCCGGTTCCGGAGGGCATCTGCCACATGGGTGGGCAGATTGGCCAGTTCATCTTTGGGAATATAGGCATCCGCCCCTTTTGTGATGGATTCCTTCAGATTTTCCGGTGTCAGGGCATGGGCTGTAAGCATCAGGGCGGGCAGGTTTTTTTCTTTGGCCAGGGTCAGGATGTCATAGCCCCTGACGCCCATAATATCCAGAATGGCCAGATCATAAATGGATTCATCCAGTTTTTTTCCGGCTTCCTCAAAAGAGACGGCCGTATCTACGATACACATATCCATGAGTTCTTCAATGGTTTCTAAAATGTCTGGTTCGTCATCCACCACCAGGATGCGGCGGTCTTTGATCAGGTCCTGGGTGGAAATGGTGTCCAGATCGAACTTCACGGTCGTGACCGGGCAGGGGGCCTTGAGAATCACGTACCGGGCCGTGGATCCCAAAATGGCTTTCTGTGCCCGGGATTTTTTCCGGATTCCCAGAAAAATCTGGTTGATGTCATTTTCCTGGGCAAATTTTACCAGATCTTCTCCGGCGGACATGCCCCGGACGCTTTGCTGGCAGTCACATTGGATATGGGCGTGCGCCAGAAGGCTTTTGGCGAAATTCAGATTTCTCTCCGCTGTCTGGATATCCGTCTGTCTTTCCGAAGCCCCCCCTTCCATGGAGGTGACCACATGCACAAAGGCGTTGTGGAACACTGCTGTGTCCCGGGCCAGGGCCAGGGCCAGACGTCCTTCTTCTCCGCCGTCATATCCCACCAGAATTTTCATGTTATGCTCCTAAACTGTTTTTTAAGGTCTACATCCAGCGTTTGCGCCGTTTATAGGATTTTACATCTTTAAAGGATTTGCGTCCGCCCCCTTTGGTAATGCCCATATAAAATTCTTTGACATCCGGGTTGTTCTGCAGTTCCTTGGAGGGGCCTTCCAGCACGATTTTACCAGATTCCATGATATAGGCATAGTCGGAAACTGCCAGGGCCACCTTGGCGTTCTGCTCCACCACCAGGATGGTGGTGGACAGTTCTTTGTTGATGCGCTGGATATTGTCAAAGATTTCTTTTACCAGCAACGGGGCCAGGCCCAGAGAGGGTTCGTCCAGCATGAGCATCTTGGGGGCAGCCATCAGTGCCCTGGCAATGGCGATCATCTGCTGTTCTCCGCCGGAGCTGTATCCGGCCATGCGGTTGGTGACATTGGAGAGCCGGGGAAAGTGCTTATACATGAGTTCATTGTCTTTTTTGATGGCGGAAGCACCGTCTTTTCGGGTGATGGAGCCCACGATGATGTTTTCATTCACGGTCAGGTGTTTGAACACCCGGCGGCCTTCCGGCACCATCACGGCCCCGAGTTTGACCACCGCGGTTCCCAGCATCTGGGTGGTGTCTGTGCCGTCAAAGGTGATATGTCCTTCCCTGATGGCCCCGTTTTCCGGTTTCAGCAATCCTGATATGGCCCGCAAAGTGGTTGTCTTGCCGGCACCATTGGTACCAAGAAGGGCGACAATTCTGCCTTGGGGTACATGGAGGCTGACCCCCCGCAAAACCTGGATGATATCATTGTAGACCACTTCAATGTTATTGACTTCCAGCAGATTTGTTTCCATATGTGCTTTCTCTGGCTTGAAGGTTGACCTTCCCGGAAACAGAGACCTGTTCCCGGGAAGGCAGGGTTAGCTAAGTATATGCAGTGCTAGGGTTCATACAGATCATGTTACCGGCCGGCCCGGACTTTCTGGATATACTGGGATTCAAAGGCCTGGATCTTTTTAAATACCCCGTCCTTGGCCACATAAATGTTCATGACATCCACACCGATCCGTTCGGTGGGGGAGTAGGTCACCGGTCCGGCTGCGGCAAAAGAGTTGAAATTCAATGCCTGCATGGTTTTGTATATATTTTCCCGGTTGATTTTCAGTCCGGCCTTCTTGGTCTCTTTGATGGCTTCGGTGGCAATCTGGGCCGCCAGGATGCCGGCAGCGTAATTGTGGGAGTTGGCAGCCTTGTCATCCCGGCCGTACCGCTCTGCCAGTTCCAGCTGTTTTTTGGCCTTTTCATTTTTTTCCGAGGTCAGGTTATAGGAATCTGCCCAGATGTACCCCTCAGTGGCGGTGCCGGCCAAAGCGATCAGGTCTGAGCCGCCGGTATAGTGGGCACCCAGGAAGGTGAGCTTGCCTTTTTCACCAAAAGAGGCGGCAGAGACCCCTAAGCGCTGGGCATCGGTGAGCATGGTGGCCACCGGGGTCTGCACGGTGTGGCAGATCACATACTGCACCCCCTTGCTCTGAAGCCGCTGGAGCATGGCCGTGTTGTCCAGGTCTGTGCCATGTTCCACCACTTCAACAATGTCGATTTTCAATCCTTCGGCAATGGCTTTCCGGGTGTCTTCCAGCGGTCCCCTGCCGAATGCGGACGGGTGAATAAAGAAGGCCACCTGGGGGGTATCCGTCCCTTTGTGTTTTTCCACCACATACTCGGCCAGGCCCACGGCGTTTTCCGAATAGGTGGCCACGGGCATGAAGGTGTAGTTGGCATCCACAATCAGGCCTTCATGATAGGAGGCTGGGATCACCGGAATCTGCACTTCTTCAAAATCTCTTTTCAATGCCAGGTTGCCGCCTGTGGCGTAGCTTAAGAATATCAGGATCCCGTCATCCAGAAATTCTTCAAAAAATCGCTTGGTGGTGTCATTCTTGTATTGATCATCCCGGATGGGACAGTCGATTTTGTCGCCGTCTCCCAGGTAATCGGTTTCATTGACAAATTTGAACCAGTCTTCCGCTCCCTTGGCATAGGGGTTTCCCGCATCGGATGTCGGGCCGGTGATGGCCAGAGACATTCCGAGTTTGTATGTTTTGCCGGCACTTGCCGGCAGGGTGAATGCAAACACGAACATAATAACCAAAAATGCGTTGAAAAATAATGTGGCCTTGCTTTTCATGGTACGTCCCTCCTTGAATTTGGGTGTTGACCTGCAATATGGTTAAAGCTGCGGCATGCTCCAAAACCGGTCAGTAGCGGAACGGCCACAACTTGGAGTAGGATTTCACAATGCGCCACCAGTTGGCGATCCCCCGGGGCTCATACATCAGAAACAGCACGATGACCAGACCAAAGCTCAACGGCTTCAGGGCCGTGGCCACATTCGGGGCATAGGTCAGGTAATGCCCCACAAATTCCGAGAACTGTTCCACCTGTATATCCAGGAACTTGATGGCCACCGGTCCCCAGAAGATGCCGTTCAACGTGCCCAGCCCCCCCACAATGGCCATGGCCAGATACCCGACAGACGCGTGCAGGGTAAAGGATTCAAACCCCACCCCCCGGTAGAGATAGGCATGCAGCGCCCCGGCCACGCCGGCAAAAAATCCGGCCAGAGCAAAGGCATACACCTTGGTGAGTCCCGGGTTCATGCCCATGGCATCTGCGGCCCGGTCATTGTCCCTGACCGCCACCAGGCACCGGCCGTATTTGGTTTTCAGCAGGTTTCTGACCCCGAACCCCAGGATCACGACAATGAACAGGATGATATAGTACCAGAACAGGTAATGGTCGCTTCTGCCCACCATCCCTGTGAACCAGTGGACCCGTCCCACATAGATGGTCTGGCCCTGGTTGAAAAAACTCATGAACTGGATGAACCATTCAAAGATCATCTGGAACGACAACGTGGCAATGGCCAGGTACAGGTGCTTGAGCCGCAGGGCCGGCAGCCCCACAAACGCACCGAAAATTGCCCCCATGATGCCGGCACACACAATGAGCACCGGCCAGAAATGGGTGATGATCACGTGGTTTTCCCCGATGACCTGGCTGAACGAGGCCACGGTATAGGCACCGATGCCCACGAAGGCGGCATGACCGATGGAGATGAGCCCTGCGAACCCCAGCAAAAGGTTCAGGCCCATGACCGCTACAATGGCAATCAGGATATTGTCCAGTACGAGCATATACTTGTTGCTGATTTCAAATACCAGGGGCCACCCGAACAAAAGGACCAGAAAACAGGTGAATATGGTCCGGTCCAGGTGGGTGAAAAAGGTTCGCTGTTCTTGTTTGTAGGAGGTGAAAAAGTTTCCAGTTGCTAACCACCGGTTCTGTGACATAGGTTACACCCGCTCGATTTCATGGATGCCGAACAATCCATGTGGTTTGAAAAGAAGGATGATCAACAAAATAATATAGGGCATCACATCTCCCGTGCCGTTGAGCCCGAAATTGCCGTCCAGATATCCGGAGGCAAACTGCTGGATCAGGCCCATGATGATGCCGGCCACCACGGCCCCTAAAATGGAATCCAGGCCCCCCAGGATTACCACGGGGAACACCACGATGCCAAAAGCATGCAGGGTCTCGAAATTAAGGCCTGTAATGTTGCCGATGATGCACCCGGCAGCGGCCGCGGACAACCCGGCCGTGGCCCAGGCCAGTGCGAACACCCGGGGCACGGAGATGCCCACGGACATGGCACCGAACTGGTCGTCCGACACGGCCCGCATGGAGATCCCCACCGTGGATTTTTTAAAAAACCAGGAAAAGCATCCGATGAGCACAAAGGTGATGATCACCCCCACCAGCTGGGTCCAGGAAATGGATACACCGCCCACCACAATGGATTCAGTTGGAAGAAAGGCAGGGAACGAAAAGTTTTCCGAGCCGAATGGGGTCAGGTAGATCAGGCCGTCAAAAATGGATGCCAGCCCGATGGTGACCATGATCACCGAAATGATGGGTTCCCCGATGAGCCGTCTTAAAAAGATTCTTTCCACACTCATGGCCAAAAAAAAGGTGATGAACATGGAGGCCAGAAATGAGAAAAAGATGGGCACACCCAGCCGGACAGTGAGGAAAAAAGTGATAAACGCACCCGCGGCTATGATCTGGCCGTGGGCGAAATTGGCCACCCGGCTGGATTTGTAGACCAGTACCAGGCCCAAAGCGGCCAGGGCATAGATGGAGCCCACCACGATACCGCTGACTACAATTTGAAAAAAATAACTCATCAGACTCCTTTCACCGTGTAAAATGCGATCCGGGTTTTAACCAGGGTCGACTGCCCGTCCTGGTACTGGAAGGATGCTTCGACCTCTTTTGTGTCAACAGTTTCATCATACAGGGCCTCATACAGGTTCTGATACCGCTGCTGGACAAATTTGCGGCGGATTTTGCCGGTCTTGGTCAACTCGCCGTCATCCATGTCCAGCAGCTTGTACAGCAGGGCAAACCGCTTGATTCTGAAATGTTCTTTCTCCGCTCTGGAATTGACATCCAGCACCTGTTCCATGATCAGGTCCGCCACCTCTTTTTTTTTGGACAGATCCATGTAGGTGGAGTAGGATAATCCTTTGTCTTCGGCCCATTTTCCCACCACAATGGGATCGATGTTGATCAGGGCTGCCACAAAATCCTTTTGGTTGCCGAAAATCACGGCTTCCTTTATATAGGGACTGAACTTGAGGGCGTTTTCCAGAAACATGGGCGAGAACATATCCCCCTTGTTGTTGTGCATCACATCAGATACCCGGTCAATGACCACCAGGTGTCCGTTTTCATCAATGAATCCGGCATCTCCGGAATGCAGCCATCCGCCTTCCAGCAGTTCCTCGGATTTTTCCGGCAGTTCAAAGTATCCGGGGGATACGGAGGGGGACCTGGACAGGATTTCCCCGTCATCGGCAATTTTGCACTCCGTGCCGGGCAAGGGTTTGCCCACGGTTTCCGGCCGGATATCCCCGTCTCTGTGCATGTATGCAATCCCCGTGATTTCGGTCTGGCCGTAAATCTGTTTGAGGTTGACCCCGATGGCCTGGTAAAAAGTGAACAGTTCCGGTCCCAGGGCGGCCCCGCCCGTATAGGCCCGCCGCAGCCGCATCAGTCCGATCTGGTTCACCAGGGGCCGGAAGATGATTTGTTTGCCCAGCCAGGCCTTGAACCGGAGCATGGCCGGCATGGATTTGCCGGTCATGCGGTATCCTGCTGCCGTAATCCCCACCTGGATGAAATAGTTGTACATCAGTTTGTTGAACCAGTAGGACTGGTCGATCTTCAGCCAGATCTCCGACCGGATGCCTTCATAGATCCTGGGGGCCCCGAACATGAAATGGGGCCCGATCTCCTTTAAATCCGACATGGCCGTTTCAACGGATTCCGGAAAATTGATGGTGATTCCCGTGGCCATGGCCACACCAAAGGAGTTCATCTGTTCTCCGATCCAGGCAAAAGGCAGAAAAGAGACATATTCATCGGTTGGCTCCAGCGGGTCCACCTGGGTGATCCTGACCCCCATGTTGATATAGTTCTTATGTGTCATCATGGTCCCCTTGGGCAGTCCGGTAGTCCCCGAAGTCAGGCACAGGTGGCAGACATCTTCGGGTTTGCCCTGGTCCACCAGGGATTCAAACAGGTCCGGGTCTTTGACATGGGCCGCATCTCCCATGTCAAACAGATCCCGGATATTGACGAACCAGTCATCGGACATGTAATCGCGCATGCCCCGGGGATCTTCAAAAATAACCTTTTTGACATGGGGGATCTGGTCTCTGACCTCTTTTACTTTGTCCACCTGCTCCTGGTTGTCGCAGAACACGGCAGACACTTTCAGGTACTGGATGATCTGGGCGATTTCAGCCGGCATGGTGGTCTGGTAGATGCCCGCGGATATGGCACCGATGGCATGGCCACCGATGGCAACAAACAAGAGTTCCGGGATGTTGTCCGATATGATGGCAATGGTATCTCCCTTGCCCAGGCCCATGGCCCGCAGCCCCATGCCGGTTTTCCGCACATAATCATAATATTCTTCCCAGGTATAGGCATTCCAGATGCCGAAATCTTTTTCCCGCAGGGCCGTGCGTTTGGGAGATTCAGCCACCCGCCACCGCAGCAGCTGGGGGATGGAGAATGACAGCAGGTGTTCATTGTTGCTCATGGTGATCAGTCCTCCCCGATATAGGCTTCAATTACTTTGGGATTATTGGAGACTTGTTCCGGGGTACCTGATCCGATGACTTCTCCGAAATCCAGCACATAGATCCGGTCGGAAATGTCCATGACCACCCCGAGATCATGTTCAACCAGCACCACGGTGACGCTGCGTTCCTTCTGGATATCCATGACAAACCGGACAATATCTTCTTTTTCCTGGATGTTCATGCCGGCCATGGGTTCATCCAGCAGAAGTATTTCAGGGTCCAGGGTCAGGGCCCGTGCCACCTCCACTTTCTTCTGGATCCCGTAGCTCAGGTTGCCCACCTGGTTTTTGCGAAAAGGTTCCAGCTCCATGAAGTCGATGATATCTTCCACAAATTTTCTGTTTTCCGCTTCCACCCGGGAGGCTTTGCCGAAAAAAACAGCGGCATGGAAAAGGGAGTAGGTCAGGTTCTGGTGCCGGGCCAGCAGGAGATTGTCCAGCACGGACAACCCTGAAAACAGCTCCAGGTTCTGGAAGGCCCGGGCAATACCCATGGTGGAGACCTGGTGGGGGGAGGCGTGGCTCAGGTCTTTATCCTTGTAAAGGATTTTCCCTTTTGTGGGATGATAAAATCCGGAGATGCAGTTGAGCATGCTGGTTTTACCCGCCCCGTTGGGCCCGATGATGGAGGTGATCAGTCCGGGCTCAATGGTCATGTCCACATGGGACAACGCCTTGAGCCCGCCAAAAGAAAGAGTCACGTCTGAAATGTTTAATTGGGCCATAAAGTATCCAAATGCTGTGGGTTATTGGAAAAAAGCCTTTACACATACTTACCCGGGTTGGGGGTTATGAGAACTGCTGTTTTATTTTTTCCCGGTCAATGGTGCCATTATCGGTTTTGGGAAGGTTCGGTATGAACTGCACATACCGGGGTTTTTTGTAACCCGCGATTACGGATCCCGTGAACCGGATCAATGCATCCGCCGTCAATGTCCGGTCCGGATACAGGCAGCAGACCGCTTTGATGCCTTCGCCGAATTCAGGATCCGGCACTCCGAATACACACACTTCTTTGACGGCGTCATGCTGCATGATGGCCTGTTCCACTTCTGCGGGAAACACGTTTTCACCCCCCGGCTTGATCAGTTCCTTTTCCGCTTTTCTGCCTTTGAAATGCAGAAAAGCGTCCGCATCGACCATACCCAGATCGCCGGTATGGTGCCATCCGTTCCTGAATGTATGGGCTGTCAAATCTGTGGCATTCCAGTAGCCCTGGAACACCAGCGGGCCTTTGACTAAAATTTCTCCGGTTTCACCCATGGTTAGTTCCCGGTCCAGGTCGTCGGCTATTTTAATATCCACCAGCGGCGAAATGACACCGGCGGATCCGGGCCGTTCAAAATAAGGGGCAAACGTGATCAATCCTGAGGTTTCCGTCTGGCCGTACATGGTCCAGAAAGGGGTGCCGCTTGCTGCTTCCCATCGCTTGACCGTGTCGGGTGCATCCAGGCCGGCTGCGATCTCAAGACCGGTCAGATCATAGGATTGCGTATCCATGACATCCAGCAGTCGGGTCAATATGGGCGGGAAAGAACCGAAATGCGTCACTTTCAGATCCTGGACAGCCGTGAGGGTGTCAACCGGATCAAATTTTTCCAGAATCACGTTTTTCCCGCCGGCCTGAAGCGTGGCCAGCGCCATGTTCACCCCCATGATGTGAAACAAAGGCAGAATATTGGCCAGGCAGGACGTACGTGCCAGGCCGTAATAATGAATCATCTGCATGTTGGACAGTAAGATGTTTGTCTGGCTCAGTACCGCCCCTCTGGGTCTGCCCTGGACTGCGGCGGTGTGGATGATGATATACGGGTCATTATCAGATGCGGGTACGGGCGAAAAATCGTCCGGGGCCTGATACCACGATGACAGGGTCTCATCAGGGCCTTCCACCACCCGGCACTGGTCCAGAAACGGGTACTGGGAAACCAGGCGGGATCCAAGCGGCGCCATATCGTTGTCGCAGATGAGAATTTGAGGGGTTGTGTCTTCAACAATGTGTTGAATTTCTGTGTCGGATAAGCGCCGGTTGATCAGGACCAGCGTCAGGTTCAGCGCGGATGCGGCCCCGAAAAGATGGAAAAAAACCGGATGGTTCCTGCTCAACACCGCTACCCGGGTTCCAGGAGACAGAAAAGACAGTCCCGTTGCCAGGCGCAGGGTTTGATCAAACAGATCTGCATGACTGATGGGCTGACCTTGCCATATAAGGGCGGGATAATGTGTCAAAAGCCGGGCATTTTTTTCGTAAATATCGAAAAAGCATAACTGGTGTGGCTGGTTCATGTATCCCCCCCCCTGGAAAAAGAATTTGCCAATACTTGTTCTGTCTGGTACGAAGAGCAGCTAAAAGTCGGTTCAAATGTTCGGGTTCAATTCAGAACGAGCGCTCAGTCTCGCTACAACATTAGTTGTAATGCAATTGATTCCCGTTTGTCAAAGGGTTTTTTCAACTTTTTTTCTTACAGGAAAAACAGGCGGTAAACGTGGAATATCCAGAATTCAGGCAATCAGATATATCCTTGCAGAACCGGCATTGAGAAATGTTTCCCGGGCAGATCTCATTGTATGGTGCCTGCAGAAATCGGCATCGGCTGGATGCCATTTGCATGGAAAACCCCAGCCGGTCGCCAAACAATTTGATGCGTAAAAGATCCACCCCTTTGCCCCCGGCATTGAAATCATACGGGGTTTTGGTGGAATAATCCGCTGTCTTCTGAATTGAAAAAAACCCTTCAAAAATACGTTTCTGATCCTGGGTTTCTATGCCGACCCCGAAATCATGGACCGTAAAGACGATGCTGTCTTCTTTGTGCTGCATCGAAATGTCGATGCGGCCCTGGTCCGGGGTGTTTTCAATGCTGTTTTTGATCAAGCCGGTCACGGTTTTTTCAAAAACATCCACGGGCAGGGATAGGTCGGGCAGATTGTCCTGGATATTTAAAACGATGTCCAGATCTCTGAATGCGAACAAGGGTTTTAACCTGTCAAATACATGGTCAAACGAGGCGTTCACATGAATTGTGTTGATGTTTGATGCCGGTGAACTGAATTCCTTTTCAATGACCGCTGTGACCACTTCCATGGGATCTTCTTCATCCAGATGCTGTTCAATCAAGGTGGCCAGCTCGTCTTTGCAGGTTTGCACCATCACCTGGAGCATATCTCTGGCTCCATAGGTTTTCTTGTCCATGATATCAGCGGTTTCCTCCTGAATCTGTACAATGCGGTTCAGGTTCCGCTGGATCCGATCCAGGGTGGATGCCGCCTTGATCCGGGGCAGTTCAGAGAGTTTTTTCTTCAGAATCTGCAATGACCCGGTGAGCACGGCCACCGGGGTTTTTAATTCATGGGACAGATGGTTGATGGCCTTGTCTTTGGCCCGGTTCATGGACGCCACATCCAGGTATGCTTCTTTCAGGGCTTCGGCAAACCGGGCGTTTTCAATGGAGATTCCCACGGTACCGGCGATCAGGGTCATCAATTCCAGGTCATTGTCGTCAAACACGTTCTGTTTTTTATTGATGGCACACAAAATACCGGTGATGCGGCTGTCGCTTCGAATGGGAACACACATAATACTTTTTGTCTTGTAGCCCATTTTCCGGTCGCGTTCCGGATACATGTCCTTTGACCGGTCCGCCTGGTTGTCCACAGCGGGTTTGCCGGTTTTCAGCACTTTTCCGGCCAGTACTTCATCCAGGGCAAACCGGATTTTTCTGGCCCGCTGTTCCGTGTCCGAGTCATCATAGGATGCGCCGAGAAAAAACAGATCGTTTTTGATCTCATCGTACAAAAGCACCACGGCCCCTTCTGTGTCAAGCAGCTCCTTGATCTCTTTGGTGATGTAATCCATGAGATCCTCGAGCTCCGGATATTCGGGCAGGGCCGCGCTGATGCACATAATCGTCCGGTTGTTGGCGGCCAGCCGGTTTTCTTTTGTGATATCCCGTAAAATCACGAAATGTTCTCCGGACCGGTCCGGGGACCAGGTACAGGAGGCGGCCCAGATCACCACATCCAGTGTTTGGCCGTCTTTGGTAAGCCGTTTGGTTTCATACCGCGTAATGCGCTGGTCCTGCCTGAACCGGTCCAGCATCCGGCCGGTTTCCTGTTTCAGGTGATCGGGCACAAATTCCAGTGGCCGGCCTTTGATCTCTTTCAATGCCCAGCCGAATACACTGGAAAACGCCGGGTTCACATAGGTGACATTCCCGTTGACATCGTAAAGAATGATGGGGTAGGGGATGAATTCCAGCACCTGGTGATAGGTCTGGTAAAGCTCATATACTTCCTGTTCTCTGGCTTTTTCCGCGGTGATGTCCTGGAGGGTTTCCACGGCGCCTGCGATATTGTCGTTGCCGTCAAACACGGCGGCCGCAGTAAAAAACAGCCATTTTCCAGCCGGCGGCAAATCCGGGAAAAAATCGGTGGCCGCAAAAAGCGAGTCGTTGGCCAGTGCTTTTTTGTATTTGGGACCGTACAAGGCAAGGATTTGATCCGCCGGGGCGTTGTCAATGATCAAATCCGCCATGACCGGCCTTTTTTTGGCATAAAATGCTTTCCACTGCAAACGGGTGCCGATCATCTCTTTGGCCTCAAATCCGCTCAATTGCTCCAGGGCCTGGTTGAAATGGCTGATTCTGTGTTGACGGTCAATGACGAAAATCGGGATCGGGGCTTTGTGTATGATATTTCGCAGCAGCCGGTTCTCTTCTTCCAGTGCCCGGATCTTTTCTTCAAGTCCGGCCGTATGAACATCACAATCCGTCATAAAAACTCCAAAAGGCTTTACAAGATTCACGTATCTTCGTATAACGTTCGGGTGATGCGATGTTGCCACTATATAAAATCATTGAATCAAATTGCAAGGATTTTAAGAGGTGATGAACAAGATACCTGACTCCAACATCAAAACTGAGATTCTCATTCATGATCTCAAGGTGCCCATATCCGTGATCAATGCCGGGGCCCGGTCTCTGCTGGACCGCCAGGACACTTATGGGCCTTTGACGGAAAAGCAGATTAAAGTGCTGAACCGGATTGTCCGGAACACCCTGGCCACCCAGCGGCTGGTGAACGACGTGCTGGAGCTCGGACGGTCCAGGGAAGGGGTTATTGTCTGTTCTCAGTTTTCCGTGGCAGCACTGGTGGCCGGTGTTCTGGTGGAAGTGTTTGATCTGGCCGACCCCAATGTGGCGGATGCCGTCAGAAAGGCGGGTTCGTATGCGCAGCTGCAGCAGGTGATTGCCGATGCCGGGGTGACCCTGGATTTTCAGAAAGACACCTGGAAGGCCCGGGTGTGTCTGGATGCAGCCAAAGTCCGGCAGATCCTGCGGAACCTGGTGACCAATGCGTTCAAGCATCGCACCGCACGGGTGGATATCCGGGGGGTGATCGCGGACGGTTGCCTGACCTTGTGGGTGAAAGACGATGGCCGGGGGATTCCCCATGCCGACCATCAGCGGATTTTTGATACGTATTTCACCACAGGCGGGTCCATTGAAGACGCCATCGAAAGCCATGGTCTTGGCCTGGCCGGGGTCATGGTCCTGCTCAAGGACATGGGCGGGCAGATGGTGCTGACCTCCGATGCCGGTCGTGGGGCGGAATTCAGGGTGTCTATTCCCCTTTCCTGATTTTTTTCAGCCAATCCGGTCCGAACAGTCGGTCAAATACGGGCCGGACAAAAGTGAACCACCCGGTATGGGCCTGGCGCCCCTGTGCCCGGGCGGTCAGCACATCCGCCAGAAACACGCCGATATCCACCATTTTTTCTTTGGGAATATAGGCATCGGCTCCTTTCTCCAGCGCGGTTTTCAGATTTTCAGGGGTCAACGCATGGGCTGTGAGCATCAGGGTGGGCAGATTCAGACGGCGGGTGATGTCCAGAAGCCGGAAGCCATCCACCCCCATGATATCCAGGATGGCCGCATCATAGGCCGTGGCGGTCAGTCTGGCTGCGGCCGCATCATACGTCTTCGCCGTATCCACCCGGCACATGTGGAGCAGCTCTTTGATGGTTTCCAGGATATCGGGTTCATCATCCACCACCAAAACCTGTTTGTTTTCAAGTATCTCAAGCTCGTTGATCATGGTCGTCCTTTTTTAAAACGGTCGGATTCACGGGTTTGTCTAATTGGTGTCACCGGGTATTATGACAAAAATATGCTTGACAAAGCAATTGTGAAACGGTCTTATACCAAAATATTTATTTTTTAATTGTTTGCACCCATATTTGGGGGTGTCAGAAGGAGGAATATGGAAATTGCAGTCACCCGGGTCGGTAAGGCCGGCACCCGGCCAAAGGATGAAGACCTGGGATTCGGTACGGCGTTCACGGATCATATGTTTGTGATGGATTATTCAACGGACAAAGGGTGGCATGACCCGCGCATCGAGCCGTTTGCCCCGGTCACTTTGTCCCCGGCGGCCATGGTGTTTCACTATGGTCAGGCCATTTTCGAAGGACTTAAAGCCTACAAGACCCCGGAAAAGAAAATCCAGCTGTTCCGGGCCAGGGACAATTTTGACCGTCTGAACCGGTCGGCCCGGGGGCTGTGTATCCCGGAAGTGGATATCGACTTTGTCATGGATGCGTTGAAACAGCTGCTGAAGCTGGAAAAAGACTGGATCCCGGAAACATTGGGCACCTCCCTGTACATCCGGCCGTTTATCATTGCCACGGATCCGTTTCTGGGCGTGAGATCCTCGTTCACGTTCCAATTTTTTATTATTTTATGTTCCGTGGGCGCGTATTACGCCGGCGGGCTGGCCCCGGTCAAAATATGGGTGTCCAAAGATCATGTCAGGGCCGTTCCCGGCGGGGTAGGGGAATTCAAGACCGCTGGCAATTATGCGGCCAGCCTCAATGCCGGAGAAATTGCCAAAACACAGGGGTATGCCCAGGTGTTGTGGCTGGATGCCCTGGAAAGAAAATATGTGGAGGAAGTGGGGGCCATGAACATCTTTTTTGTGATGGATGATGAACTGGTGACCCCCAATCTCACGGGCAGTATTCTGCCCGGGATCACCCGGTTTTCAGTCATCGACCTGGCGAAAAAATGGGGTATGCCCGTGTCGGAACGGAAAATCAGCATGGACGATGTGCTGGATGCCCATGCTTCGGGCCGTCTGAAAGAAGTGTTCGGCTCCGGCACGGCGGCTGTGATTTCGCCCGTGGGTGAAATCTGTTATGGAGACCGGGTGCTTCACATCGGTGACGGCAACCCGGGACCTGTTGCCATGAAATTTTACGAGGCATTGACATCCATCCAGTATGGAAAGGCAAAAGACACGGAAAACTGGATCGAACCGGTGGTTTAGACGTAATCCCTGGATTTTCAAGATTGAACCATCCACGGGCAGGAGGGAGTATGGCCAAAACAGACAAATTTGTTCCCATCGGAAAGCGAATCCGGCGGGCCCGGCTGGACAGAAAAGTCACGCTGGATACCATAGCCAATGAGACCGGCCTGGCAAAACAAGTGATCAAACAGATTGAAAATGGTGAAAAACGGCCGTCCGTGGGGACCCTGCTTCAGATTTCCAGGGTCTTGCAGCTGGATTCCGATTTTCTGCTCAAAGATCCGGAAGCAGACCAGGAAAAACGGGCCCAGGCCTATACCAAACGCACGGATCAATATGCATACACCCCGTTGACACCTGATGCAAAAAACAAGCATTTAAAAGCGTTTCGCATTGTGGTGGAAGCCGGCACCCGGCATGAAGGCGTCGGGTTCCAGCACCAGGGGGAAGAATTTGTCCATGTGCTGGAAGGGCAGGTGGAGGTGCAGGTGGGCGAACATATCAATGAACTTGCCGCCGGCGATTCTTTGCATTTTAATTCCGGGATCAAACATGATTTGCGCAACCCTTCTCAAGAGGATGCCGTTCTGATTGTGGTGGTTTACGTTCCCTGACAATGGAGGTGGCAGACCATGCTGTTTAAATTGACTGATGAACAAAAAATGATCCGGAACATGGTTCGGGAGTTTTCCAGAAAAGTGATTGCCCCCACGGCGGCGGAACGGGACCGGACCAAGGAATTTCCGGCCGGGAATTTCAAGCAGATGGGAGAGCTCGGACTCATGGGCATGATGGTGCCTGAAGCATATGGCGGGGAATCCGCCGATACTGTGTCCTATGTGCTGGCATTGTCTGAAATCGCCTATTCCTGTGCATCCACCTCCGTGGTGATGTCGGTGCAGAATTCCATTGTGTGTGAAAGCCTTAATAATTTCGGGACAACGGCCCAGAAACAGCAGTTTCTCACGCCACTGGCTTCCGGAAAAATGATCGGCGCATTCGGGCTCACCGAGCCGGATGCAGGGTCTGATCCCGTGTCCCAGGCCACGGTGGCCGTCAAAGACAATGACGATTACATCATCAACGGCACCAAGCGGTTCATCACTTCCGGCAAGCATGCCAAGGTGGTGCTGGTGACGGCGAAAACCGATCCGGATGCCGGTCATAAGGGGATCTCGTGTTTTATCATTCCCAAGGATACCAAGGGCCTGATTGTTGGTCATGAAGAAGATAAGATGGGGCTGCGTGCCTCAGATACCACGGATCTGATTTTTGAGGACTGCCGGGTGCCCGCATCCTGGATGCTCGGGAAAAAAGGGGATGGATTCAAAATCGCCATGTCCGGTCTGGACAGCGGACGTATCGGGATTGCCGCCCAGTCCATCGGCGTGGCCCAGGCCGCATTTGATGCAGCCGTGGCCTATACATCCCAGCGCCGGCAGTTTGGCGTGCCCGTCACCAAGCACCAGGCCATCCGGTTTCAGATTGCGGACATGGCGACTCAGATCGAGGCGGCCCGGCAGCTGATGTTGTCTGCCGCGTCCATGAAGGATCGAAAAGAACCCTATACCAAAGAAGCCTCCATGGCCAAGCTGTTTGCCTCGGAGATGGTCAACGAGGTCACGGCCCGGGCCATTCAGATGCACGGCGGCTATGGATTCACCAAAGACTATGTGGTGGAGCGCCTGTACCGGGATGCCCGGGTGTTCACTATTTATGAAGGCACCTCCGAGATTCAGCGCATCGTGATTTCCAACAATATTCTCAAAGACAAACGCAAGCTGTGAAACAACGCCGTTTCTTGCAATGATTAATGCATCATGGGAACAGTCAGGCCGCCGTCCATGAGAAACAGGACGGCGGCTTTTTGGCCTTTTTGGGCCAGGGCCTGGTCCAGCGCGGTTTGAAGATCGGAAAAAGGGGTGATGAACAACGGGGTGATCTGATCCGGCGGCACATCCGTGACTGCCCACATCTGAGCCCACAGCCCGATTTCTGCCATTTTAGCGGCCTTGTGATACCCTAAGACATAGCCTGTCTCGATTTTTTCCAACGCCGCTTCGGGCGTGTCGCAGGCGCCCAGGAGATCGGCGAACGCCTTGCCGCCGATGCCGCAACGGCATTTGGCCACCAGGATCAGGATCCCGTCTTTTTTAAGGGCCAGCTTGGCATTGTCAATGCCTTTCTGGGCCTGGTACAGATCGATGTCCTGGGGAAATTTCACCACAGACACCACAATGTCGGCCTTTTTTCCCATGGGCGCGGCAAACACCTCGTTGGCCCGGTCAATGGCCGCATGAAACGAGTCATGGATATGGCCGGCGCATGCGGCATACACCTGGTGATGCTTGTCCAGCACCATCATGATGGAAAAGATGTCCTGTTTCACGGTCTTGATGGCATCCATCATGTCCTCGTGCACGGGATTGCCGGCCAGGGCCAGGGCTTTGGCCTCGGGCGCCAGGGCCAGCTTGTGGTTCTGCTCGATGGTCTGATATCCGGCAATGCCCGGGAGAAACGATTTTCTGCCGCCCGTGTACCCGGCAAAATAATGGGGCTCCACGGATGAAATGATGATGATTTTGTCCGCTTCCACCCCGGCCTTGTTCACATACATGGGGGTGCCGTTGGAGGAATCGCCCAAAAAGACCATGTCTTGTTCGTTGGTGGCATCATGCACAATGATCCGGTCTTTGATTTTTGCGTAATAGTCACCGAAAATCTGGATGAATTCGTCTTCAGTGGGACCCCGGTGAACCCCTGTGGCAATGATGAAATGATAATTGGTGCGTGACAAAGGGTCAAAAATCACATCCAGCACTTTTGACGTGGGCGTGGGCCTTGTGGCGTCATTGACAATGACCAGGACCTTGCCCGCGTCTTTGATAAATGCCTCAAACGGGGTGCTGTGGATGGGCCGGGCAACGGCATCGGCAATGACCCGGTCCTGATCGGGCAGGATCACGTCGTTGGCTTCCAGGAACCGGACCGGCACCCCATCATCCAGCGTGGCGGTGAGGGTGTCTTCTTTGCCGTAGGGAACAGTTATTTTCATGGGGGTCAGGCTTTCCTTATGGTCGTTATTTCAGGTATCGGGTTCGCAAATGCAGGGCTCCGGATTATTTCACCGGGCCCAGGGTGTTAAGATGGTCGATGAACGTATCGATTTCCGCCTGGAACAGGGTCTTGTCCCCGTCGGGAATTTCTACCACCTGGATCCGTTCCGGGTCGATGTCCAGGTTTTCCAGGATGGATTGAATCCGTTTCATCTGCTGTTTTGAGCGTTTGCCGCCGTTTTTGTGCTGGCAGTCATCTTCCGGGCAGCAGGCCACCAGCACGCCCCAGGCATGGTTGAGAAACGGAGCCATCAGCGTTTCCGGTTCCAGCCGGCCGGCACACATGTTGACATAGATCTCATAATCCTTGTCATGGGTTTCCGATTCCGGCAGCCGGGACGCCTGGAGATCCGGGTAATAAGACCAGTTGCAGGCAAACACGATGGCCTTGGCTGACGCGTGGGTATCCAGAAACCGGGCCGATGCCTGGGTGAGATTCTCTTTTCCCGTGCCGAAGGTGTGCAAAATGTTCACGGCGTTGGCCGGGCAGATGGACACACACGTGCCACAGCTCTGGCATTTCACCAGGTCGGTTTCAATGCCGTTTTCCCCGTGAAACCGGGCTTCATGGGGGCAGGCGCTCACGCACAGCAGGCACTGGGCACAGGTCAGGTCGGTGACCGCTGTGGTGCCGGGTCCGGTATATCCCATTTCCACCAAATCTTTTCTGGCATCCGTGAAGATGTCCGTGAGGGTCACACCGGATGAACAGGCCGCCTCGCACCGTTTGCAGTAAAAACAGTTGAACAGTTTGTCTGCCGCGGTTTCCGACGGCTCAAGCTCCCCCGACAAAAGCCCGAAGGCCGTGATGATTTTGGCCCGGGGGGCATCCGACTCCCATCCCGTGTATTTAAACAACGGACAATGTTCAAAACAATAGCCGCATCGAATGCAGGCCGCCAGGGTGGATTCCCATTTTTTCAGATGATTGAACCGGGTGGGGTGTTTTGTTTCCATAGGGCAGTCCCTTATTTTCAGTTGTTCACAGCATATCTCAATCCGGTGGCAGTGACCCAGTCGTCAGGGGCCTGCATCAGTTTACCCGGGTTCAGGATGTTGTTGGGATCCAGGGCCTGTTTAATGGTTTGAAGCAGGCGCAGGGAATCCGCTTTTTCCACTTTAAATGACGCGGCTTTGGACAGGCCGATGCCGTGTTCTGCAGAGGTTGTGCCGTTGACGGACCGTACAAATTCATAAATTTCCGTGATGGCTTTCCGGGCCGATGCCCATTGTTCCGGCTGTTTGGTGTCCATGAGGAT